>NZ_RZTE01000004.1:304628-308372 GCF_003997415.1 Mesorhizobium sp. M7A.F.Ca.MR.245.00.0.0 | reverse complement strand
GTATGTGAATTGCCTGGAGTGTCCTGCGCTACTGCCCTACTGCCCTACTGCCCTACTCCCTACTCCCCTCTTCCTCCGCAGCCTGCCGCAAATCGGCAATCACCGCCCGCCGGTCTTGACGCCGCCAGGCGAGATGGAGTGAAACCGTGCGGTCGAACCACGGCAGGTCGCGAAATACGATCCGCGGCGGCGCAGTGGCGCGCAGGCTGGCTTGCACCGTCGCCAGACCAAGGCCGGCGCTGACAAGGCCGAGCGAGGTCAGCGGATCCGCCGTTTCATAGGCGATGTCGGGCAAAAAGCCGGCTTTGGCGCAGGCGGCAAGGAACTGGCCGCGATTGGTGTCGTCCGGCTGGCGCACGACGGTGATCCAGGTGCGACCGTCAAGGTGATGCGGCCCAACCTCTGGTAATTGAACAAGCGGATCATCTTCGGGGATCGCCAGCACCAGCGGCTCATGCCGCAGCGCCATGGCGGCGACATCCGGGTCATCATCGGCTGGCGGCGAGTAGACAAAGCCCAGATCCAGCGACCGCTGCCGTAGCCCTTCCAATTGCGCCGCAGAACGCAGGCTTCTCAGCTGCAGATGGAAATCCGGCCGGTCGCGACGGAACTGGCGCAGCATCCCGGCGACAAGCCCGGCATGAACGGCGCCTTCGACATAGCCGATGGCGAGCCGGCCGACGGCGCCGCTGGCCAGGTTGCGGCCGAACTCCTCCAAACGTCGCGCATCGGATAGCAGCGCGCGGGCCTCGGTGAGGAAGGCGCGCCCCTCGGCGTTGAGATGGACCCGCTGCTTCGACCTTTCAAAGAGGGAAACACCCAACTGCTCCTCGAGCTGGATGATCTGCCGGCTGAGCGGCGACTGAGAAATATGCAGCATCTCGGCGGCGCGCCCGACATTGCCGGTTTCGGCGACGGTGACGAAATACCTGATCTGGCGCAGGTCGAACATTTTTCTCCAGGCTCCAGTCCCCTGAGGTCTCAACTTTATCCTAACCAGTCTTGGACAGTCTGACCAGCGGGAGCGATAGTTCGGCCATCCAACCACAGGAGACCGCCATGCAGTTCTTTGCCCTTCTCACCCGCAACACCGAAAAATTTGCCGATGCCGATTTCGCTCCGCTTCTGCCCGGCGAAGCCGAACAGCGGCGCACGCTCTATGCCGAAGGCGCGGTACGCCAGGTGTGGAACCGAGGCGACATCCCGGGCAGCGGCATGATGCTCGAAGCCGCCGATGATGCAGAGGTTCGCGGCCATCTCGCCACCTTGCCGCTGGTCAAGGCCGGCATGATGGACATTGCCGCAATCGTGCCCCTCAAGCCCTACCCCGGCTTCGGCCCGAAGCACTGACCGGGGCACAATCCGGGGTGGCGAAGGCGTCACCACCGGATTGACGTGGGTGATCGACAGACCGTGATCGGCTGTCAAGAAACCGTCATACGGAACCGGGTTCGCTCGTGCTAGAAATCAAGGCCAGGCAGCCGCCGTGCGGTGCCATTTCGGAACATGCATCTGGCACCGCCCCATGGATATCACTCTCGCCCCGGAAGGCACCGACCTGTCGCCCTACCTGCCCGACGAGCACGGATTGTTCTTCATCTATCATTTCACCGCTGAGGGCGTGCGAACCAGGGACGCCACCGCCGCGCACTGGACATGGCGCAGCTACCAGCTTTCCGACATGCGGGCCCGCCATGAGATCGGCGCCGATCAGGCTTTGCCGGCACCGGTGCGCGAAGCTTTCCTGTCCGCCAGCCATGGCTGCCACATCGACCTCGAGAACGACTGGCTCTATGGCGATCTGCCGGACCTGCGCCATGACTATTCGGCGGAAGCGGGCGGGCTTGGCCATTTCCGCTTCGCGCTCAACGACACGATGCTGGTCGGCGCCCGCAAGCAACCGCTGCAGTCGGTCGACAACATCCGCAAGGCGATCGAGAATGGATCGCGCAAGTTCCGCTCGCCGGCCGAGTTGATCGAGGCGGTTGTCGGCCAGTCCTTCGACGGCATGGTGGCGGAACTTGCGGCACTCGGCGACAGCCTCGACGGGATCGAGGATCGCATCGTCTGCGACGCATGGCACAATGAACGGCAATCCCTGGTCGACGCGCGCCGGCATCTGGTGGTGATCCACAGGCAGATGGCGACGCTGACCAATCTGTTTCGCCATCTCGACCACTCGCACCGTAACGACCTGCCCGACAGCATCAACGACATGGCCGCGCGTCTTTCACACAGGGCGCAGACGCTGCACTATGATGGCGAACAATTGCAGGCACGCGCCCGGCTGTTGCAGGACGAGCTTATGGCCAAGCTGACGACGCAGTCGAACCGGCTGCTGTACGTACTGTCGGTGATGACGGCGGTGCTGTTGCCGATGACCATCATCTCGGGCCTGTTCGGCATGAATGTCGGCGGCCTGCCGCTGGTCGACACGCCAATGGGCTTCTGGGTGGTGACGGCGGTAGCGATGGTGATCGCGGGCGCGACCTATCTCTTTGTCAGGCGGCTCGGACAGATGTAACGCCCGCCCGGCGACTTTCACGCCGAGGCGCGAAGATCCTCGATGATGGTGCCGGCGGCGGCGGCTTCCGCTTCGTGGTCGGGCTCGCGCCAGGTCTCGGCCAAGCCAGCCGCATACCATTCGCGCATCGCCGGCAGGGCAAGCAATTGCGCCGGATAAGCCGCAGCCGCACCCTCGAAGGAGAGCCCATAGGACTGGGCGCGGAACGCCACCGGGGCAAAGAAAGCGTCGACGGCGGTAAAATGAGCGCCGGCCAGAAACGGCCCGCTGAAACGGGCAAGGCCATCGTTCCAGAGATCGCCGAGGCGAAAGATGTCCTGCTTCAGCGCATCGGACATCGGGAATGGCTTTACGCGCACGCCGCAACTCATCGGGCATGCCCCGCGCAATGCGGTGAAGCTCGAATGCATCTCGGCGGCGGCCGAGCGTGCCCAGGCGCGCGCCTTGGCCTCGACAGGCCACACGCCATGGTGGCGTTCGGCCAGATATTCGACGATGGCCAGCGAATCCCAGACCGCCCAGCCATCGTCGATCAGGCACGGCACGCGGCCGCTCGGCGAGAAGGGCCGGTACAGATCCCAACTCGATGCGGTCGGGAATGGCGTCAGCCGTTCCTCGAACGGGATGTTCAGCTCTCGCATCAACACCCAAGGCCGCAGCGACCATGAGGAATAATTCTTGTTGGCGATATGCAGCAGGTACATAGGGGACCCTTACCTTGCAGCCGGCACCGCCGGCCGGATCTCGCGGCCACGGAACATCGACCAGGAATACATCGCGAGCGCGGTCCAGATCAGGCCAAAGGCAATCGCCTGGGTGGTGCCGAAAGGCTCGTCGAAGATCAGCACGGCGATCAGAAACACAATGGTCGGCGCGATGTACTGCATGATGCCGATGGTGGACAGCCGCAGCAGCCTCGCGCCGAACGCAAACAGCAGCAGCGGGATCGATGTGACCGGACCGCAGCCGATCAGCAATGCCGTATCGGTGCCACTGCTGGATAAGATGTGATCCTGTTCGGTCGCGATGAGATAGACGATGTAGCCAAGCGCCACCACCGACAGCAGAAGGACTTCGAGCAAAAATCCCTGGCTCGGTCCGATCGGCAGCGTCTTGCGGAAGAAGGCGTAGGCGGCGAAGGAAAACGCCAGCGCCAGCGACACCCAGGGCAGCTTGCCGCCCTCGACGGTCAGCACGGCGACTGCGACGGCCGCCAGCAC
>NZ_RZTE01000004.1:292180-304618 GCF_003997415.1 Mesorhizobium sp. M7A.F.Ca.MR.245.00.0.0 | reverse complement strand
CCAGCACCACTGCCGCGATCTGCAGCCGGTCGAGCCGCTCGCCAAGCAGCAGCGCGCCGACGACGACGTTGACCAGTGGATTGATGTAGTAGCCGAGCGCGGTTTCGACGGTGCGGTCGACAGCGATCGCCCAGACATAGATGCCCCAGTTGACCGAGATCAGCGCCGCCGTCAGCGCGGCCATGGCGATGGTGCGCGGCGAGCGCAGTGCCGCCTTGAAATCCGCCATGCGGCCGGCCCAGACCAGAACGGCGGCGGCGATCGGCACCGACCAGACGATGCGATGGGCAATGACTTCGGCGAGCGGCAGATGAGCGACCGCCTTCATGTAGAAGGGCAGCAATCCCCACAGCAGATAGGCGCCGAGCGCCAGCAGAAAGCCGCGCCGGGCCTTGGAATCCGCGTCCAGGGTAATTGCTTCAGTGGCCATGGGCCAACGCTATGGCCCAGTCACCTTGGCAAGACCATCGCAAAGTTCTGATGGATCAATGGACTTTCGCTGATGGTTCAACCCTATTCGGCGGCCACCAGTCCGGCCATCTCGCGGTTCTTCATCAGCTTGTAGACGATGGAATCCATCAGCGCCTGGAACGAGGCGTCGATGATGTTTTCGGAAACGCCGACCGTCCACCAGCGCGCGCCGGTGCCGTCATGCGATTCGATCAGAACGCGGGTGATCGCCTCGGTGCCGCCATTGAGGATACGCACCTTGAAGTCGGCCAACTCCATGTCGGCGATCTCGCCCTGGAATTTGCCGAGGTCTTTGCGCAGCGCAATGTCGAGTGCGTTGACCGGGCCATGCCCCTCGGCCACCGACATCTTCTCCTCGCCGTCGACCACCACCTTGACGATCGCTTCGGAGACCGTCTTCAGCTGGCCGTTGGCGTCGAAGCGGCGCTCGACCATACAGCGGAACGAGGTGACGTTGAAGAACTCCGGCAGGCCGTGCAGCATCTTGCGTGCCAGGAGCTCGAAGCTGGCATCGGCGCCCTCATAGGCGTAGCCCTCGGCCTCGCGCTCCTTGACCACTGATATCAGCGCGTCGAGCCGGTGATCGTCCTTCGGCACCTCGATGCCGCGCCGCCTCAACTCGGCGAGGAAATTGGCCTTCCCGCCCTGGTCCGAAACCATGACGCGGCGGCGGTTACCGACCGTTTCCGGGGGTACATGCTCATAGGTCGCCGGCTCCTTGGCCAGCGCGGAGGCATGGATGCCTGCCTTGGTGGCGAAAGCAGAGGCCCCGACATAGGGCGCCTGTGCCTCTGGCGCTCGGTTCAGGAGTTCGTCGAAGGCGCGGGACAGGCGCGAAATGCCGGTCAGCGCCTCAGCCGAAATACCGGTGTCGAAACGATCGGCGAAGGCCGGTTTCAACGCCAGCGTCGGCACGATCGAGATCAAATTGGCGTTGCCGCAGCGCTCGCCGATGCCATTGAGCGTGCCCTGGATCTGGCGCACGCCGGCCTCGACCGCGGCAAGCGAATTGGCGACCGCCTGGCCGGTGTCGTCATGGGCATGGATGCCGAGATGATCGCCTGAAATACCTGATAAAATAACCTTCTCGACGATGGCGCGGACTTCCGATGGCTGCGTGCCGCCATTGGTGTCGCACAGCACCACCCAGCGCGCGCCGGCATCATAGGCGGTCCTGGCGCAGGCCAGCGCATAATCGGGATTGACCTTGAAGCCGTCGAAAAAATGCTCGCAGTCGACCAACGCCTCCTTGCCGGCGGCGATCGCCGCCTCGACGGAGGCCTTGATGGCGTCGAGGTTCTCCTCATTGGTGCAGCCGAGCGCGACACGGACATGGTAGTCCCAACTCTTGGCGACGAAGCAGATGGCATCCGACTTGGATTGCACGAGTGACGCAAGGCCGGGATCGTTGGAAGCCGACACCCCAGCCCGTTTGGTCATGCCGAAGGCGACGAATTTGGCGCGCGACGTACGTTTCTCCTGGAAGAAGGCGGTGTCGGTCGGATTGGCGCCGGGATAGCCACCTTCGACATAGTCGAGGCCAAAAGCATCGAGCAGTTTCGCGATGGCGATCTTGTCCTCGACGGAAAAGTCGATGCCAGGGGTCTGCTGGCCATCGCGCAATGTGGTGTCGAAGAGATAGAGGCGCTCGCGGGTCATGGTCATTTGCCTGCAAACTTGTCCGTCGCGCGGATCAGCCGATCCAAAATCCCCGGCTCCGAATAAGCATGACCGGCGCCCTCGATCAGGTGGAAATCCGCCTTTGGCCAGGCCTTGTGCAGCGCCCAGGCATAATGCGCCGGGCACGGCATGTCGTAGCGGCCATGGACGATGGTGCCGGGAATGTCAGCCAGCTTGTGCGCGTCGCGCAGCAACTGCCCTTCCTCCAGCCAGCCGGCATGGACGAAATAGTGGTTCTCGATGCGGGCAAAGGCGATGGCATAGTCGTCCTGCCCAAATGGTCCGCTGGTCTCCGGCTCGGGCAAAAGCGTGATCGTTTCGCCTTCCCACAGGCTCCAGGCGCGGGCCGCCTCGATCTGCGCCTTGCGATCCGTGCCGACCAGCCGCTTGCGGTAGGCAGCCATCATGTCGCCGCGCTCGGCCTCCGGGATCGGCGCCAGGAAGCGCTCCCATTTGTCCGGGAACATTTCCGAGACGCCGAATTGATAGTACCATTCGAGTTCCGCACGCGTCAGCGTGTAGATGCCGCGCACCACCAACTCGCTGACGCGATCGGGATGCGTCTCGGCATAGGCGAGCGCCAGCGTCGACCCCCAGGAGCCGCCGAACACCAGCCATTTGTCGAAGCCGGCCATTTCGCGCAGGCGTTCGATGTCGGCGACCAGGTGCCAGGTCGTATTGGCTTCGAGCGAGGCGTTGGGCGTCGATTTTCCGCAGCCGCGCTGGTCGAACAGGATGACATCGTAGAGCTTCGGGTCGAACAGCCGCCGGTGTTTTGGGGAAATGGTGCCGCCCGGCCCGCCATGCAGGAACACCGCCGGCTTGGCACCCCTCGTGCCCGAACGCTCCCAGTAGACCTGATGGCCGTCGCCGACATCCAGCATGCCGGAATCGAACGCCTCGATCTCGGGATAAAGCGTACGCAATTGACTGCTCATAGCTGCAAACCTTTGGTCGGCCAGTCCGCTGTTTCATGGTCTGGGTGCTGGAAGGAGATGATGGATTCCTGCCTGTTGTAGTAGTCGGGATCCTGGTGGGCGGGCTGATCGAAGATCGTCTCCACCCAGGGCAGCCGCGCGGCGTAGTTGACCTGGATCTGCGGGGCAAGATCGGAGCGGTCGTCGAAGGCACCGATAGCGATCTCAAGTCCACTGGGCTGCCGGTAGGTCAGCGGCGTCCCGCAGCGGGCGCAGAAACCACGATCGATGTTGACCGACGACTGGAAATAGCTCGGCTCTTCATGGGTCCATTCGACGCCGTCCCTGGGCACCGTGACCAGTGCACCGAAGAACGAGCCGAACTGCTTCTGGCACATGCGGCAATGGCAGACCGATGGACGGCCGAGCGCTCCATGAATGCGGAAACGCACGGCGCCACACTGGCAGCCGCCGGTTCTTACCTGATCGGTCATGATCTTTCCTTTGGCGGCCATTGTTCGGTGTCGTGGTCCGGATGCTGATAGGAGACGAGATCCGCCAGATAAGAGGCCGACGACACGTCGGCCATCGTCTCCTCGCCCGGCAATTGCGGGATCGTATCGACATAAGGCAGCTTTGCCTCGGTGCCCCATTGGATCAGCGGCACGATCTCCGCCGGATTGTCGAACGCGCCGATGGCGAGGCCAACGCCGTCCGGCGCGGTGAAGGTCAGCGGCGTGCCGCAATCGGCGCAAAAACCGCGATCGACATGGTTGGAGGAGCGGAAGTATTTCGGCTCGCCGCGCGTCCAGTCGAGCCGGGCGCCACGCACCGAAACCAGCGGCGCATAGAACGAGCCGAACGCCTTCTGGCACATGCGGCAATGGCAGACCGAAGCGTCGCCGAGCGCGCCTTCAACGCGAAAGCGCACCGCGCCGCACTGGCAGCCGCCGGTATAGACCGGCCGGTTGTCGAGGCTCATCGCTGTTCACTCCGGGGCATGGCAGACGGCTTCGACATTGTTGCCGTCGGGATCGAGGACGAAGGCGGCGTAGTAGTCCGGATGATAGTGCGGGCGCAGGCCTGGCCCGCCATTGTCCTTGCCGCCGGCGGCAAGGGCTGCGGCATAGAAGGCTTCGACCTCGGCGCGGCTGCGCGCGGTGAAGGCAACGTGCTGATGGGCCTTCTGACCATCCTTGCCTTCCTGCAGCCAAAACACCGGCCGATCGCGACCGTAGCCACCGACCTTTTCACCGCCGGTGTATTCCAGCGGCACCATATAGAGCAGCGCGGCCCCAAGCGGCGCCATCGCCTTGTCATAGAAAGCCTTCGAAGCGTCGAAATCGGCAACGTCAATGCCGAGATGGTCGATCATGGAAATACCTCCCTTGCTGGTCCGCTCGCCGGCATCGCCGCATCAGCCAAACCGGCCACGATCACGATGTGCTGGCAGACATTGTCGATATCGCGAATGACGTCGTCGTTCCAGAAGCGCAGGATGGTCCAGCCGCTCGCCTTCAGATAGGCGCTTCGAGCTTCATCCCGTTGCAGATTTTCGGTATCCGCATGCTGGCTGCCGTCTACCTCGACGATGAGGTGGTAGGCCGAGCAAGCAAAGTCTACAATGTAGGGACCGATCGGCACCTGCCGCCGAAAGCTCATCCCCATCAATCGGTGAGCGCGCAACTCATTCCAGAGCTTCAACTCCGCATCGGTCATGACGTGACGCATGGATTTTGCATTCCGGCGGTGTCGTTGCGGAACGAGATCGTGTCCCATCAAACACCCTTTGGCCGATGATTAGCGAAATCGGCGGCGGAGGCTGATCTCCCCCGCAAGGGGGGAGATTGGCTGTCACCAGCGCTTTCGCCAACTTAATACCCAGCGCCACCCTCACCGCTTGACCTCCCAGGTGGTGATGCGCTCGCCAGTGACCGGATCCTTGCCGTCTTTCAACTGTACACCTTGCGCCAGCAGTTCGTCGCGGATGCGGTCGGCCTCGGCCCAGTTCTTGGCGGCGATGAATGCGAGACGCTTGGCGATTGCCTTGGCGACGTGGTCTTCATCAACCGTCGCCGACGCGACATCGAAGCCGAGGAACAGCAGCGACGCCTTCAGCGCAGCCGCCGCATCGTTGCCGTCCGCTGCTTCGCCAGCCAATTGCGTCAAGACCTGGAAGGCGGCATAGGTTGCGAGATCGTCCGACAAGGCATCGATGACCTGCACGGGCAGCAGTCCTGCGGCGGCCGGCGCAAGGTCGGCGGCCCGCTTCCATTTGCGCAGCGTGTTCTCGGCCTCTTCCAGCTTGCGCACGGAAAAGTCGATTGGTTCGCGATAGTGCGTCATCAGCATTGCCAGCCGCAGCACCTCGCCCGGCCATTTGCGGCCGCCAAACGTCTCGGTCTCGAGCAGTTCGTTGATCGAATAGAAATTGCCGACGCTTTTCGACATTTTCTGACCTTCGACCTGCAGGAAGCCGTTGTGCATCCAGATGTTGGCCATCACGTCCGTGCCATGGGCGCAGCGCGACTGGGCGATCTCGTTCTCATGGTGCGGGAAGATCAGGTCCAGGCCGCCGCCATGGATGTCGAACACCTCGCCGAGATAGGCGGCCGACATTGCCGAGCATTCGATGTGCCAGCCCGGCCGACCCCTGCCCCATGGCGAGTTCCAGCCAGGCTCCTCCGGCGACGACAACTTCCACAGGACAAAATCGCCGGGATTTTTCTTGTGCGCGTCGACGGCGACGCGAGCTCCAGCCTGCTGCTCGTCGAGATTGCGCTTCGACAGTTGGCCGTAGTCCGGCATCGACGCCGTATCGAACAGGACTTCGCCCGCGGCAACATAGGCATGGCCGCGTTCGATCAGGCTTTGAATCAAGGTGATCATGTCGACTTTGCCGTCGGCGCGGGGCTCGACGAATTCGGTGGCGCGCGGCTCGACCGTCGGCTCCAGGCAGCCGAGAACCGCCACGTCCCGATGGAACTGATCGGCGGTCTTTTCGGTGACCCGCCTGATCGCCTCATTGAGCGAAAGTGTTCCGGAAGCGATCTCGCCGCCGAAGTCGCGCAGAGCGCGCGCGTTGATCTTGTCGTCGACGTCGGTGATGTTGCGCACATAGGTGACGTGCGCCTGCCCATAGACGTGACGCAGCAAGCGGAAAAGCACGTCAAAGACGATCACCGGCCTGGCATTGCCGATATGGGCAAAGTCGTAGACGGTCGGGCCGCAGACATACATGCGCACATTGTCTGGATCGATCGGGACGAAATCCTCTTTCGTCCGCGTCAGCGTGTTGTAGAGGCGCAGGCCCTGCGATGCGTCGGACATTCGTGCCTTCCCGGTTCAGAACTCAATTTGACGAAGCCAGCCCTGCGCGAAACGCAAATCAGGCTCCAGCCTGCTGGCCGGGGCGTTTGTCCAATCTGGGGAAAGATGAGGCGAAAACGTCCGGACCAGCGCGAGGCTAGCCAATAATGCAAATGCCACAAATGGCGAAAGACGTTTTCATGGGCGGCTTTATCGCCTTGGCATGTGTTGCCGTCAAGTCGCAAGTTTCGGCAAAAACGTCGCTGGATCACAGGTAATGATGCACCGAAACATTTTATTAAACATGTCGGCACAGTCATGAAACATTCGCCGGCTAGATCAGCAGGCGTCACGATTTGGTCAGAATCGGCCATCAAACGCAGACACGAAAATGTTACCTGGGAAGAGAGACATGCCCCGAACCAAGCAGGAAGCCAACCGAGCCAAGCAGCCGGCACTGGCCAACCACTACCGCGCGATCGGCCCGGCCGCGATCGTCGCCGCCCTCCTTCACACCGCGAAGAAGAAAAAGCCGGTACAGAAGATCGTGTCGCCCCGCGCCGCCTGAAGTGGTGTGCGGCCCGGCGCCAAGGGCGCCTGGCAAATGGCGCAGACATACGTCGCTGGAGAACAGTTCAGCTAGAACAACGTCATCTGATTGTCGTCCGCGCCGGGCTTCTGGCGCTTGACCTTTTCGGGCTCCGGCCCGATCTCGCCCCGCTCCTGAATCTCCGGTCCGGTGTTGGCGACCTTGTTGACCAGGCCGGAGACGGGAATGGCCTCGAAGAAATCGAGTTGAGCCGGCCGCAACAGATCGGCGACATCACGCGGTTCGAGCGTGCGGCAATCCAGCCAACGGGCGAAATCCCTGGGGTCGATCACCACAGGCATGCGGTCGTGGATATGCGCGATATCGGCATTGGCGTTGATAGTCAGGATGGCACCGGTGTCCATTTCCGAACCGCCCGGCTCGGCATAGGTCTCGACCAGGCCGGCGAAGGCGACCAGCCCGCCATGCCTTGGGCGTATCCAGTAAGGCTGGCCTTTCTTGCCGCCGGTTTGCCGCCATTCATAAAAGCCGGTGGCCGGCACCAAGGCGCGGCGATGGCGCATGGCGGCCTTGAACGACGCCTTTTCGGCGGCACCCTCGGAGCGCGCGTTGAACAGCAGCGGAAACTCCTTGGTATCCTTGACCCAGGTCGGGATCAGCCCCCAGCGCACCAGCATTGGCTGCCGGTCGGGCAAATTGGAGCCCGGCGCCCGCGGGGGGCCGGCGACCGCCATCAGGATCGGCTGGGTTGGTGCGATGTTGTAGCGCGCCGGGAAATCCTCCAGTTCCGCCAAGCCTAGCAAGGCGGCAGTCTGGTCCGGCGTCGCGGTCAAGGCAAAACGTCCGCACATGGTCGATTGGCGCCCTTTGAAAGGTTCGGTTCCTGAAGGTGCCGGTGCAACCGGCATTGCGCAACCGCTAAAGCTTGCCCATGCTGGGCGGTCCACAACAGACCTGCCTACACGCCTGATCGGGAACCCATGAACGAAGCGCGCAAGACACTTCCGGCAGTCTCGGTCGCCGTCGTGCGTGCAGACACCGTGCTTCTGGTCAAGCGAGCCCGGCAACCCTCGCAAGGGCTCTATGCCTTTCCGGGCGGCAAGGTCGAACCCGGCGAGACGCTGGAGGCAGCGGCAGAGCGCGAACTTCAGGAAGAAACCGGTTTGCGCGCCACAAATTATCGCCCGCTACGGGAAATCCACATTGACGGCAGGGATGACAGCCACCCGGTCGATTACCTCCTCACGGTCTTCGGCGCGGCCTATGCCGGCGGCGAGGCGGTAGCCAGCGACGACGCAGAGACGGCGGCCTTCTATACACTCAGCGAGATGGCGGCATTGCCGCTCGCCGGCTCGGTGTTCGCCGTGGCCGAGGAGTTGTTGGACCCCCGCGGAGACGACGGGCCGAAGCCCTGAAAACAGCCTTGCAGGCGACAAATTGTTTCGCCACAAAGACTTATCCTGTTTGGCAGAGCCACGCCGTTGGGTAGAGAAGGCTTATGAACCGTCCGTCCATGCTCCTCGCCGCGTGTCTTGCGGTCGTCGCGACCGTTTCGATACGGCCCGCGCTCAGCGCCGAATCGCCGTTCGAGCCTGGGTTGATGCGGCTGGCGGAGGTTCTGGGCTCGCTGCATTTCCTGCGCAATCTGTGCGGCGAGAAAGGCGACCAGTGGCGTGTCGAAATGACAAAACTGCTCGATTCGGAAAATCCGGACGCCGAGCGGCGCGCCCGCTTCATTGCCAGCTTCAATCGCGGCTACCGCTCCTTCGGCGGCACCTATACGCGGTGTACGCCCTCGGCGACCGAAGCCATCAGCCGCTACATGAAGGAAGGCGAGACGCTGTCTCGCGATATTGCCTCGCGCTACGGCAACTAGGCACTCGCTCATCAACAACTATCCGGATCATTGCTGGGCACAGCCGATATATCGGCTTGTGCCAGTCGATATCTTGGTGCAATCCTGATGTTGCACTTCTGCAACAGTATTAACGAAACCTTACAGCGCGAAAGCGGAATTAACTCAAACTGAAGGTTTTCGCCCCGCAGGCCGCCCCAATCGGCTAAGTTTGACTCGAGCTGAACGCAGCTTCGCACAAGGCAATTGGGCTTTGTAAAAGACGATCAAAAAAATGTCGTATTTACAAATACTTAATTGTCCCTGCGTGTGAAATGAACAGATCAGGCCTGATCCACATCGACGGATCGCAGCTTGAAAGGGTGGACATTCGCTTATGGAACATGGTGTCAACGACATCGACGCGCTGGTCAGGGAAGAAAAACGCCTGACCGCCGTGGAAAGCCACAGCGAGGCCTGGGCGGAAGGTCTCTCCGCCGGGATAGAGCCCGAGATCATTGCCGAAGCAGCGCTCGAAACAGCCTTCGGCGAGATGTTGCGTGCCAATGGCGAGACCTCGGCTCTTGCCCTGCTCGACCGTATGCGTGAAAAGGTGATTGCTGGCGCCTTCGAACCTGAACGGCTGCGGCACTGAACCGACGTCCGGTTCTTTGACGGCAACATGCCGCTCGGGCGTCATGCCCGGAAGCAGGGAGAAACGGGCAGTGAGTTTTTCGATGTCAGGCAAGCCGTGTGGCTTGGTCCTTCGCATCTCCTTCGCCGCTTGCTGTGCCGCGATTCCCCTGCTTGTGTGTCTCGCGAGCAGCCCCGTGTATGCACTGAGCGAAATCAAGCGCGAAGAGCTCCCCCCGACAGTCACGCCGCCGGCCGACGACGACATGTCGCCCTCCGGAAGCGCCGTGCCGATGCCCAATCCGGTCGGAACACCGCCGCCGGCCAGCCAGCCGACTGCTCCTGCCGAAGCCGAGCCGGACAGTCCGGCGGATGGCGGCGTGACCAGACCGCGTGTCGATCCGGAAACGCCGGTGCCTGAGGTCGTCTACGATCTCGGCAAGCTGCCGGAACCGGTGCGGCGCATGCACGATCTGATCGTCGAAGCCTGCAAGGGCGGCGATATCGAAAAGCTGCGGCCGTTGATCGGCACGGGCGAGAGCATGACACAGATATCGCTGACCGACATAGACGGCGACGCTATCGCCTTCCTCAAGGGCCTCTCCGGCGACCCAGACGGCCAGGAGATTCTGGCCATCCTGGAGGAGGTGCTTAATGCCGGCTACGTCCACCTCGATGCCGGCACGCCACAAGAACTCTATGTGTGGCCGTATTTCTTCGCCCTGCCGTTGGACAAGCTGGACGCCAAGCAGCGGGTCGAGCTCTTCAAGATCGTCACCGCCGGCGACTTCAACGACATGAAGCAGTTCGGCGCTTATATTTTCTACCGTGTCGGCATCACGCCTGCCGGACAGTGGTCGTTCTTCGTCGCCGGGGATTGAGCTTTCTGCCTCTGCCCTTGCAGAGATCCGGGAGCCTAGACGGGCAATGCCTCGGAAAACTCCACCGCTTTGCCCTGGCCTGGCGTGACGATTTCGCCCTCCCACATGACACGTCGGCCTCGAATGACGGTGCCGACCGGCCAACCCGTCACTTCCCTGCCATCATAAGGCGTCCAGCCGGCTTTCGAGCCGGCCTGCGCATTGGTGATCATCTCGCGCCGCATCATGTCGACGATGGTGAAGTCGGCGTCATAGCCGGCGGCGATGCGGCCTTTCCTGGCCATGCCGAAGATCCGCTGCGGGCCATGACTGGACAGGTCGACAAAGCGCTGCAAGGTCAGCCGGCCGGCATTGACGTGGTCGAGCATGATCGGCACCAGCGTCTGCACGCCGGTCATCCCCGACGGTGAGGCCGGATAGGGTTTTGCCTTCTCGGCCAGCGTGTGCGGCGCGTGGTCGGAGCCGAGCACATCGACAATGCCTTGCGCAATGCCATGCCAGACGCCGTCGCGGTGGCGCGCGGCGCGCACCGGTGGGTTCATCTGGATCAGCGTGCCAAGCCTGAGATAGTCGTCGGCGCTCAGCGTCAAATGATGCGGCGTCGCCTCGCAGGTCGCGACATCCTTGTGCTGTTCGAGGAACACAATCTCCTCGGCCGTCGAGATGTGCAGGACATGGATGCGGGCGCGCGCTTGCCGAGCGATGCGCACAAGCCGTTCGGTGCAGCGCAAGGCGGCGATTTCATCCCGCCAGACCGGGTGCGATGCCGGATCGCCCTCGATGCGCTCGCCAAGACGCTCGCGCAGCCGGAATTCGTCTTCCGAATGAAAGGCGGCACGGCGGCGCGTGTTTCTCAGGATCGAGGCGACACCTTCGTCGTCCTCGACCAGCAGGTCGCCGGTGGACGAGCCCATGAAAACCTTGATCCCGACCGCGCCCGGCAACCGCTCAAGCTCGCCGACATCCCCAGCGTTTTCGCGGGTGCCGCCGACCCAGAAGGCAAAATCGCAATGCATGCGATCCGTGCCGCGCCGAACCTTGTCGGCAAGCGCTGCCTCGCTGGTGGTCAAAGGATTGGTGTTGGGCATCTCGAACACGGCGGTGACGCCGCCAAGCACGGCCGCGCGCGAACCCGTTTCCAAATCTTCCTTGTGCTCCAATCCCGGCTCACGAAAGTGCACCTGGCTGTCGATGACGCCCGGCAGGATATGCAGGCCGCGGCAATCGATCGTCTCGCCCGCCGAGGCCTGGCGGAGATCGCCGATGGCGGCGATGCGCCCGCCCTTCACGCCGATGTCGCGAGCCCCTTCGCCGTCGTGGTTGACCACGGTGCCGCCTGTCAGGATGAGGTCGTAGATCATGGCCATGCTCTCTTGCGGGGGGAGTGCCAGCGGCTTACGTAAAGGCCGACCGTTTTGCAAGATCAGGTTGCTTTTCCGCCCATGCCCTTTGCCCAGCTCAAAGACCGCGCCCTCATTTCCGTCTCAGGTCCGGATGCCGAGCATTTTTTGCAGAACATCCTGACCACCGATCTAGACATCCTGGCTCCCGGCGAAGCCAGGCCCGGTGCGCTGCTGACGCCGCAAGGCAAGATCCTGTTCGATTTCCTGATCTCCCGCACCGGCGAGAATGCATTCCGGCTCGAATGCCGTGCCGACATCTCAGGCGATTTCATACGCCGGCTGACGCTCTACAAACTGCGCGCCAAGGTCGAGATTGCCAAATCCGATCAGGCATTTGTCACCGTCGCATGGGGACATGAATCAACACCCTCGCAATCCGATTCAACGGCGGCCGCCGACACGCGCTTTCCGAAGGGTGCCGTCACGCGTTCCTATGGCGAAACAGATGAGCGCAGCGATCTTGCCGCGTGGCAAGCCTTCCGCATTGCCGGCGGCATTGCCGAAAGCGGCAGCGACTACCAACTCGGAGACGCCTTTCCCCACGACGTGCTGCTGGACGAAACCGGTGGCGTCGGCTTCAAGAAGGGCTGCTATGTCGGCCAGGAGGTCGTCTCGCGCATGCAGCATCGCGGCACCGCCAGGCGACGCGTTCTGATCGTGTCAGCCGACCGGCCCCTGCCCGCGCCCGGCTCCGAACTGACCGTCGAAGGCAGGCCGGTTGGCACGCTCGGCTCGACCGCCGGCACGAACGGTCTGGCGA
>NZ_RZTE01000004.1:226565-292170 GCF_003997415.1 Mesorhizobium sp. M7A.F.Ca.MR.245.00.0.0 | reverse complement strand
GATCAAGGCGGCGCTCGACGCCGACCTGCCGATCATGGCGGCGAACATTCCGGTTACACTAGCCATTCCCCGCTGGGCAAAATTTGCCTTCCCGCAGGAAGCCGTCAGCGCGGAGGAGGCCTGATGGCGGCCGACCGCGTCGGCGCGCCGGCACGCGCCTGGCAGCGCATGCTGTCAGGCCGCCGGCTCGACCTGCTCGACCCCTCGCCGCTCGACATCGAAATTTCAGACATTGCGCACGGGCTCGCCCGCGTTGCCCGCTGGAACGGCCAGACCAGCGGCGAGCATGCTTTTTCGGTTGCCCAGCACTCGCTGCTGGTCGAAGCGCTGTTCCGCGACCTGGTGCCCGAGGCTTCGGCCGACGCCCGGTTGGCGGCCCTGCTGCACGACGCACCCGAATATGTCATCGGCGACATGATCTCGCCGTTCAAATCGGTAATGGGCGGCAGCTACAAGGATTGTGAGTTGCGGCTGCAGCGCGCCATCCATCTGCGCTTCTCGCTGCCGCAGGAGCCAAGTGCTGCGCTGCGCAAGGAGATCAAGCGCGCCGACCAGATCGCCGCCTATTTCGAGGCAACGCTGCTCGCCGGCTTTTCGACCGCCGAGGCGACCGAGTTCTTCGGCCGTCCGCGCGGCTTCAATGCCGACCGCTTCGATTTCACGCCACGCTCGGTGACCTGGGCGCAAAATGCGTTCCTGAAGCGGTTTTCCGCGATCGAGACGTCGCGGCACCAGGTTTCGGCAACCGCAATTGGCTAAAGCGCGTCGCGCTGAAACGGATTCATGCGCCGCGCTTTAGGTCTTGTTTTATGCATGTCGTTTCCCCCAAAACCGAGGTCACTTTTGGGCGACATGCATTAAAACGCTAAATTAACCGGCGGCGGCCACAATAGCGCGTTCGATCACGGTCCGCAGGCGCGCTCATGCCCGTCGCTGATGCCAAGGATGGTTCGACCATCCCGAAACGGGAGGCCGAAGGCATGGACCGCTCCCGCCACATGGAAGACGAACTGCGCGAGCAGAACCAACGCTTTTCGGCTGCGGTCGAGAACATGTCGCACGGCCTGTGCATGTTCGACGCTGACGAGCGGATGATCATCTGCAACGGCAACTACCTGAACATCTTTTGCCTCGAAGCCAGCGTCATAAGGCCCGGCATCCGGTTCCTCGACATTCTGCGCCACAGCGTCGATATCGGCATCGCCTCGCAAACCGCCGACGAACTCTACGCCATCCGCAAGCCCTATATCGATCAGGCAATGCCCTCGACCTACGAAGAAACACTGTCGGACGGCCGCATCGTCAGCATCTCGCACCGCCCTCTGGCTCTGGGCGGCTGGGTCTCGATCTACGAGGACATCACCGAGCAGCGCCGCGCGCAAGAGGATCTCAAGGAGCAGCACCGCCGCTTCGACGCAGCGCTTGCCAACATGTCGCAAGGCCTGCTGATGTACGGTGCCGACGGCAAGATGATCGTGCGCAACCGGCGTTTTCTTGAGCTCTACAATGTCACCGCGGCAGACTTCCCGCTTGGAACCACGCATCGCGAAGCGCTCGAACGATTGCTGGAACTCGGCATCTACACGGAGATCGACGTCGACAGCGAAGTCGCCAAGACCGAAGCCTGCCTGACGGCGGCAAAAATGCATTCGGCCTACCGGCATCTTACCGACGGCAGAACGGTTCTGGTAACACGCCGGCCGATGAACGGCGGCGGCTGGGTAGTGACCTTCGACGACGTCACAGAACGTCGCCGCACCGAAGAGCGCATGACCCATCTTGCGCATCACGATACGCTGACGGGACTGCCCAACCGCTCGATGTTTCGCGAACGGCTCGACCTTGCGCTGGAAGCCACGGCGGTCACGCCGCTGGCAATCTTTTCGCTCGATCTCGATCGCTTCAAGGCGGTCAACGACACCTGGGGACATCCGGCCGGCGACTGGCTGTTGAAGAGCGTGGCCGAGAGGCTGCAGCGCTGCCTGCACAACGAAACCGACGTCGTCGCCCGTTTCGGCGGCGACGAATTCGTCATCATCCAGTTCAACTTCAAGGGCATTGCCAATGCAGAAAAACTCGCGAAGCGCATCGTCGAGACAATCGGAAAACCGTTCCGCGACAAGAACCGCGAGATGCATGTCGGCATCAGCCTGGGCATCGCGGTTTTCCCCGACGACGGTGGAGATGCCGACACGCTGCTGAGGAACGCCGATACAGCGCTTTACCGGGCGAAGAGCGAAGGGCGCAATCAGTATCGGTTCTTCGAACCCGGAATGGACGCTATGGTACAGGCACGGCGTGCGCTGGAGATCGACCTCGAGACCGCGCTGCCGCGCCAGGAATTCGACCTCGACTTCCAGCCCATCATGAACATCGCATCCGGGGAGATCGTCGGCGCCGAAGCCTTGATGCGCTGGCATTCGCCGACACGCGGCACGGTGGCGCCGGACAGCTTCATTCCGGCCGCCGAAGAAACCGGATTGATCGTGCCGCTTGGCGAATGGGCGCTGAGGAAAGCCTGCACGGCGGCGGCCGACTGGCCCGCCGGCCTGCGCGTCGCGGTCAATGTCTCGGCCGTGCAACTTAAAAGCGGCAGCTTCGCCCGCAGCGTCATCTCGGCGCTGGCTTTCTCCGGCGTGCCAGCCGATCGGTTGGAGCTGGAAATCACCGAAACCGTGCTAATGGACGAAAGCGAGGCGGTGCTGAGGCCGCTGCGGCAGTTGCGCGAACTCGGCATCCGCATCGCGCTGGACGATTTCGGCATCGGCTATTCCTCGCTCGGCTATCTCAGGCGTTTTCCCGTCGACAAGATCAAGATCGATCGTTCGTTCATCCACGACCTGGGCAATCGGGACGCCGCGGCGATCGTTCGCACCGTCATCGGGCTGGGCGCCGAGCTTGGCATCACTGTCACCGCCGAGGGGGTCGAGACCGAGGTGCAACTCGACATCCTGCGCGGCAATGGCTGTACAGAGGCGCAGGGCTATCTGATCGGCGTGCCGTCAACGGCCGCCGAGATCCAGCGTCTATTGAAATCCCGAGCGCTGCACAGCCAGACCGGCTGAGGCCGGCCATCGTCAACGCAGCGTGTCGATGTATTTGCCGTGGAAGCTGACATAGCCGGGCTCGACCATCTTGAGATGCCGCTCGATCAGCGCATGAAACCGCGGCAGTTGATGAAACGGCACGCCTGGATAGGCATGATGCTCGGCATGGAACGGCATGTTCCACGCCAGCCTGCGGACCAGCCAATTGGTCAGCGTGGTCCTGGTGTTCTCCAGCATGTTGGCGACGAACGGACAACGGCCGTGCTCGGCTAAGAGATAGAGGCGCAGAAACGGCTGCCCCAACAGAGCGGGCAAGATCCAGACATAGACAAGCACCGAGAGCCGGAAATAGACGGCCAGCAGAAGGATCACGGCATAAAAGGCAATCATGGCGCGTGCCTCGATGCGCACCTTGTCATAGCCCTTTGGCGGAACGTAGCTTTCGCGACCACCGCCCGCCGCGTTGGCATAAAGCGTCTTCAGGTGGCCCCACCATAACGGGATGCCGGATATGTGGACGAGGTATTGCCGCCATGTCTCCGGCTTGGGGAACGCCAGTTCCGGATCATTGTCGGGATCTTGCGTGTATCGATGGTGGGCGAAGTGGAAGTAGCGGAACCAGTCGGCCGGGAGCGCGATCGCCAGGCTGCACACCCGCGCCACGGCATCGTTCAGCCATTGCGCCTCGAAAGCCGTACGATGAACCGTCTCGTGCAGCAGCGTGAACAGGAAGACGATGAGGATACCTTGCGGCAGCATCAGCAGTGGCCAGAACGGCACCTTGGCGGCGATCAGCGATCCGACGACCACGATCGCGCCCCAATGAGCAGCAAGCTGAACGAGGCCCGCAACATCAGACTTGGCGGTCAGCCGGTTGCGCTCCTCCTGCGTCAACGATGAAATTACGTCACGATGATCCACGTGCTTCGATCCAGACTGGAGCTTGATGAACCCACTGTAGCCAATGAACAACCTTTCCAAAAACGACGATTTCTGCAATCTAGATAAGCTGAACTTATCTATTCGGTGATTATGGCCGTACCTCCCTCTCTCAAAGGACTTCAAGCTTTCGAGGCTGCGGCCCGTACAGGCAGCTTTGCCGCGGCAGCAGAAGAGCTTTCGGTGTCGGCCGCTGCCGTCAGCCAGCTCATCCGCACGGTCGAGGAGCAGATGGGCCGCAAGCTGTTCCACCGCGTCAACCGGCGCGTCGTCCTCACCGAGGCCGGCGTCGAGATGCTGCCCAGGCTGACCATGGCCTTCCAGGAGATCGGCAGCGTCGCGCGCCAGCTGGGCGGCGATACGTTCCGCCCGCGCCTTGTGGTGTCGGTGCCGCCATCCATGGCCATGGGTTGGCTTTCACAGCGTCTCGCTGGTTTTGCCTCTAGCCATGGCGCCGTCGACATATCGCTCAGAGGCGACGACGACCCGGTGCCGTTCGACCGTGAACTGATCGACATCAGGCTCTCCTATGGGCCGCATTATCGCGAGCACCCGACCGAGGACATCGTCCAGGACGCAGTCTATCCCGTGTGTGCGCCCGGGCTGGCGGACACGATCAAACCCGAAGGCCTGGCCAGCCTGCCGCTTATCCACACGGGCTGGGGACCGACTGGTGCGTCCTTTCCGTCCTGGCACAACTGGTTCGAGGCGGCCGGTATCGAGCCCGGCCGGGCAGCGCAGCGCGGCCTCTCGGCCAACTCATCGCGCGCAGCGCTCGACCTTGCGATTTCGGGATTGGGCGTGGCGCTGGCGCAAGGGATCTACTGTGCCGAGGCGCTGGAAGACGGCCGGCTTGTCAGGCCCCTCGCCCAGGCACTGGAGCTACGCCAGCCCTATTGCCTGACGATCCCCGAGCGCAGCGCCAGGCGCGACGTCGTGGCGGCGTTTCGCCAGTGGCTGATCGACGAATGCCGACGCGCAGTGAACTCGCCGGCACTGCGTTGACGTATAGTGCCGCGATGATCAGAGGTGCCCGCTCAAGGCCTCAGCCATGTCCTTGTTTGTCGCCACGGGGATGATCTCGAACTCCACCAGATCGGCCCATTCGATGACCCAACGCTGCAGCAGCGTGACGTCATCGGTCTCCACCATCAGGAAGCAGCGGCTCATGTCCGCCGCGATCCAGCTGTGGTGCACGAGAAGCTCGTCCGGTTTCAGGCGGCCGCGGTCGCGAAAGCGGCGATAGATCTCCTTGCGATCGCAGCCGGTGAAATCCTCGATCACGATAAACTGCATGTTCTACCCCCGATCAAATTACCGCCCCGGCCGGTCCAGCCGCTCCAAGAACCACTGCGTCAGCCGCACCCAGACCTCGTCCTTCTCGCCGGAATCCTCCCAGCCATGGTCGAGGTTGGGATTGTCGTTGACCTCGATGACGAAGACGCCGTCCTTGGTCTCCTTGAGGTCGACGCCGTAGAGCCCGTCGCCGATGCAGCGCGCCGCCTTTACAGCCGTCTCGACGACATGCGCCGGCGTCTCCTTCAGCGTGAAGGTCTTGATGCCGCCCTGGTCGGGCTTGCCGTTGGCCTTGTGGTTGACGATCTGCCAGTGCTTCTTGGCCATCAGATAATGCACGGCAAACAGCGGCTGGCCGCCGAGCACACCAACGCGCCAGTCATACTCGGTCGGAATGAATTTTTGCGCGATCAGAAGGTCGGAATCCTCCAGCCATTCGGTAGCAAGCGTCTTCAGTTCCTCGAAATTGGCGCATTTCTTGACGCCGCGCGAGAACGACGAATCCGGGATTTTCAGCACCAGCGGAAAGCCCAGCGTCTGCGCTGCCAGTTCGAGATCCGAGGTGCCGGCGATCATCACCGTCGGCGGCACCGGCACCTTGTTGTAGGCCATCAGCTCGTTGAGATAGACCTTGTTGGTGCAGCGGATCATCGACAGTGGATCGTCGATAACCGGCATGCCTTCCTGCTGGGCGCGGCGGGCGAAACGATAGGTGTGGTTGGAGATCGAGGTGGTCTCGCGAATGAACAGCGCGTCGTAATTGGCGAGCTTGGCGAGGTCCCGCTTGGTGATCGGCTCGATTTCGACACCCATCTTCTCGGCGATCTTGGCCCAATAGCGCAGCGACGATATCTCCGATGGCGGCAATTCCTCATGCGGGTCGACCAGCGTGGCGAAGGTGTAGCGCGCCGGCGTGCGGCCCTTGGTGTCGCGCCATTCGCGGTTGGTGTAGGTCTCCAGGCACTGGATGAAGCTTTTTTCCTCGTCCTCGGTCATCCGCGCCAGCGGATGGAAACCGATCTTGCGGATCGAGGCCCATTCGGCGCTGTCCTTGATGTGGACTTCGAGCGCCGGCGCGCGGAACCAGTCGAACAGAAGTTTGGCGAAGCGGTCCCAGATTTTCGACGGGCCGATGCCGAAGAAGATGCAGACCTTTTGCGGAAAAACGCCGGCGAGATCCTTGCGGCATTTGTTGAGCGCCAGCTCCAGTTCCGGCAGCGCGTGTTCATAGAGCTTGCGCTCCGACAGGTCGATCATCGTTTCGACCGTCGGGATCACCTTGTGGCCGCGCGAGCTTGCCAGCAGCGACGCATAGTAGCCGCGGCTCTGGTAGCCGTAATTGTTCGACAGGTTGATGACCTTCGGCCGCTGGCCGCGAAACAGTGACGGGTGCGCGAGATAGTCGCGATTGGTGATGATCTTGTGCGGTGTCGCCACCTGGTCGAGATCGCTCTGCCTGCCGGTAAGGATGACCCAGGTCATTATCTGTCACGCTTTCCCAGAGTGATGGCGGCACGCAATCCATCGCGACCGAACTGCGCCATGTTCATGAAGATGCCGTAAGGCACGGGAATGTTGGCTGCATCAAGGATGGTCTCCTGCCTTTCGTCCTCGACCCAAGGGTCGTGGATCAGGATATGGTCGCCGTCATCGCCGATCGCCAGCACCCAGTGCGGCACCTTCTTGCCAAACATCAGGAAGCCGCTGATCAGCACCAGCACCAGCTTCCCCCCAGCGATCGCAGCGCGGATATCGTCGATTGTGAATGCACGGTAATTCACCGGGATGCCGTAAAGTTC
Source organism: Mesorhizobium sp. M7A.F.Ca.MR.245.00.0.0 (assembly GCF_003997415.1). NCBI lineage: Bacteria > Pseudomonadati > Pseudomonadota > Alphaproteobacteria > Hyphomicrobiales > Phyllobacteriaceae > Mesorhizobium > Mesorhizobium sp. M7A.F.Ca.MR.245.00.0.0. The sequence goes on along the minus strand of NZ_RZTE01000004.1, from coordinate 285,089 downwards.
CGCGCGTCGGCGAAAGTCGACCTGGGCCAGTTCCATCACCCTGCGCTTGTCCTCACTGCGTACCGATTGCAGGAACAACGCGCCATAGAAGGAAACGTAGATCTCCACCGCGAGCCCGCTTTCGTAGCCCGAGACAGCGAGGCCGAATGGCTCGCAACCACCGGGACCAGACATCATGAAGACGGTCGTCGCTTCACGCCACAGGCGGATTTCCATGACCGGATTCGGCACGAAGCCGCGATCGAAATTGGCCATCGCCATCATCAGGCAGCAAGGGCCGCAGGTGAATTCGCAGGTCTGCGGGTAAAACGGCACCTTGGTGGCGATCGGAATGTCGCCACGCAAGGTCTTTTCGTAGCGAAGTGCCGTTTCGCCATCCTCATAGTAGCCGGGCTCGCGGCCGATCTTGCGATACCCGGCCTGTTCGTAGATGCGGATCGCGCGGCTGTTATCCTCGCGAACTTCGAGACGCAGCATCATGCGGTCGTGCTCGAAGGCGGCATCTTCGGCGGATTCGAGCAGCATGCGGCCGACCCCCAGCCCGCCGAAAAACGGACTGGTTGCAATGGAGTAGAGGCGCGCCACCCCGCTGCCCTTGCGAAACAGCACGATCGCGTAGCCGGCCAGGCGGCCATCGACCTCGGCGACCAGCGTCTCGGCGGTTTCACGCTCGATGAACAGGCGGAAGGAGCGGCGGGAAATACGGTCGCTTGAGAAAACAGCTTTCTCAATGGCGGCGAGATCATCGACGTCAGACGCGCGGGCCGTGCGGATCTCGGCAGGCATGCGGCTTCAGAAAACCTCGATTGGTGGTGGAAATGGCCCTACTCGAACACGTCCTTGACGCCGACCAGGGCGTTGGGAAAACCGGCGTCCACCTGGGCGCACGAAGTCCGCTCCACCACCTTGAATCTCGCCTCGTGTTTCCAAAAACCGCTTCCGATTTCCGGGGCGATGCGACGGCATTCATCAAGCGCTATCGCACCTCGATTAGGGCCGAATTGTGACAAGTCCGACGCGGCCCGACGGGTGTGAAAGGTCCTTCGGCCGGATCGGCATTCGCGGATCGACGGCACCGGCAAAAGCAATGCCGTTCAGCTTGCCAGCCCGTTCACAAGTTGCGTGTAGGCGCTCCTGGCGACCTCGGCCAGCCGCTCGCGCGGCAAGGAGCCGACCACGGCGCAGCCATAGCCCTTGTCCAGCCAGTAGACGGCCTCGGGTCCATCTTGCGCGGCGGCGTAGGTGCCCTTGGCATTCTCCGTCGATTCCGTGGTGACAAACAGCGATATACGCTGCCCATTGCCGTCCTCGTAAAGCAGCATGGCGGCCTTGCTCTCGCCTGCCGGCAACAGCCGGCCGCCGACCAGCTGGAATCCGTCGGCGGTCAGGTCCGGCGCCACCAGATTCAGCCCTATCCGGTTGGACAGCCATGTCTGCAGATGGTCCTTGTCGCTGGCCGGCACCTCGACGGCATGCCGCTTTTCGGCGGCATAGATGACATGAGCCGCGATTGCCTGCTCGGCCAGCCGATCTTCGGCCGGGTCCTCCTGGCCGATGCCATCGATGCCGGCAAAATAGCCACCAAGTCCGCCTACGGCCAGAAGCACGGCGGCAGCAGCGGCAAGCCACCAGCGTGAGCGTGGCACAGCTGCCTTGACCGGCACCTCGCCAAGCACGACCTTGTGCAAGTGCCCAGGCACGGCTTCGTCCAGCACGTCGGCGAAGGCGGCACGCAGCGCCGCCCGGTCGGCGGTGAAACGGGCGCTCCTGGCCTTCATCTCGGGATTGGCGTCGAGCCAGGCATCGTAGGCCGCGCGCTCATCGCCGGGCAGCTCGCCATCGAGCGCCATATGGATGTCACGTTCGGAAAAGTCGCGGCGGATCATTTCTCGACGATCCTTATCGCGCGGCGGCGCGCCGTGTCGTCCAGCAACCCGCGCAATTCCTCACGCCCGCGCGCAATGCGCGACATCAGCGTGCCCGCAGGCACGCCCAGAATGTTGGCGGCTTCGGCATAGGAAAAACCTTCGATGGCAACCATGACAAGGGCTGCGCGACGGTCGGGGCTGATCGCCTGCAATGCGTCGACGATCTCGCGCGAGGCAATGCTCTCCATCTGCTCGGCCGGCTGGGCAACGGCCTCGCCCGCCTCCAGCGGCAGCATCGCCGCCTCGCCGCGGCGGTTCACCTTGCGCATCTGGTCGATGAACAAATGATGCATGATCGTAAACAGCCACCTCCGGGGGCTTTCTCCCGTCTGCCAGTTGTCGAGCCGCACAAGCGCCCGCTCGAGGCAATCCTGGACAAGGTCGTCGGCAGCGTCGCGGTCGCGCAAAAGCGAGCGTGCGTAGCGGCGCAGGCGCGGTATTTCGCCAAGGATTGCTGCCTTCTTTTCGTCCATGACCGCTGGTTTCGAGGTCGCCCTTATTGATCCCAATTGAACGCGCCTTCCGGGCACGGCGCAAGCGGCCAGCGCGAAGCGGTCTCCCGCCCCGGTCACCCAAGCAATGCAATAACGCTGGCTAGTGCCGATTTATTCCCGGTCGGGGTGAAATCTTATTGTTCTTGCTTGCCTTTATCCGTTTTCCCGCGCCGCCCGCGTCAAAAGCCGCTGATAAAACAGGCCGATGCCGATCAGCACGGCGCCAAGGCCGATGAACGACAACGCCCTCAGCACACCTTCCAGCTCCGACATGTCGAAGATGAAGACCTTCAGCACGGCGATCGCGATCAGCGCGGCCGAGGCGACGCGCAGCACCTGCGATTTCAACCAGACACCGGCTGTGAGGAGCGCAACGCCAATCACCAGCCAAAGCGCCGAGTAGGTATAGGTTTCCAACTGGCCGAGGCCGCTCCACAAGCCGATGAACTCGCCCTTGAACAGGCGCCTCACCGACAGCGTGGCATAGGCGAAGGCAAGCACGGCAGCCACCACGGCCAGCATCTGCGCATACCATTTCGGCCGCTTGTCCATGGCGTAGAGCGCCAGTCCCCCGGCGGCGACCGCAGGCAGGAGATAGGCGAGGAACAACAGGTTGAACACCGGGATCCGGCCTGTCGATTCGTCTGACAACAGCGGATTCAGCACGACGAAGTGCCTGACAACGATGAAGGCGACCGAGGCCACACCGGCGGCCATCGAACCATAGCGCAGCACCGAGCTTGGCGAGCGCATGTCGATGGCGACCAGGATGGCGCCGGCGCCGATGGCGATCAGGGTGTAGATCGACTGTTCGGCGAGCGTCATGGCACCCGTGTCGATGACGCCGCCGTGCATGGCGTGGCGCACCAGCATAGCGAGCGTGAGTAGCGCAAACAGCGCCGCAGCCGCCTCCATGGCAAGGCGCGGCCGGCCATTCGTGGTGCGCGCAAGCTGCCAGGCGGCAAAGCCGAAGGCCAGTGCCGGCACGCCGTAGCCTGGCAGCAGCCAGTTGAACACCGGCGTCGTCGACAGGAACCCGGCACCGACGATGGTCGGGTCGAAAGCGACGCGGCCAAGCACCGCGATCACCGCGCCGACCGAAATCCAGCCGAGCACCGGATAGGCGCGCCAGCGCGTAGTCAGCGCCGGCACGATGGCCGCCGCACCGAGCAGGATGGTGGTCCAGCCGGAATCGAAAGCCATATGCATCAGCAGCAGCCCGGCGATGGCCGCGCCGCCCAGGGCAAACGACACCGCGACACCGCCCTTGAGCGGCGGCTCCTCGGCCCGCGCGATCCACTCGCCGCCGGCGGCGAAAATGACGACCAGCAGTGCCGTTGCGGCGGCGTAGACAAGATCACGGTCGAGATTGCCGAATGTGAACCAGAGCGCCAGCAGGACGACAAGCGGGACGATGACGCCCCACGCTGCCCATGAGGCCGCGCGGATCTGTGTGCCGGCGGCGAACCGGCGTGCGGCCCAGAAGCCGGCGCCGATGAAGACCAGGCCGAGTACGATGCCGATGCGCAAGGTCAGCGCGTTGGACGTGGCCACCGGCAGTCCGTCGACGCCCAAGGCGCCGCTGGAAAAATCGGAAGCGATCGAGGTTGGCGGGATGATGCCGAGATAGATCAGCACCGTGACCAGTCCCGCGGCATAGAGGAGCGGCAGCGCCAGCGGACGATAAAGCGCGACCCCCACCATCGCGGCGATCACCACCGCGCCTGGCAAGGCGTAGCCGGCGGCAGCGAAGGCCGGGTCGACCGACAGGCCCAGCGCCGAGAATGCGACGAACAGGCCAGGCACGATGGACGGCCAGTCGAAAGCCCTGGCTGGTCCAGGTTCGTCGTCACGGCGAGCGAGCCAGACAAGGGCGAGCACGGCCAGCGTGACGGCGTCGATGAACAGGATGGCAGAGAGGTTCGCCCCCGGCGCATCGGTCATATAGAGGATGGTCCAGACACCGGTGCCGAAAAAGGCGGCCGCCACCAGTAATTTCCAGTCTCGCATGCGGGCGATGACGCCGGTCGCGGCGAGCACGATCGCGAGATAGCCGAAAAGCGCCCAGGGATTGGGTGCCTGCGAAGCGACCAGCACCGGCGTCACCATGGCGCCGACAAGGCCGATGCCGGCCAGCGCCTGGCCATGGACAAGAGCTGCCGCGATCGTCGCCACACCGATGACGCCGAGCAGCGTGAAGGCGAGTGCCGGGCCGATGAAGCCGTAAATGCCATGCGCGGCATAGACGGTGCCGAACAGGATGAAGGCACCGGCAGCAGTCAGGATCGCTGGAATATAAGCGCCGGCGGCCCCTTGCACCGGCACCTTGAAGCCGGTGCGCCGGATGAACTCGCCGCCGGCCACCAGCACCAGGCCGAGCACGCCGGCCATGGTCAGCCGCACGCCGGGACCGAAAATACCTGCCTCGATGGTGTAGCGGATCAGGAACAGGCCGCCCAACGCCAGCGCGATGCCGCCAACCCAGACCGCCCAGCGGGTACCGAGCGCGGTTTCGACATCGGATTGGCGGGCGGCTTTCGCCGCTGCGGGAAGCTCCGCAGGTTCCACTGCCTTCGGTGCCGGTTCTGGAGCGGTCCACGGCCCGGAGACGATCTCGCCGGTCGAGTCTTCCGTGTCCGTGGCTGGCGCCGGGACGGTGACCGCTGCGCTTACCTCCGGCGGAACGATATCGGCCGCGGCCGCTGCGTCCGGAGCCATATCGGCGGGCGCGTTGTCGGCCACCGCCTGTTCGGACGGCCTGGCCGCAGGCGGAACGGCTCCCGAGAGCACAAGGCTGCGCAGTGCGCCAAGCTCGCGCTCGACAAGGCCGATGCGGCTCTGCTGGCGCGAAATGATGACGAACAAGGCGATGATGGCGACAAGGCCGATCAGGCTTTCAAACATGGCGGTTCCCCCAAACCAGGCCAGTTTTCACTGACATTCGTCTTACTGACATTCAAATGCGGCGGCCAAACGGCCAGAAAATCCAAGCTCGGAAAACTCAATGCGCCGCCAGTCAACGCGCCGCCAGATTGGCGGCCGGAAAGATCGAGCATGTTTCGGTGCCGAAAGCCAGCAGCTTGCCGCCGGCATCCTTCAGCGTCGCTTCCGACACCGCCAACGTGCGGCCCTTGTGAACAACCCTGCCCTCGCACACCACCTCGCCGGTCTTCGGCGTGATGGGACGCGTCAAATTCACCTTGAACTCCGCCGTGGTATAGGCCTCGCCCTTTTCGAGCAGCGTCTGCACGGCACAGGCCAGTGCCGAATCGAGCAGCGTCGCCGCCCAGCCGCCATGCACGCTGCCCAGCGGATTGAGATGGCGCTCGCTCGGCATGCCACGAAAGACAGCGCGCCCTTCCGAGACTTCGGTGAGAGTGAAATTCAGCTGGAAGGAAATCGGCGGCGCCGGATACTTGCCGTCGACGATGCGCTGCAGCAATTCCAAACCGGTGTATTTCAGGATGTCGGCGTGCGGAATGGTGCCGAGGCCGAGCGGTGAGACCCGGCCAGGATAAAGTTCGACCTCGCTCATGTGATGATTTCTCTGGCTGCATCTTCGCCAGCTATGGCCTTGCCGCGCGCGTGATGTTTGCGCAAGGCGGCGAGGAAGCCGGTACGAGCGTCCGGCGGCTCGATGCCGCGCGGCTCATAGACGTGGCGGTTGAAGAAGAAGCCGGTGAGCCGGAAGGCGTCGTCGACATCAGCCGCATCGGCGCGCAGGCCGGAGCCGCGCTGCAGGAAGGCCGGCAGAGCCAGCATCTTGTCGCGCCACGGCAAACCGGCTTCGCGCGATACCGCACGTCCCGACTTCGGTGAGACATAGGCCAGATCCTGTCGCGTGCCGGTGGCGGCACATTGACTGAGATCGAGGCCGAAGCCGAGTTCGTCCAGCACCAGAAGCTCGAAGCGCGCCACCAGTTCGCCGGCAACGTCGGCGTCGTCGAGATGGACGATCATCACGGCAAGCGTTTCGTAGAGACCTTCATGCGCGTCGCGCTCGGGCAGCAGGCGCAGATGCGCGGCCATGGTCTGCAATCCGTAGACGGCGACGGCACTGTCCATCAACCGGGCCGCGTTCATCTCGATCGCCTCGGCCTGGAACGTGCCGAGATGTTCATCAAGCCGCGCACGCCACAACAGGTCCACGCGATTGCCGGGCTGGAGCACAGGCTGCTGCTTGCGCGAACGGCCGCCACGAACAAGGCCGAGATGACGGCCATGCGCTCGCGTCAACACCTCGAGAATGGCGCTGGTTTCGCCATGCTTGCGGGTGCCGAGAATGATTCCCTCGTCGCGCCATTCCATTTCAGGAGCTTTTCACCGATCGGGTGGCGAAATCAAGGTATGGGCTTGGCCCCGGGTAACTCTCATGCCAATGCATCAAAAAACCGCCCGCAGCGATGTGCTGCGGGCGGGCTGGTGAGGTCAGTCGATCCGTTAGAAATTGCGCTGGAAGCGAACGATGCCGCCGACGCTGCTCTTCTTGTCGGCCTTCGTCCAGTTGTTGAAGTCCAAGTCGTCGAATTTTCCTGCATTGAGGTAATCGACTTCAGTCGTGATCGTAAAGCCCGGCACAATGGTATAGGCCACGTTGGCCGCGACGCCGAGGTTCTTCCAGTCGTCATAGGAGACCTGGGCGTTGATCGAGGTCTTGTCGTTGAACTTGTAGGTGCCGCCGCCCCAGATCGCCCAGTTTCCGCCCCATGGCTTATATTGGGTACGGCCTGTCCCGAAGTCGTTGATGTTGTCGTTGGTGCCGTAGCCGCCCATGACGAACAGCGTCAGTTCCTTGCTGACGTTGACGTCCAAACGGACCTTGCCGGACACTTCCTCATAATTGCTGTCATAGGCCACGACGCCGGTGATCGCACCCCAGTCGCCCTTGTACTTCAAACCGCCGACGACATGCGGAACATAGCTGTCGATCGTGTTGACGCCGGTGCCTTCTTCGAGCGAGACCACGCCCGTGAAGCCGCTGCCTGCGTCGAAGTAGTAGCTGATGAGATTGGTATCCTTGACACCATACGGGATGAGCGTGTCCTGGATGACGTTGCCGGCATAGCCGATGAACTGGTCGTATACCGTTTCATCCTTACCGACGCGCAGGCCACCGAGCTGGATCCAGGCGAAGTTGAGGGTGGTGGCCTTGTTGCCGGCCTGCCAGCCGGTGCCGTCACCGGTATAGTCGCCGGAAGAGTTGCCGAACTGGAAGCGGGTCTCGGTGAAGGTCTTCAATGTGCCGAGCTCGGTTTCCTGGCCGGTATAAGTCCTCAGCGTGAAGCGCATGTTCTTGTAGTAGGTGTCGTTCCTATCGCCGTCCATGTGATCGGCAACGTTATTGGCGCCATCCAGCGCGCCGGAATCGCCGACGCCCATGTCGTAGCGGAGATAGCCGCCGATGCGCAGGCAGGTCTCGGTGCCCGGAATGTAGAAGTAACCGGCGCCGTAGACGTCGCAGATCTTGACGTATTCGGCCGGTTCCGGTTCGGCGACGACGACAGCGTCGGCGGCGCGCGCGCCGCTGACCGCGATCAGGGCCGCGGCTGAGCCGAGAAGGAGGCTCTTGATGTTCATTTTCTGACCTCTCCAGTCATAGTTATAAATGGCTTCGGATTTGTGGCTGGCGGCAATGTTTTCCCGCCTCACCCCCACAACGAAAAAGGCTCACACCGCTCGCCCTTTTCAGCGGCGAACATACCCATCGATCATCTGCCTTCAATGACGATTTCCGGAATAATGACAATTCCACAAACAGATTAATGCCGTGTTGCACAAATAACACTTGATAATCCGACGAGCGGCACAAATGGCACAATGTCATTTATTAAATATATATACGGATACTTTCGCGACTAACTATACTGATAACGTGTTATATTTCCAATATGGCGGCATACTACGCAAAGTATACCTCAATTCCGTCGAAATTTATCCGATTCTTGCCGCCTCCCCTTCTGTTGCCAGATAACGCCCATCTGCAAATCCCGCTCTGATACCGAGGCGAAAAGCGGGATGACGCTTCCAAGGGTGTCTGCCCCCTCCAAGGCGGTCGAAACTTCCTGGAGTGCCGTCGTGTCGCCGATTGTGACAGCAGCCAGCCGTTGAAAAACGATTCCTCCGTGACGCCCTCTCAGTCGACCTGAACGACGCAGGCGATGCGCTCCCCCCCGCCTCGATCAGGCGGGTGGGCACGCATAGGTCCGGGAAAGCATCGCCTCGGCCAGAATGTCCCTGGTCGCGCCATACGGGGGCGGATGGATCGGCGACAGGATCAGGATCTGGTGGGCGAGAGCGCCTTGAACGTTTGGCACCTCACCCCCGCCGCGCATGATCGGCAAGCACCTCATCGATCACATGACGGGATTTTTCAACCTCGACAGGGTAGACGTCGATCTGTCAAGCTACCGTGATCAGCGCCTTCCAAAGCGTCCAGCCACGACCACGCGCCCACATCGCCTCATCGGCTGGAAGGCCGGCGCGAAACGCCTCCCGGCTTTTGCCTTCAAACAATGTCCAGGCAATCGCCAGATCGCAGGCGGGATCGCCAACGCCAGAGGTTCCGAAGTCGATCACCGCGCCCAACCGGCCTTGCCTGACCAGCAGGTTTCCGCAACTGACGTCGCCGTGGAACCAGACCGGCGCACCGTGCCATGGCGCGGCAAGTGCTGCCTCCCACACCGCGCGGGCTGCGACCGTATCGATCTTGCCGTCGAGGGCTGCAATCGCTTGCCGGGTTTCGCCATCGTAGACGCTGAGTGCTCCGCCGCGAAAGAAGTTGTGTTGTCCCGGCGCCGGTCCGCCAGTGGCATCGATCCTTTGCAAGGCGACCAGGAACGCGGCCAGGTCGGTCGCGAATCGCGGCAAGCTGGCGATACGCTCGCGCTCTGCCGTCTCGCCTTCGATCCAGCGGTAAACGGACCAGTGCCAGGGATAGCTTTCGGCCGGAACTCCCATCGCCAGCGGCACCGGGATCGGCAGCGGCAACAGAGGTGCGAGCCTCGGTAGCCAGCGATGCTCCTTTTCCACCTGCAGGGAATAGGCCGCGGCGCTTGGCAGCCGCACGGTCATCTCGTCGCCGAGATGAAAGGTCCTGTTGTCCCATCCGCCAAATTCGACCGGCCTGACCGCAAGATCTTTCCACCAGGGGAATTGCGTGGCCACCAACCGGCGGACCAAAGCTGTGTCAATCGGAGGCTTGTTGTCCATCGACCCTAGCGCGGAAACTCGAGCCCCATCTCGCGATAGCGCTCAGGGTCGTCGCCCCAGTTCTCGCGCACCTTGACGAACAGGAACAGGTGCACCTTCTGTTCGAGGATGCCCGCTATCTCCATGCGTGCCGCCTGGCCGATGGCGCGGATTGTCTCGCCCTTGTGGCCAAGAACGATCTTCTTCTGGCTGTCGCGCTCGACATAGATGGTCTGGTCGATGCGCACCGAGCCATCCGGCTTCTCTTCCCATTTCTCGGTCTCGATATGCGAGGAATAGGGCAGTTCCTGATGCAGCCTTAGATACAGCTTCTCGCGCGTGATCTCGGCCGCGAGCTGGCGCATCGGCAGGTCCGAGATCTGGTCTTCCGGATAGTACCAGGGGCCGACCGGCAGAGCCTCGGCCAGATAATCGAGCACGTCCTTGCAGCCGGAACCGGTCAGCGCCGACACCATGAAGGTGCGCTTGAACGGCACCCTTTCGTTCGCTGCCGCCGACAGAGCGAGCAGCGCTTCGTGCTTGACGCGGTCGACCTTGTTGAGGATCAGCACCATCGGCTGGCGCACATCCTTCAGCCGTTCGAGGATGGCGTCGGCGTCGCCCCTGATGCCGCGTTCGGCATCGATCAAAAGCAGCACGATGTCGGCGTCCTTGGCCCCGCCCCAGGCGGTGGTCACCATCGCCGTGTCGAGCCTCCGCTTCGGCTTGAAGATGCCGGGCGTGTCGACAAAAACGATCTGCGCATTGTCATGCGTGGCGATGCCGCGCACGATGGCGCGGGTCGTCTGCACCTTGTGGGTGACGATCGACACCTTGGCGCCGACCAACTGGTTGACCAGCGTCGACTTGCCCGCATTGGGCGCGCCGATCAGCGCGACAAAACCGGAATGCGTGGCGGCTGCGGTCGCCGGCTCTTCGGTGGCGGTCATGCCGCACTCCCTTCACTTGAGCGCGCGCGCTCCGATTTTTGGGCCGATGTGGTGGCCCAGACGCCTTCGCGCAAAAGAAATGCCGAAGCCGCCGCTTCTTCGGCAACCCTGCGGGAGCCGCCAGTACCGCTTATCGGCGCAAAGCCGCGGACCTGCAAGGACACGGTGAAGACGGGCTGGTGATCCGGGCCTTCTCGTTTTTCGATCACATATTCAGGGCGCGCATCGCTGGTCTTGGCAATCCATTCCTGCAGATCGGATTTCGGATTGAGCGGCTTTGTGATCACCGTATTCGAGCGCGGTTCCCAGTAGCGCAGGACAAACCGCCGCGCGGCCTCGATGCCACCGTCAACGTAAACCGCCGCGATCAGGGCTTCGACCGCATCCGCCAGATAGTTTCCGCCCGAGCCACGCGACCGCATCTTCAAGGCAGAATCGGCGCGGACCAGATCCTCCAGCTGCATTTCGATGCCGATCTCGGAGCATGTCCGTGCATCGACCAGCGCATTGAAGCGCGGCGCGATTTCACCTTCCGGCGCATCGGGAAATTTTTCGAAAAGCATATCGGCGACGACAAGCCCGAGCACGCGGTCGCCAAGAAATTCAAGACGCTGGTTGTTGGTGGCGGCCTTGACCGCACTGGAATGCGTCAAGGCGGTCTCGAGCAAGCGGATATCCTTGAAGACGTGGCCGGTCTTGGCTTTTACCAAACCGGCCAGAGTTTCGCCTGTCGGACGCTTCAAAGCCATCAATTGACGAAGTGGAACAGGCGCGAAGCGCGCATCAGCGACGGCCATTTCCAGATTTCGAGAGGGCTCGCCTTGCCGGCGATCGAGAAGAAAACAAGATTGGCACGGCCAACCAGATTTTCCGCGGGAACGTAGCCGACGGTGAAACGGCTGTCGGCGGAATTGTCCCGGTTGTCGCCCATCATGAAATAGTGGCCGGGCGGCACATCGAATTCGCGGGTGTTGTCGCCGATCGAGTTCGAATTCAGGTCGAGCGTGTCGTAGCTGACGCCGTTGGGCAAGGTCTCACGATAGACATCGATCGGTCGCGATTCCTCGGTGATGTCGGGATTGTCGATCTGGCCTGTTTTCACGCGCGGCACGCCGACGCCGTTGATGAACAGCTGGCCGTCCTTGACCTGGATCTTGTCACCCGGCAGGCCGACAACGCGCTTAATGTAGTCGACGGACGGATCAGGCGGGAACTTGAACACCGCCACGTCGCCACGCTTCGGCTCGGCGCCCCAGATGCGGCCCGAAAAGATGTCGGGGCCGAAAGGCAGCGAGTACCGCGAATAGCCATAGGACCATTTGGTGACGAACAGATAGTCGCCTTCAAGAAGCGTCGGCCGCATTGATCCCGACGGGATCGAAAAAGGCTGGAACAGCAGCGTGCGGATGACCAGGGCGAGCAAAAGCGCCTGGACGATGACGCTGACGGTCTCGCCAAGCCCGCCGGATTTCTTCTCGGATTTTTCAGCCACGCTCATGTCGTCCTCGATTGTGCGTTGGATGGTATAGAGTCTCGGCGCGCGCTGGGCAACGTCAATGCCGGTCGTCAGAGGCAATCAATGTGGCGCTTCTTCGACGGGCAGCGCCTCGATGATCACAAAGGCTTGAGCGAGCGGGAAATCATCCGTGATGGTGAGGTGGATTGCCGCCCGATGGCCGTTTGGCAGGATCTTGTCCAGCCTGGCCTGCGCTCCTCCCGTCAGAGCCATGGTCGGCGCGCCACTGGGCAGGTTGACGACACCCATGTCGCGCCAGAACACGCCCTGCGCCATACCGGTGCCCAGCGCCTTGGCGCAGGCCTCCTTGGCGGCGAAGCGTTTGGCATAAGAGGCCGCGCGGGCGCGTCGATTGTCGGAACGCGCCTGTTCGATCTCGGTGTAGATTCTCTGAATGAAGCGCTGACCGTGACGCTCCAGCGATTTCTCGATGCGTCTGATGTCGATAAGGTCGCTGCCGATGCCGATGATCATCGCGCGGTGGAACCGATGCTTGCGCCGGGATGGGACGATTGCGCATGCCGGCTTGCGCGCTCGGCCAGACGTTTGCGCCGCTGTTCGCGGAAAGCGTTCATGCCCCAGCGCGTGAGGGCGTAGAACAGCAGCCCGAAGGCGAGCCCGAGCGGAACCGCGCCTATCAGCATCGGTTCAAGGACCGGTTTCCACAATTGCGCGAAGGAGAGGTTGTGCAACATCTCGCCCAGATGTGCCGGCGGCCCATGCGTCGGCAAGCGGTCATGCAGGATGAGCTTGCCCGTTTCCCACGACGCCCCCCATAGCAACGGGAAGGTCAGGGGGTTGCCGAAAAAAACCGCGCCGAGAGCGGCCGCCACCAGATTGCCGGCGATCACCCAGCACAGGAGGGCAGCGATGATGAAATGGAAACCGACGGGAAAGAATGAAGCGAAGACCCCGGCTGCAACGCCGGCCGCCACCGCATGCGGTGTGGCCTTCAGCCGCAGGATGCGCTTGGAAAAATACTGAAGCGAGCGCGAAAATGAGCGGCGCGGCCAAAGGTAGGTACGCACCCGCTCGTAAAGGCCATCAGGCTTGCGGCGTCGAAAAAGCACTCTGTTCCCGTTCCACGGCTCCCGCAACGGCACCTTAGCCGGGCGTGGCAGCCACATCTTGCGCTTGACGATCACCCAATGGCAATCGCAAGCATGATATAACGACGCGCTGACAGAAGAACAACCAAGCACCGTCTGTCCGATGCGCACTCGTCGCCGCCCCTCGGGGTGGTTCATGCTTCGAACATTGGACAATCGCGGCGAATTTAAGGAAAACTGGCAGTCGCTTTTTCGAAGAGCACCAGCGCTACGGCAGGTATTCGCTGACCTCGACCAGATTGCCGTCCGGGTCGCGGAGATAGACCGACATCATCGGACCGCGGGCCCCGATACGTTCAACCGGACCGAGTTCCACCGCCACACCATTGGCCGCGAGCCGGGCACGGACCTCATCCAGTGGCCCGTCCGTGACCAGGCAGAAATCGCTCGAGCCCGGAGCCGGCGACTTCGCCTTCGGCTCGAAAGTGCGGCCGACCTCATGCACATTGATCTTATGGATACCGAAAGCCAGCGCCGTCGGCCGATCCGCCGCGTCGATGCGCTCAAAACCCAGCACGCGCTGGTAAAACTCACAGGTCACTTCCAGCGAAGCGACCGTCAGCACGAAATGATCGATGCCGGTGATCATTTCCAATCTGTCTTCACGCATGTCGCTTTCCACAAAACCGCCGCACACTGTTGGGCGAAAAAAATGCCCCGTCAGATGTTGCGGCTGCCGGGCTTGATCGCCGGGATGGCGGCAAGCTCCGGCGGCAGCCGGTCGGCCGGATAGGCCGGGACCTCATACTCGGCCAGCGCGATGAGCGGCACACCGACATCGGTCTTGCCAGCCGAACGGTCGATGATGCAGGCCGCGGCCACTACCTCGGCGCCAAGATCGCGCAGGCACTCGATGGTCTCTCGGATCGACAGGCCAGTGGTGACGATGTCCTCGACGATGACGACACGCGAACCCCTGGCTATCTCGAAGCGGCGCAAGCGGAACTCGCCGCCTTCCCGCTCGACCCAGATCGCCGGCACGCGGAGATGGCGCGAGGTCTCGTAGGCTGGGATCAGCCCGCCGATCGCCGGGCCTACGACATAGTCGATCTTGCCGGGCACGCCTGCGCGGATTTTCTCCGCCAGCGCCTTGCACAGTAGCTCGGTCTTGTCGGCATGCATGAACACGCGCGCCTTCTGCAGGAAGACCGGACTGCGCAGGCCCGAGGTCAAAATGAAATGCCCTTCCAGAACAGCACCCGCCTCGCGGAAAATGCCCAGCACTTCATCGGTGTTCATGTCTGCCTCTTTTTGATTGACCATGACTTTGTCCGAAACCGGAGCATGATCTAGCCATTGACGCGTCTTGCGTCGCTGACGCTCGAATTGTCCTTGAGCTGCGACAGCAGCCGGTTGAGGTGCTTGAGATCCCAGACTTCGAGATCGATCAGCATTTCGGTGAAGTCGGGCGCAGTGCGCACCATCGACAGCGTATGGATATTGGCGTCGTTCGAGGCAACCACCTGCGCTATATCGGCGAGTGACCCCGGCGCGTTGATGGCGGTGACCGAGACACGCGCCGGAAAGCGTTCCTTGGTGCGCTCGTCGATGTCCCAGCGCACGTCTATCCAGCGCTCGGGCTGGTCGTCGAACGCCTGCAGCGCCGGCGACTGGATCGGATAGATGGTGATGCCGGTGCCCGGCTGGACGATGCCGACGATGCGATCGCCAGGCACTGCCCCCTCCGGCGCGAAGCGCACCGGCAGATCACCGCGCACGCCGCGGATCGGCACGGCGCCATCGCGTGGCTGGTCCTTGTCCTTGCGCGCGGCGCGACCCGGAATCTGGAACAACATACCGGCCGCATTGCGGATCTTCGACCAGCCCTCCTCGCGCGGCTTGGGGACGGCCGTAGTGACGCGCTCATCCTTGTAGTCGGGGAATACCGCCTTCATGACGTCGGTGGAGGCGAGCTCGCCGCGCCCGACGGAGGCCAGCACATCCTCGATGTCCTTGCGCGCCAGCCTGTGCAGCACCTGCTTCAGGCTCTCCTTGGTGAAGGTCTTGCCGGCACGCTCGAAGGCGCGTTCCAGGATGCGGATGCCGAGACCCGAATATTGCTTGCGGATGGCGTTCTTGGTGGCACGGCGGATGGCCGAGCGCGCCTTGCCGGTGACGACGACCGATTCCCACGCCGCCGGCGGCACCTGCGCCTTGGAGCGGATGATCTCGACCTCATCGCCGTTCTTCAGTTCCGTCATCAGCGGCATGATGCGGCCGTTGACCTTGGCACCGACGCAGGTGTCGCCGACATCGGTGTGCACCGCGTAGGCGAAATCGATCGGTGTCGCGCCGCGCGGCAGCGCAATCAACATGCCTTTCGGGGTGAAGCAGAACACCTGGTCCTGGAACAGCTCCAGCTTGGTATTTTCGAGGAAATCCTCGGGATTGTCGCCCTCGGCAAGCTGCTCGATGGTGCGCCGCAGCCAGGCGTAGGCGTTGGTTTCCTTCGAAATCGCGTGGGCGGCGCCATTCGTCTTGCCGCCGGTGTCCTTGTAGATCGAATGGGCGGCGACGCCGTATTCGGCGATCTTGTTCATCTCTCGGGTGCGGATTTGCAGCTCGACACGCTGGCGCGACGGGCCGACAATGGTGGTGTGGATCGACCGATAATCGTTCTGCTTCGGCGTCGAGATGTAGTCCTTGAAGCGGCCCGGCACCATCGACCACGCGGTGTGGATGGCGCCAAGCGCCCTGTAACAATCCTCGACCGTATCGACGACGACGCGGAAGCCGAAAATGTCGGACAACTGCTCGAAGGACAGCGCCTTGGCCTCCATCTTGCGGAACACCGACCACGGCTTCTTCTGCCGGCTCTTCACGCCGGCGTTGATCGCATGCTTCTCGAACAGCGTGGACAAAGCCTTTTCGATGTCCGTCAGCACGCCCTTGTTGCGCTCGAAGATTTCGGCAAGCCGTGCGGTGACGGCGCGATAGGCTTCCGGATTGATGAAGCGGAAGGCGATCTCCTCCAGCTCCTCGCGCATGCCTTGCATGCCCATGCGGCCGGCCAGCGGCGCGTAGATATCCATCGTCTCCTCGGCGATGCGCAGGCGCTTGGCCTCCGGCATGTGGTCGAGGGTGCGCATATTGTGCAGGCGGTCGGCGAGCTTGACCAGCAGCACGCGGACATCTTCTGAAATCGCCAGCAGAAGCTTTCTCAGGTTTTCCGCCTGCTCGGCCTTCTTCGAGACGAGATCGAGCTTCTTCAGCTTGGTCAGGCCCTCGACCAGCTTGCCCATTTCGGGGCCGAACAGATCGTCGATCTCGGCCCGTGTGGCGGTCGTGTCCTCGATCGTGTCGTGCAGCAGGGCGACCGCGATCGTCGCCTCGTCCATATGCATCTCGGTGAGGATGGCGGCGACTTCGAGCGGGTGCGAGAAATACGGGTCGCCGGAAGCGCGCTTCTGGTGGCCATGCTTCTGCATGGCATAGACATAGGCCTTGTTGAGCAACGCCTCGTTGACGTCAGGCTTGTAGCGCTGGACGCGCTCGACAAGCTCATACTGACGCATCATGGGCGGGATCTCGCAGCGGTGAAATGAATCATGCGCCGCACTGCTGTACGGCGCATGTCATAGATAGCCACGAAACTGCCAGGACGGAAGTGCCGGATGCTTGATCCAGGCTCTTAGTAGTCGTCGCTTTTTTCCGGTGGCACCAGACCCTCGATGCCGGCCAGGAGATCTTCCTCGGTCATGCGGTCGAAGGTGATGTTCTCCTCGGCGTCATCGGCGTCGGTGGCAGCAACGGCGGTGCCGGTCTGATCGGCAATCGCCTCGCCATCGGCCTCGGGCTCGTCGACCTCGACATGCTTCTGCAGCGAATGGATCAGATCTTCCTTGAGGTCGTCGGGCGACAGCGTCTCATCGGCGATCTCGCGCAGCGCCACGACCGGGTTCTTGTCGTTGTCACGCGGCACGGTGATCGGCGCGCCCTGGCTGATCTGCCGGGCACGGTGGCCGGCAAGCAGCACCAGTTCGAAGCGGTTGTCGACCTTGTCGATGCAATCTTCAACGGTTACGCGGGCCATGGTTTGCCCCTTTCATGCGATGGATTTGATGGAAAACAGGCGCGGTCCATAACCCGAACGCCGCCAAAATACAAGCATCATGGCAATGGCCGGGCTGCAGGGCGCCCAATCCTTCGTTCAAACACCCGATTCGGCAAAACTGGCTGTGCCTATGTGTTCGGTGTCCCGATCACAATTGCTTGCAGTGCCGCACGCGCCCTTGGATTGCCGTGAATCTGGCGCTATCTCGGATACATAGAGGTCAGCCGGTTTATTATGAGCCTGACCGAACGTCGCTATCGCATTTCGTTTAGACGGCCGTTTATTTCGAGAAGGAATATTTTCCATGTTCGACCCTCGTGAAAAAATCGCCCTATTCATCGACGGCGCCAATCTCTATGCGACGTCGCGCGCACTCGGCTTCGACATCGACTATCGCAAGCTCCTGTCGAGCTTCCAGAAACGTGGCTATCTTCTGCGCGCCTATTATTACACGGCGCTGGTCGAGGATCAGGAATACTCCTCGATCCGTCCGCTGATCGACTGGCTCGACTATAACGGCTTCAAGGTGGTCACCAAGCCGGCCAAGGAATTCACCGACTCGACCGGCCGCCGCAAGATCAAGGGCAATATGGACATCGAGCTGACGGTCGATGCGCTGGAGCTCGCCGATGTCGTCGACCACTATGTCATCTTTTCCGGCGACGGCGATTTCCGCACGCTGGTCGAGGCGCTGCAGCGGCGCGGCCGCAAGGTGTCGATCGTCTCGACCATGGCCTCGCAGCCGCCGATGATCTCCGACGATCTGCGCCGCCAGGCCGACCATTTCATCGACCTGACGACCTTGAAGAACGACGTTGGCCGCGATCCGTCCGAGCGGCCGGTGCGCAGGCCCGAGCCGGCCGAAGTCGACGAGGATGATTACTGAGGCCGGTCGCCTTGACCGCCTCTTCCGCCTCCGAGCCCAGCCGCGACTGCCCGCTCTGCCCGCGGCTGCACGACTTCATCGCCGAGTGGCGGCAGCGCGAACCATCCTGGTTCAATGCGCCGGTGCCGACTTTCCTGCCCTCGGAAGGTGACGCGACGGTCCAACTGCTGATCGTCGGGCTGGCGCCCGGCCTTCGCGGTGCCAACCGAACGGGCCGCCCGTTCACCGGCGACTATGCCGGCGACCTGCTCTACTCGACACTGATTTCGCACGGTTTTGCACGCGGCGAATTCAAGGCCAGACCCGACGACGGATTGGAGCTTGTCGGCACGGCGATCACCAATGCCGTGCGCTGCGTGCCGCCTGAGAACAAGCCGGTGGGCGCCGAGATTGCCACCTGCCGGACATTCCTGGTGCCGACGATCGCCCGGTTCCCTAATTTGCGCGCCGTGCTGGCACTGGGATCGATCGCGCATCAGTCGACGGTGCGGGCGCTGGGTGGGCGCGTCGCCGCCTACCCGTTCAAGCATGGCGGGCAGCTGCCGGCCGGTGGCGTCACGCTGTTTTCGAGCTATCACTGCTCACGCTACAACACCAATACCGGCGTGCTGACCGAAGCGATGTTCGTTAGCGTTTTCAGCCAGATAGCGGAATTCTTGCAGAAATAGAGCCGGGTGCCAGCGGATCAGCTTGGCGGCGCAAACAGTGCACTCAACGCACCGGGCCCACCCTGCAGCACATTCAGGTCGACATCGCCATTGATGCCGTCAACGCGACCCCTGTTGTGGTACTGCCAGTAGACCCAGTCGTCGCGATCCGGCTCCAGGAGCAATGAGCGGAGCCAGAGCGGACGGGCAGCAATGCGCCCTGCATACGCTTCCGCTGCGTCGTCGGTCAGATAGACAATCGCAGGCTTGCCGAACGCCGCCTCGACTGGAGCGAGGAACGCGGCCAGTTCGGCGTTCAATTGTTCGGGCGTCGGCCGCTGCGGGCAGTTGCCGCCGAATTCGATATCGACCACGGGTGGCAGCAGGGACTGATCGTGCGGCACCACCGAGATGAAATTCTTCGCCTGGTCCGCACCCGGCCGGCAAAAGATGAAAAAGTGATAGGCGCCGACGGCGAGACCGGCGGCCCGGGCCTCTTCCAGATTCCGTGCGAAAGCATCATCGACATGATCGCCGCCTTCGGTCGCCTTGATGACGGCAAAGGCGACATCGTCGGCGGCTACGCGCCGCCAATCGATCTGGCCCTGATGATGGGAGACGTCGATGCCCCTGACCGGATATTTATCGCGATCCGGCGAGAATGACCGGAAATAGAGATAGCCGCCTGCTGCAAGGAAACACAACAAGACCAGGCTGGCCAAACCAAAGAGGACAATCCGGTTCTTCAAGCGAATGGCCCCGCCTACCCACGCTCTTTTAACAGCCGGCCCTTCTCGCGCGACCAATCGCGCTGCTTCTCGGATTCGCGCTTGTCGTGCAGTTTCTTGCCGCGGCCGACAGCGAGCAGCAGCTTGGCGCGGCCCTGGTCGTTGAAATAGATTTTCAGCGGCACCAGTGTCATGCCTTCGCGGTCGACACTCTGTGACAGTTTCGCCATCTCGCGCTTGTTGAGCAGCAGCTTGCGGCGCCGGCGCGGCTCATGGTTGAAGCGGTTGGCCTGCAGATATTCCGGCAGATAGGAATTGATCAGCCAGATCTCGCCACCTTCGACCGAGGCATAGCTGTCCTGGATGTTGGCCTGGCCCTGGCGCAGCGACTTGACCTCGGTGCCGGTCAGCACCAGACCGGCCTCGACCGTGTCAAGCACCTCATAGGAAAACCGCGCCTTACGGTTTTCCGAAACGGTCTTGTTGTTGGGATCGGCTTTTCTGACTTGATTCATGATGTGGAGAGGTGGCGCCTCATCCCTAATTAATCAAGCCGGCGTGCTTCATAGCCGCATCGATCTTGTCGGCAGTCGACTGTTCGATCGTCACCAGCGGCGAGCGCAGCACGTTTTCGACCTTGCCTAGCTTCGACAGCGCATATTTGGCGCCGGAAACGCCAGGCTCGATGAAGATCGCCTTGTGCAGCGGCAGCAGGCGATCCTGCAGATCCAGCGCCCTGACGCTGTCGCCGGCAAGCGTTGCCTCCTGGAATTCGGCGCACAGCCGCGGCGCGACATTCGACGTCACCGAAATGCAGCCGACGCCGCCATGGGCGTTGAAGCCGAGCGCCGAAGCGTCCTCGCCCGAAAGCTGGATGAAATCCTTGCCGCACGTGGCGCGCTGCTCGGAGACCCTTTCGACCTTGCCGGTGGCATCCTTGACGCCGACAATGTTCTTGAAGTCGTGCACGAGCCGGCCCATCGTGTCCGGCATCATGTCGATGACCGAGCGCGGCGGGATATTGTAGATGATGATCGGCAGCTTGGTCGCCTTGGCGACCGCCGCGAAATGCTCGTAAAGACCGCGCTGTGTCGGCCTGTTGTAGTAGGGCGTGACGACGAGGGCGGCATCGGCGCCGGCCTTCTCGGCATACTGCACGAGGCCGACTGCTTCCTCGGTGTTGTTGGAGCCGGCGCCGGCGACGACCGGAACGCGGCCCTTGGCCACCTCGATACACACCTTGACGACCTGGCGGTGCTCGTCGTGCGACAGCGTCGGCGACTCGCCGGTGGTGCCGACCGGCACCAGGCCCGTCGTGCCCTCTGAGAGTTGCCATTCGACGAACGCGCGAAAGGCTTTCTCGTCGAAACGCCCGCTCTTTTCGAACGGTGTCACGAGCGCAGTAAGCGAGCCTCTCAGCATATCGTCCAACTCCTTGGGACTTGTTTGTTCATGCATGCCGTTGCCCCAAAACCGGTATTCACTTTGGGAAGACATGCATCGGTGCTTTATCGTGCGCGCCTTCTAGCCGAAAGCGAAGCGGCGCACCATAGTCTCGACATGGTTGCGCGGCAAGCATTGCCATGGTGCCAGCAAGCGCAATTCGAACGGCCTCGCTAACCCTTTGTTTACGAGCTCTTCACGACCTAAGTTTAGGCTTCGAGGCATCTTCGCCTGCTTGGGGAATGCCAGGACAAGGAAAGACTTAAGGATCATGCCGGGCGGTCGGCCTCATATTCTCGCGCTGCTTGGCGCCACGCTCGCGCTGATGCCGGGCATGGCGATCAGCGGTAGCGTGGACGTACGGGTCACCTCAGCCATTCCGATGCCGGGCGCGGCAATTGCGCTGCCTGACCTGCAGGGCAGGACGCCACAGCCGCCCTTGCCCGACGTCGCCCCCCTGAAGAGCGGGCTGGATGCGTTGGCGGCTGGCGATACTCCCCGCGCTCGTGGTGTGCGCGATGCCCTTCCCGCTCAGTCGCTCGACCAGCATATCCTTGCCTGGGCGATCGCGCTTTATGGCGGCGACAAGGTTCCGAGCGGCGATATCACTGCTGCGGCCAAGATGCTGCCCAATTGGCCGGGCACCGTCGCCCTGCGCAGGAACAGCGAGCGCGCACTCTATCGCGAGAACCCTGCCCCCGACATCGTTATCAGGGCGTTCGACGGCAGCCAGCCGCAGACATTCGAAGGCGTGATGGTTCTTGCCCGCGCCTATGTGGCGTCAGGCAATATCAAGGCGGCACGTTCGGTGCTGTCGCCCTTCTGGCGCACCGCGATCCTGGAGGCCAGGGACGAGGCGGCGCTGATCAAGGAATTCGGCAGCTTGATCCCGGCCACCGACCACCGTTTTCGCATGGAGCGCATGTTCTATGCCGACCGCGCGAATTCCGCCTTGCGCGTCGCCGGCCTGGCCGGCGCCCAGCATCTCGCCGAGGCCTGGGCGGCGGCCGACAAAGGCGACAAGAACGCGCCAAAGCTGCTGAAGGCCGTGCCGGCAATGCAACGTTCGGCCGGCTACTTCTTCGCGCAGGCCGAATATCTGCGCAAGCAGGAGGATTTTGCCGGGGCCGCCGCCATTGTGATGCAGGCGCCGACCAATCGCGACGCTCTCGTCGATCCGGATGCCTGGTGGGTCGAGCGCCGGGTGCTGTCGCGCGAACTGGTAGACCAGGGCGACATGAAGACCGCGTACAAGATCGTCGCCACACACGCCGCCGAAAGTGCCGCCAATGCGGCAGACGCCGAATTCCATGCTGGCTGGTATGCGCTGCGCGGCCTGAACGACCCAAAAACCGCGGCCAGTCACTTCGCTCGCATCGCGGACCTCGCCCAGGGGCCGATGACGCTGTCGCGCGCCTATTACTGGCTCGGCCGTGCCGCGGAAGTCGGTGGTCCGGGCAATGCAAAGGACTATTTTGCGCGCGCCGCTGCCTATGGCACGACATTCTACGGTCAGCTTGCCGCCGAACGCGTGGGTCGACAGGCGCTGAACATCGCCTACCCCTCGCCAAGTGCAGCCGACCGGCAGAATTTTGCCGGCCGCGAGGCCGTCAGCGCCATCAAGCGGCTGCAGGAGGCGGGCTACGACCGCTATGCCGAGACGCTCTATCGCGACCTTGCCGGGCAGTTGACCAGTCCGGGCGAACTGGCGCTGCTGGCTGTCCTTGCGGAAAAGCAAGGGAACCATTTCATGGCACTGAAAATCGGCAAGATCGCCGGGGCGCGTGGCATCGATGTCGGCGCATTGTCGCATCCGCTCGGCGTCATTCCCGATTCGGCCGACATTTCCGGCTCGGGCAAGGCCCTGGCCTATGCGATCGCCCGTCAGGAAAGCGAATTCAACATCGGCGCCGTGTCCAGCGCCGGCGCGCGCGGGCTGCTGCAGCTGATGCCGGGAACCGCAAGGCAGTTGGCGAAGAAGGCCGGGCTGCAGTTTTCGCAAACACGGCTGACCACCGATGCCGGCTACAATGCGACGCTTGGCTCAGCCTTCCTCGGCGAACAGCTCGATCGCTTCAACGGCTCCTACGTGCTGACCTTCGCCGGCTACAATGCCGGCCCCAACCGAGCCAGCCAGTGGGTGGCCAGATATGGCGACCCGCGCGGCAAGGACATCGACGCGGTCGTCGACTGGATCGAGCGGATTCCCTACACAGAAACAAGGAGTTACGTTCAGCGCGTGATGGAGAATTACGAAGTCTACAAGATGCGTATTTCGGGCAAATACGACATTGTCGGGGATCTGGTGAACGGGCGGAGTTGAGGCTTTCTGTCCTTCTCCCCTTGTGGGAGAAGGCAAGAGCGCCTTTCATTTGACCATCCCTGCCCTCGCCTGTAGCTGTCCAGATCGGTACAGCGAGATCGAACATTCCGATGGCAAGCGAGCAAAATTTCTCCGACTTCTTCTACAGTGCACCGGATGGGCTAAAACTTCATGCGCGCGTCTACGGTGAGGCCAATACCGGACTCTGGCCGGTTGTCTGCCTGCCTGGCCTGACCCGCAACGCCAGGGATTTTCACGAGCTGGCGCTCTATCTGTCGACGGATGCGGCAACTCCGCGCAAGGTGATCGCCTTCGACTACCGTGGGCGCGGGCAGTCAACCTATGATCCCGACGTCAAAAATTACAATGTCGGCGTGGAGGCCGGCGACATCCTGGCCGGGCTGACGGCGCTGAACATCGGAGAAGCGGCCTTCATCGGCACCTCGCGCGGCGGGCTGATCATCCATGTGCTCGGGATGATGCGGCCAGCCGTCCTGAAAGCCATTACTTTCAACGACATCGGCCCGGTGATCGAGACGGCCGGACTTGCCCATATCCAGTCTTATCTCGAGCGCGACCCGGCACCGAAAACCCGCCCAAAGGCAATTGCCGCCCAGCGCAGCGTGCATGGCGAAGACTTCCCCGCCCTTGCCGGCGCCGATTGGGATCGCATGGTATGGGCTCTCTACCGCGAAACGGATGATGGGCTGATGCCGGATTTCGATCCGAAGCTGGTGGATACCGTTGCCGGTCTCGATCTGACGCAGAAGCTGCCTGATCTATGGCCTCAATTCGAGGCGTTGGCCGCCATCCCGTTGCTCGCCATACGTGGTGCCAATTCGAGATTGCTGTCCATAGATACGCTGAAGCAGATGAGAGAGCGCCATTCCATGATGGAGACGATCACTGTCGAGGGCCAGGGCCATGCGCCATTCCTCGAGACCGGCAGCCTACCGGGCGACATAGCCGCTTTTCTCGACCAAGCCGAGCGGAAGAATATCCCGAAGTAAATCCCATGACCAAACAAGGTCACGGGATAGCTATATAGTGTAGGTGGAGATTCTTTAGCCTACTTGGCCTTTGAACTTTTCCGAGCCGCTTTCGGCGACTCCTTTGCGGCGGCGGCTGCCTCGTCCTTCTTTTTCCGCCCTGCCGTCGGCGACGAAGGCGTCGTCATAGGCGAAGAAAACATGGAGCCTTCAGCGCGATTGCCGCCCGGCTGAGTCGATCGAGGTGTTTCCAGCACGATGACACAGCCATCGAGATCGTTGGTGGCCAGATGCGCGTAGCGCATGGTCATCGACAACGTCTGGTGGCCGAGCCACATCTGCACGCGCCGGATGTCGATGCCGCCCTGGACAAGGCGCGAGGCGCAGGTATGGCGCAGTATGTGCGGCACCACCTGGTCGTCTGCGCCAAGTCCGACTTCGGCCTTCGCGTCGTTCCAGATGGCACGAAACTGTGCCTGGCTAAGCTTTGTGAACGGTCCCTTGGGCCGACGGCCTTCGGTGGGCGGCAGCTTGATGACCTCCTTGACCCGCTCGGTCATCGGAATGGTGCGGCTGCGGCCGGATTTGGTGATCCAAAAACTGACGCGATGCTCCTGGATATCGTTCCAGATCAGCCCAAGCGCCTCGCCGAGACGGCATCCGGTGTCGACCAGGAAGACGGAAAGCCTGTAGGCATCCTCGCTGCGGCTCTTAATGGCGGCGAACAGGCGCGCCTCTTCATCCCTTTCGAGGAAGCGAATCCGACCCGCCCGCTCCTTCTGGCGGCGGAACTCGGGCAGGCTGTGGATATCTCCCATCTTGTGAGCCTTGCGCAGCAGTTTGCTGAGGGCAGCCATCTTTCGATTGATGGTTGCGTTGCTGTTGCCGCGCTGGCGCAAGGTGCCGATAAGGTTGTCCAGGGTACTTTGGTCAAAGGCGCTGAAACGCTCCCCAAGGAGGATCTCGTCTATTTCGCCGATGAACGAGCTGACATTATACTTATGCCGCCCGTCGTCCCACAATATGTCCCGATATGCTGAAAAAAGATCTCCGACCCGATGCGACTTTACTTCTCTAATCTTGTTGTAGGTGTATCGAATCTTCGGACTTTGAGAAGAAAACATCGAAAAATGATCAGAGGACTCGCCCTCTTGAATCGCTTCGTTCGTCATCATTTGCCACACCCCCGAGTGGGATAGGTCAGCCCTACCCGCTTGGAAGCGTCCTTTCAAGAGATTTTAATCACGCGGTTGTGATTTCATCCGCCCATCAGCGGATCCCACGAAACCACTCCACGGATTTATTCAGCTACCGTTACCCCCATCCTTCTGTTTGCCTTGATCCAGTCACGAAAACAAAAACAGCCCGGGCGTTGTGCGCCCGGGCTGGATTTCACCTGTAAGGAACCAGCCCTTAGAACGAGCGCTGGAAGCGGAGGATACCGCCGATGTTGCTTTCCTTGTCGGCGCTGGTCCAGTTGGACGCAGGGTAGCTGCCGGCATTGAGGTAGTCGACTTCGGCCGTGATCGTGAAGCCTGGAACCACATCGTAAGCGATGTTCGCCGCGATGCCGAGGTTCTCGTCTTCGTCATACGACGCCTGGACGTTGAACGAGGTCTTCTCGTTGAACTTGTAGGTGCCACCGCCCCAAACTGCCCAGTTACCGCCCCACAGCTTGTACATGCCGCGACCACTAGCCACGAGACCACCACCAGCCGGGACAGCCCAGGTGCTGTCGTTGTAGTTATCGTCCGAGCCGTAGCCGCCCATAATCCACAGCGACAGTTCGTTCGAAACGTTGACGTCCAAGCGAACCTTGCCAGCGATTTCTTCGTAAGCGCTGTCATAAGCGACGACGCCGCTGATGGCGCCCCAGCCCTGCGTCCACTTCACGCCGCCGACGACATGCGGAACGTAGCTGTCGATCGAGTACGGGCCGTAACCTTCTTCCAGCGAGACGACGGCCGAGAAGCCGTTGCCAGCATCGAAGTAGTACTGGATGACGTTGGTGTCGAAGCCGCCGTAGGGAACCAGCGTATCCTGGATGACGTTGCCGGCATAGCCGATGAACGTATCGAAGGCCGATTCGTCTTTACCGACACGGAGACCACCGAGCTGGATCCAGGCGAAGTTCAGCGAGACGTCCTTGTTGGAGGCGTTGCCAGAGTAGCTGCCGTCTCCTCCGCTAAATCTCGTGTTGCCGAAGTTGAAGCGGGTTTCGGTGTAGGTCTTCAACGTGCCGAGCTCGGTTTCCTGACCGGTCCAGGTCTTCAGCGTGAAGCGGGCGTTCTTCTGCCAAGTATCGTTGACTTCACCGTCTTCTTTGTCCCGGGCCCAGGCACCATCGAACGAGCCGACATCGCCAGCGCCGATGTCATAACGGACATAGCCGCCGATGCGCAGGCAGGTTTCGGTGCCGGGGATGTAGAAGTAGCCAGCGCCGTAGACGTCGCAAATCTTGACGTATTCAGCGGGTTCCGGCTCGGCGACGACGACGGCGTCGGCGGCGCGCGCACCGGAAACTGCGATCAGGGCCGCAGCGGAGCCGAGGAGAAGGCTCTTGATGTTCATTTTCTGACCTCCAGTCAAAAGTTAAAAAACGGGTCTGGGTATTCTTTGCTGAAGGACAGCGTTCCCTGCCCCATCCCCACTACCGAAAAAGATGCGCACCGCGCCGCTCCTTCGATACCGACATTACCCATGAGACGGCGGCGTTCAACCACGATCGTACCGGTGAAAGGGCTGCCTGGCTGCTATCCCCTGGCGTTGTTGCACAAATGACACGATTTGGCCTCACTCAGAAAGCTCTCGTTAACCATCAGGCCCGCCGCAACCCCTTGTTTGCCGCCGAATCCGGCGAAGGGCCGCCGGAATCATGGCAAGCTCCCGAGTCGCTAGCCAGGAAACAACCGCAGAACCGCCGCATCCATGGAAGGCCACGGTTCAGTGCATCTTATTTTTCCATATAATGATGCGGGCTTGTTGATTGTGCCGGCGCTTTTCTTTATCCACCGGCGCAACGGAGAGGTGGCCGAGTGGTCGAAGGCGCTCCCCTGCTAAGGGAGTAGAGGTCAAAAGCTTCTCGTGGGTTCGAATCCCATCCTCTCCGCCATCCTGCTTCGCGCTGCGCGCTTCGCAGGACAAGTCCCGACCTCCGCGCGAAGCAAGATGCCCTCCGAAGCCGTAGCGAAGGAGGGCTCAAGCGCCTGAATTTCTTGCAAAAACAGGGTTGGCAGCTGCCCTTCGGCCAAGCAGGGTACCCTCTCGCATTGGCAAGGAGGGGCTGGCTCATGTGATATGTGTATTCTCGAGAGCGAGGTTGCGGAAGGCGGGCGTTATGTCGGCATGACGTCGGACCTGAAACGACGGCTTGCCGAGCACAATTCGGGAAATCCAGCCATGCGTCCAAATTCCTGCCATGGCGGATCGTCACCCATATGGCCTTCTCGAATCAGGCCAAGGCAGCTTCATTCGAGGTTATCTCAAATCCGGTTCAGGGCACGCTTTCGCCAACAAACGCTTTTGGTGACGGCCGCAGGCCTACCGAAAAATCCCACGGTTTTCCAAAAAGAGATAACGATAACAGCTCGTTACTCCGATGAAGCGGGCGGCGGCTCCCGTAATTTCATTCGATTCTGACTGGAGGTCAGAAAATGAACATCAAGAGCCTTCTCCTCGGCTCCGCTGCGGCCCTGATCGCAGTTTCCGGTGCGCGCGCCGCCGACGCCGTCGTCGTCGCCGAGCCGGAACCCGCTGAATACGTCAAGATCTGCGACGTCTACGGCGCTGGCTACTTCTACATCCCCGGCACCGAAACCTGCCTGCGCATCGGCGGCTACATCCGTTACGACATCGGCGGTGGCGACCTCGGTTCGTTCGATGGTGCAAAAGCCGCGGATCACCAGGATGGTGATGACCACAATACTTGGCTGAAGAATACCCGCTTCACGCTGAAGACCTGGACAGGCCAGGAAACCGAACTCGGCACGTTGAAGACCTACACCGAGACCCGCTTCAACTTCGGCGACGACAACGCTTTCGAGGACGTCAACGCCGCCCATAACCGGGACGTCTCGCTGAACTTCGCCTGGATCCAGCTCGGTGGCCTGCGCGTCGGTAAGGACGAATCGGCCTTCGACACGTTCGTCGGCTACGCCGGCAACGTCATCCAGGATACGCTGGTTCCCTACGGCGATTTCGACACCAACGTCGTCCAGTACTACTTCGATGCCGGCAACGGCTTCTCGGCAGTGGTCTCGCTGGAAGAAGGTAACGCCAATGACACGATCGACAGCTATGTTCCGCATGTCGTCGGTGGCGTGAAGTACACGCAGGGCTGGGGCGCCATCACCGGTGTGGTCGCTTATGACAGCAACTATGAGGAAGTGGCCGGCAAGGTTCGCCTGGATGTGAACGTCTCCAACGAACTCTCGCTGTTCATCATGGGCGGCTACGGCTCGGACGATAACCTCAACGACAACCTCGGCAATCATGTCGACGCCAATGGTCGCGGCTTCTACAAGATGTGGGGTGGCAATTGGGCAGTGTGGGGCGGTGGTACCTACAAGTTCAACGAAAAAACCTCGTTCAACGCCCAGGTGTCCGCTGACGATTGGAAGAACGTCGGTGTTGCCGCGAACATCGCTTATGACGTTGTTCCGGGCTTCACCGTCACGGCCGAAGTCGACTACCTCCATGCAGGCCGATTTGGCGATGTCAACTATATCAACCCATCGTTCACACCGGCCGACAAGAAGAACAGCATCGGCGGCCTCCTCCGCTTCCAGCGCTCGTTCTAATATATTTCGACTTGTCCAAATCGAAACCCGGCGGGCAACCGCCGGGTTTTTTCATGCCGGATTTCCAAGGGACTCGTCAAAATGCACCTGTGCTGCCAGCAGCGGAGCCTCTGCACTTCTTGAATGTTTGCGGCCAACGGTAGCCAGCCGCCGAGGCGGAGCCCTGACAGCTCCGGCAACCAGGGCTATTAGCCAGTCCGGCAGCGCCGGAGGTTTCGCGATCAAGCGCTTCGAGCGTCGACCCGCAGAAAATAATTGACCAACCGAGCGATTGCGTTTGGTACCATCGGGTGCGAAATCACGCGCATCCCTGCGCTTCTTCAACTCAGCAGTGCCAATCAAAATCGAGGAGGCGTGCGCGCATGAGAGGCACGCCAGACTCCTTTGAATTACGTTTCCGCCAAGTCGCCCAAAGCATCGATGAGCGGCTGGATCTCGCCTTCATAATTCTTCCAGCGCTTGACGGACGATTTGTAGATCGGTTGACGGACCTGCCAGCGGCTCGGCGTGTTGACCGAACCATCCCTGTCGAAAAAACGCAGGCAGGCGTCATCCCAGGGCAGCCCAACGTAATCTATGAGGCGGCGTGACTGCGCCTCCTGATCCTCGACGAGCGTTTCGTAGCGGTTTTCGAAGACCAGGCCCGGGAAAACCTCGTTCCAATGCTGCATCAGACGGTCATATTCGCGATAGTAGAGACCCAGTGTCTTCAGATCGGTGTTGTAACTGTGCCCCTCGCCGAATTTCAAGACATAGCAAGAGACGCAATTGTCGATGGCGTCACGGCGGCAATGGATGATCTTTGCGTTGGGGAAGAGAAGGCCAATCAAACCGATCAGTTCAAAATTATGCGGCATCTTATCGACGATCCTAAGTGCCGCGGGCGCCCGCTCCTTCAGATAGGACAAATGCTCCTCGGCCAATGTTCGGGACAAGCCTTTTGTGATCGAAGCGACCGCCGAGTTCAAATCTCCGGCTGACGACCTTCTGAGTTCAATCGCATTCGCCACCCGCCTAAGCTTCATTAGTTCGCCCGCGCCGTGTACATTAGGATGACTGGCGCAGATCTGTTCCGTAAGAGTCGTGCCTGAGCGAGGCATGCCGACCACGAACACGGGAACTTCCGAAGGATTTCCGTAATCCGCCTTGGCAGCCAGCATCTCAGGCGTGAAGGTCGCAATCAGTGAGTCTATCCAGCGACGGTATTGGTCGATATCGAAGTTGCGGCCTGATGCCTGTTTCGACTTGTTGAAATGGTCGAATGCATCCTTATAGCGTTTGAGGTCATTCAGCACCTTGCCGGCCGCCAGATGAAGGTTCTCGGCACCATCCGGTTCAAGCTTCGGATTTCCAAGTTCGCCAAGAATGGCTTTGAGTTCCTTAGGCTCTTCGGTGAATTTTTGTGTCTGCACCAGGTCATTGTACGCCGCCGGCACCTTGATACGACGTTCGATTGCCTCCTGAAGATAGGCGGCAGCTTCAACCATCCGTCCCACGCTGGTGAGCGCGCGAGCCAGTCCGATCCGCACCTTTGGATGATCCCGGTTTATTTTTAGTGCCTTCTCATAAAGCGGCAAAGCCATCTCGGGTTTGTCAAAGTCGATATAAGCGTCCCCCAATGCACAAAGTGCTTCGATAAGATCTGGCTGCAACTCCAAGGCGTATTGCATATGTCTGATTGCTGGCGAATATTCGCTGACCTTCACATAGGCCGAAGCCAGCCCAAGGTGGTAGTAGGGGTTTTTTGGCTCCTCGCCGACCGCGCGTGCGAAATATCGCAAGGCCGCCTCATCGTCGTAGCCCAGGCACACGGTCCCCAAGATATACAGGGCAAGTGGATGGTTGGGCGTACGGGCCAGAACTTGCAGGCATAAGTCCTGAGCTTCGCCGAGCCGTTTGGCTTGCTGAAACTGATATGCCTGCTGCAGCAACGCCTCGTCGGCCTGCGCACGCGAAAGCGAATTCGCTTTCGGAAGATTCGGTTGCGGGAATTTGGGTTTCGGTCCGGTTTGGACCTTCAGGTGCTTGGACCAGGCAGGCGGCAGACGATTGTTCATTGCGTCTCGCTAGCAAAAAGATACGCAGGAATCCAGCGTTACGATTGCGGACCGCCGGGTGCTTGCACGGCCAAGTCGGCCACGCTAGCAAGAAGGCCCTTTTTCAAGCGAGCTTCCGCCATGCACCAGCGCCCTCCCCTCATGCCGCTCATCGCAGCGCTTCCCTCGACGGTGCCGTTTGTCGGCCCCGAAGCGCAGGAGCGCGAGCGTGGCCGCGCTTTTCGCGCCCGCATCGGCGCCAATGAGAGCAGCTTTGGTCCCTCGCCGCGCGTCACCGCCCGCATGGCCGAGATCGCTGGCGACATGTGGATGTATTGCGATCCCGACAATTTCGATCTGAAGGTGGCGGTGGCCGCGCATCACGGCGTAAAGACAGAGAACGTGGTTGTCGGCGAAGGCATAGATGGCCTGCTCAGCCTGGTGGCACGCATGTATGTCGCGCCTGGCGATGCTGTGGTCACCTCGCTCGGCGCTTATCCAACCTTCAACTTCCATATTGCCGGTGTCGGCGGGCGCCTGGTGACGGTCGCTTACGACAACGACAGGGAAAGCCTGGACGGCCTGCTGGCGGCGGTGCGCAGGGACAAGGCGCCGCTGGTCTATCTCTCCAATCCCGACAATCCGATGGGTAGCTGGTGGGAGGCGAGCGAGATCATCGGCTTCATCGAGGCGCTGCCGCAAACCACCATGCTGGTGCTCGACGAGGCCTATGGCGAACTCGGACCGGCCTCGGCGCTGCCGCCGATCGATATCTCCAGGCCAAACGTCATCCGCATGCGCACCTTCTCGAAGGCTTACGGGCTGGCGGGCATACGCTGCGGCTATGCGCTGGCCGAAGCCCAGGTGATCCGCGACTTCGAGAAGATCCGCAACCATTATGGCGTCAGCCGCATGGCGCAGATCGCCGGCGTCGAGGCGCTTGCGGACCAGGACTATCTGCAAAGCGTGGTGGCGCGGGTCGCGGCCGGCCGCCGACGCATCGCCGGCATTGCCGAAGCGAACGGGCTGAAGCCACTGGCGTCGGCGACCAATTTCATCACCATCGATTGCTGCGGCGATGGCGCCTTCGCGCTGAAAGTGCTGCAGGGCCTGCTGTCACGCGACGTCTTCATTCGCAAGCCGATGGTGCCGGTGCTCGACCGCTGCATCCGCGTCAGCGTCGGCCTCGACCATGAACTCGACATCTTTGCCGAGGAGTTGCCTGGCGCGCTGGCAACAGCGCGGGGAAACTAGGATCGCGTCTGCAAGCAAACCGGCAGCAAAAGCTGCCTACAAATCCATCTCCCAGGTCTGGCCGGTCAGATCCTTGCCGAAGCTGTTGTGGTGCTCCTGCGAGACCAGCCTGAAGCCGGCACGTTCGTAGATCGCGCGCGCCGCAACGAGGATGTCGTTGGTCCACAGCACCAGCTTGGTGTAGCCGCAAGCCCGGGCCTGGTTCACGCATTCCGCGACCAGTCGTTTGCCGATGCCGAGGCCGCGCGCCGACGCCTCGACATGCAGCATTCTCAGCTTGGCCACTTCGTCGTCCTGATGAACCAGGAACACCGCGCCAACCGGCTCACCACCGCGCTCTGCGATCCAGCAGAAATCGCGGCCGGGCACGAAATTGCGAATGAAATCGGCGCCGATCTCGGCGAGCATGGCCTCGAACTCGATCGTCCAGCCATATTCCTCGGCATAGAGTTGGGCCTGGCGCTGCACGACCCAGCCGACATCGCCGACGCGATGCGGCCGCAACGTCACCTCGCTGCTGTCACTGGTGGGATCACCCAGCAATTCCCCCGCCTTGCGCAAGGCGCTGCGCAGTTCATGCAACCTGTCGTCGGGGACGCTTTCGATCAGCCGCGCCGTGTCCCGATCGGCCGCCGCCTGCAGTCTGGCAAGCGCTGCCTCGCCTCGTGAGGTCAGCGAGAGGACCCTTCGGCGCCGGTCAGCCGGGTCCGTTCTGGCCTCGGTCAGCCCCTGGCCCGCGAACTTGCGCAGGATCCGCGTCAGATAGGCGGCATCGACACGCAACTGTCTTGCTATTTCGGAGGCCGCCGGGCCATTCTCCAGCCGAAAAGCACCAGCTAGGAAACCTCGCTCCCCGGCGATTTCGGCGGAAGCCGGGTTGCTGCGGTGACCCAGTTCGAACAGCACGCGCGCCTCGGTCAAAGTGAATGCACTTTGTGTCAGCGTCTCGTCGAGAAGGCCGACGGTGCGCGTGTAGAAGCGATTGAAGCGCCTGACATCGGCCACCAATGCGTTGCGTTCGTCCAACATCCGCAGCCACTCCTAAGGCAGCCGTATTTTCCAAAATTAGTGGACGGAGTCAAATAAATTTCGAGCCAGAGAGCCCAGCCATTGCGCCCGCGCCCTTCCCAGGTTGCATTCCTCACGCCATGCGCCAGATTCAAAACGAGACAGGCTTTGGAGAGATTCATGGCTGATCGTCGCAGGGAAGTGCTGACGCGGGTCTACGGCAATGTGCAAGGCGTCGGCTTCAGGGCCTGGGCTCGGGATCAGGCCACGAGCCTTGGCCTTGCGGGCTGGGTCCGCAATGAGGCGGATGGGTCTGTAACGGCCCAGATCGCTGGGCTCGATGAGGCGGTCTCGACAATGATCGAGCGCCTCTGGAAAGGGCCGTCCGGGGCTTCGGTTTCCAGGGTCGACGTCGAGGACCTGGCAACACAACACGCTCTTGTCGGGTTCAGGATCATTGCCTGAGCGCGCCGCCTTGAATTAATCGAACGTTCGTTTTATTATCACTCCACAGAGGAGCTGACATGGCGCGCACGACCGGATCCGATGGCGAAAAGACCGAAGCGACCATCCGTGGGGCGGCGGTCAACCTCATCGCGCGGTTTGGCTACGAAGCAATGTCGATGCGCCAGCTTGCCGCCGAGGTCGGCGTCCAGGCGGCCGCGCTCTACCGCTATTTTCCAACCAAGGAAGAGCTTCTGTTCACGCTGATGCGCGAGCACATGGAGGGTCTGGCCACAGCATGGGAAGCAGCCCGCCCGGCGGACGCAGATTCGGCGCAACTGCTCTCGGCCTATGTGCGCAATCACATCGCCTTTCATATCGAGCGACGGCACGCCACGCATGTGTCGAACATGGAATTGCGCAGCCTGTCGCCCGAACGGCTGACGCAGATCCTGCGCATGCGCACTGCCTACGAAAAGGAACTGCGCACTATTTTACGCGATGGCGCCGAGACGGGCACCTTCAGCATCGACGACACCGGGCTGACCGCCATGGCACTGATCCAGATGATGACTGGCGTCATCGTCTGGTTTCGGCCGGGCGAGCGGCTATCGATCGCCGAAGTCACGGCGACATATCTTTCAATGACAATGCGCCTGGTTGGCGCGAGGATCGGCACCTACAGCGCCGCGCGTCCCTTCGGACGCGCAAAGGACGCTGTAGCATTTTGATTTTGCGCATGATCCCTTTCCGAAAATCAAAGTCGATTTTCGGGGTCATGCGCAGGGAGGAACGGCATGTACACGAACACACTCAGCTTCGGGCATGACGAGGAGATCGAGGCGCTGCGCGACTTGGTGCGGCGCTTCGCCCAGGACCGGATCGCTCCGATCGCCGCCGACATCGATCGCTCGAACGAATTTCCGGCGCATCTGTGGGGTGAACTCGGTGCGCTCGGCCTGCTCGGCATCACGGCCGATCCCGATTTCGGCGGCAGCGGCATGGGCTATCTCGCGCATGTGATCGCCGTCGAGGAAATCTCGCGCGCTTCGGCCTCGGTCGGCCTCTCCTATGGTGCTCATTCCAATCTCTGCGTCAACCAGATCAACCGCTGGGCGACAACGGCGCAGAAGGAAAAATTCCTGCCGCCACTGTGCTCGGGTGAGCGGGTCGGCGCGCTGGCGATGTCGGAACCCGGCGCCGGCTCGGACGTCGTCTCGCTCAAACTGCGTGCCGAAAAGCGCAACGACCGCTACGTGCTCAACGGCACCAAGATGTGGATCACCAACGGGCCTGACGCCGAGACCCTGGTCGTCTACGCCAAGACCGACCCGGACCTGAAATCGCGCGGCATCACCGCCTTCATCGTCGAGAAAGCGATGGCCGGGTTTTCCGTGGCGCAAAAGCTCGACAAGCTCGGCATGCGCGGCTCCAACACCGGCGAACTGGTTTTTTCGGATGTCGAAGTGCCGTTCGAAAACGTGCTGCATGAGGAAGGGCGCGGCGTCGAGGTGCTGATGTCGGGCCTTGACTATGAACGCACCGTGCTTGCCGGCGGCCCGATCGGCCTGATGGCGGCATGCCTCGACGTGGCGATCCCCTATGTGCATGAGCGCAAGCAGTTCGGCCAGGCGATCGGCGAGTTTCAGCTGGTGCAGGGCAAGCTGGCCGACATGTACACGGTGATGAACGCCGCGCGCGCCTATGTCTATGCCGTTGCTGCCGCCTGCGACCGCGGCCAGACGACACGCAAGGATGCCGCCGGCTGCGTGCTGTTCGCCGCCGAGAAGGCGACGCTGATGGCGCTCGACGCCATCCAACTGCTTGGCGGCAATGGCTACATCAACGACTATCCGACCGGCCGCCTGTTGCGCGACGCCAAGCTCTACGAGATCGGCGCCGGCACCAGCGAAATCCGCCGCTGGCTGATCGGGCGGGAAATCATGGCGGAGGGAGTGTGATGGCCCCCTCCGCCGCGTCATCCGAACGCCTTCGGCAAGTCCTCGGTTGGCTTGGCAACGATCTGGTGTGCATCGCGCCACAGAACCTCGCGCTCGTGCGCCGACGTAATCGACCGCACGGGCAAGCCGCCCTCCTCGATCAACCAGGCGCAATAGCGCGCGCGGCTGATCGCTTCCTTGGCGTCCGGATGGAACCAGCAGATGCCCCAGATCGGATTCCGGCGCTTGAAATGCCGGCCAACCCGGCCAGGAATGGGCAAATACTGGTTGAACCAGTCGAACTGGTCTCCCAGTTCACTTCGAATCCAGTCCGGGCAGCCGTTCTGGTGCAAATACCAGGACGCCCGGAAGAAGCCGGTCTCCACCCCGCTGTTCGGATGGACCAGCGGCGTAACGAATCGCACATACATGACGACACCCACGGCGCGCGCAGGC
Source organism: Mesorhizobium sp. M7A.F.Ca.MR.245.00.0.0 (assembly GCF_003997415.1). NCBI lineage: Bacteria > Pseudomonadati > Pseudomonadota > Alphaproteobacteria > Hyphomicrobiales > Phyllobacteriaceae > Mesorhizobium > Mesorhizobium sp. M7A.F.Ca.MR.245.00.0.0. The sequence goes on along the minus strand of NZ_RZTE01000004.1, from coordinate 248,897 downwards.
GCCATGTTTCTCTTGCTCAAATTCGGGGTGTGAAAAGCCGCCCTTCGGCGGCGTTAGCCGAGAGCCGAAGGGAGACATCTTGTGAAATGCATATCCATGCCTTTCATCTTCGCCTCCTGAAGGTGCCATCCAAACAAGAACGCAGAATGCCGAGTTTGACACGCAACGTTCGGGGGCGGGCTGATACACTGGTTCCCTCGCGGCATCAAGAGGTGTGAGGAAACGACGACAAGATGGCAACGCTGCAAACCCAGATCTCCCCCTCCTCCGAAACCTTCCGTGCCAATGCCGAGCGCATGCGGGCGCTGGTCGCCGACATTGCGGAGAAGGCTGCAACCGTCGAGCGCGGCGGCTCGGAGGAAGCGCGCGAGCGGCATGTTTCGCGCGGCAAGCTGTTGCCGCGGGAGCGTCTCGCCCAGTTGCTCGACACCGGCTCGCCCTTCCTCGAGATCGGCCAGTTCGCGGCATGGTCGATGTATGGCGAGGAGATCTCTTCGGCCGGCATGATCGCCGGCATCGGCCGCGTCGAAGGCACCGAGGTCATGGTCGTCGTCAACGATGCCACGGTGAAGGGCGGCACGTATTATCCGCTGACAGTGAAGAAGCATTTGCGGGCGCAGGAGATCGCGCTGCAGAACAATCTGCCTTGCATCTACCTCGTCGACAGCGGCGGCGCCAACCTGCCCAACCAGGACGAGGTGTTTCCCGACCGTGAGCATTTCGGCCGCATCTTCTACAACCAGGCCAACATGTCCGCCGCAGGCATTCCGCAGATCGCCTGCGTCATGGGTTCCTGCACGGCGGGCGGAGCGTATGTGCCGGCGATGTCCGACGAGACGATCATGGTGCGCAACCAGGCGACCATCTTCCTCGGCGGTCCGCCGCTGGTGAAGGCGGCCACTGGTGAAGACGTCAGCGCCGAGGATCTCGGCGGCGCCGATGTGCACACGCGGCTTTCCGGTGTTGCCGACCACTATGCACTCGACGACGACCATGCGCTCGCCATTTGCCGACGCATCGTCAAAACCCTGAATCGGAACAAGACTGTAAGTCTGAACTTACAGAAATCGATTCCGCCGCTTCATCCCGCGGATGAACTGTACGGCATCGTGCCTACCGACCTGCGCCAGCCCTATGACGTCCGCGAGGTGATCGCGCGCATCGTCGACGGTTCCGAATTCGACGAGTTCAAGCAGAATTACGGCACCACGCTGATCACCGGCTTTGCCCATCTGCATGGCATGCCGGTCGGCATCATCGCCAACAACGGCGTGCTGTTTTCCGAAAGCGCTGTGAAGGGCGCGCACTTCATCGAGCTATGCTGCCAGCGTAAGATCCCGCTTGTGTTCCTGCAGAACATTACCGGCTTCATGGTCGGCAGAAAATACGAGGCGGGCGGCATCGCCAAGGACGGCGCCAAGCTGGTGATGGCGGTCGCTACCGCCCGCGTGCCAAAGGTGACGATCATCATCGGCGGTTCGTTCGGCGCCGGCAATTACGGCATGTGCGGCCGCGCCTATTCGCCGCGCTTCCTGTGGATATGGCCGAACGCCCGCATCTCGGTGATGGGCGGCGAGCAGGCGGCAACGGTGCTTGCCATGGTCAAGCGCGAAGGCATCGAGCGCAAGGGCGGAGAATGGAGCGCCGAGGAAGAGGCGAAATTCAAGAAGCCGATCCTGATGAAATACGAGCATGAAGGCCATCCGCTCTATTCGTCCGCACGCCTCTGGGACGACGGCATCATCGACCCTGCGAAGACCCGCGACGTGCTGGCGCTCAGCCTGTCGGCTGCGCTCAACGCCGAAATCGAGGACACGCGCTTTGGCGTGTTTCGGATGTGAGAATGGACGGTCAACTTCGACGGCCAAACGGCGGAACTATACCGGCAGACCGTTGCTGCCGTGCGAATAGGCTGAACTGTATGGACCAATCGATTCATCAGCATAGGCGGCTTCGAATCTCAAACTGCGAACTGGCGGCAGGGAAAAATATTCGCTACTGCTTATCCAGCATGGGGCAATGGGGACGGGCTGGAAATGAAACTGAAATATTGCCAGGGAACGGCTGCTTCGATACTTTCTGTATTTCTAATATTAACAGCGACCGACGCCGGCTCGGCGGAATCGCTCGCAGGACGCAAGGGAGACGTGCGTTTTCCGCCGACCTTGGGTTCGGGCGAATGCAACGTTGCCTACAAGGGCTACGTCGCGGCGAGCGGCCATTCGGCCTACGCTACAACCTTTTATTCGCGTGTCGTCGACCTCTACATTGTCTGCGGGACGAAGCTCAACGCGCCGTCCCAGAAGGCGGCGGAAGAGACGGCGCTGCGCAATTGCCAAGCCGGCTTGACACGGTGGAAGCTCAAGACCGCGAGTGGCGGCTGCGCAATCTCGTCATCGAAATAGATACTACCGACCGCAAGGTAGAGCACTCCCTTGGTAAGGGAGTGCTCTACGCCGAGGGCTGGAATGGCTCACGGGACAGTACCCCCCTCTGCCCTGCCGGACATCTCCCCCACGTGGGGGGAGATCGACGGTCGCTATCGCTTTCGCCAAATTCCAACACTGAAAGTTCGCAGCGAGGGCAAAGCTGCCAATCTCCCCCCTTGCGGGGGAGATGTCCGGCAGGACAGAGGGGGGTGTTCAAGCGCCCTGCTTCCCATGGACTTCGAACCTTACATGCGGAGGCTCCATGTTCGCCAAGATCCTGATCGCCAATCGCGGCGAGATCGCTTGCCGTGTCATCCGGACGGCGCGCAAGATGGGTGTGCGCACTGTCGCCGTCTATTCGGATGCAGACGCGAGATCCCTGCATGTCGAGATGGCCGACGAGGCGGTGCATATCGGCCCCTCGCCCGTCAGCGAAAGCTATCTGCGCGGTGACAAGATCATCGCCGCGGCCCTGGCAACGGGCGCACAAGCCATTCACCCCGGCTACGGCTTCCTGTCGGAAAATCCCGATTTCGTCGACCAGGTGGTGGCGGCGGGGCTCATTTTCATCGGCCCGTCGGCGGCCTCGATCCGTGCCATGGGGCTGAAGGACGCCGCCAAGCGGCTGATGGAAAAGGCCGGCGTGCCGGTCGTGCCGGGCTACCATGGCGAGGCACAGGAAATCGTGCTGCTTGCGTCCAAGGCACGCGAGATCGGCTATCCCGTGCTGATCAAGGCGCGCGCCGGCGGCGGCGGCAAGGGCATGCGCCGGGTCGAGCATCCAGATGAGTTTTCCGAAGCGTTGTCCAGCGCACGGCGCGAGGCGAAAGCCGCTTTCGGCGACGACCGCGTGCTGGTCGAAAAATATGTCGACAAGCCGCGCCATATCGAGGTGCAGGTGTTCGGCGACAATTTCGGCAATGCAGTGCACTTTTATGAACGCGACTGCTCGGCGCAGCGCCGCCACCAGAAAGTGATCGAGGAATCGCCCGCGCCCGGCATGACCGAGGCTTTGCGCAAGGCGATGACGGATGCGGCGGTGAAGGCCGCCAAGGCGATCAATTATTCAGGCGCCGGCACCATCGAGTTCATCGTCGATGCCTCGCAGGGCCTGAAAGCCGACCGCTTCTGGTTCATGGAGATGAACACCCGCCTGCAGGTCGAACATCCGGTCACCGAAATGGTGACCGGCACCGATCTGGTCGAGTGGCAGCTGCGGGTCGCCAGCGGCGAAAAGCTGCCGAAGACGCAAAGCGAGATCGCGCTCGTCGGCCATGCCTTCGAGGCGCGCATTTATGCCGAGGACGCGACGAAAGGTTTTCTGCCGGCAACGGGCACGCTGCACCATCTGAAATTTCCAGACGCGGCCTCCGAAGGCGCCACGATGCGCATAGAGACCGGCGTGCGGGCGGGTGACGCCATCTCGCCTTATCACGACCCGATGATCGCCAAGCTGGTCGTCCACGCAAAGGGCAGGCTGGCGGCTCTGGAAGCGCTTGGCGCGGCGCTATCCCGGACCGAGATCGCCGGCTCGACCGTCAACACCGCCTTTCTTGCCGCTCTCGCCGCCGATCCGGATTTCGCTGCAGGCGATGTCGACACCAGCCTGATTGGCAGACACCAGGGGACCTTGACGACCGTCCCGCCGCCGAGCGACGAAACCATTGCTGCCGCCGCTCTTGCGGCCTCCGGTGCCGGCGCAACCCCGTCATCCGACGATCCGTGGTCGTCGCTTGTCGGCTATGCCCATTTCCACAGCGTGGCGCGACGCACATGGCTGAAGTTCGGCGAAGACGATATCGCGGCGAAGGTTTCGGTGCGGGCGGACGGACGATTCCAGGTCGCGCTGGACAAGCCCTATGGCGACACCAATTCGCATGATTTTCGCGCCACGCCGCGCCTCGCCCGCTGGCCAGGCCATATCACCGTGTTCGAAGGCGCCGTTGGCTACACCTTCGCCGTGCCGGACCCGTTGGCACGGGCCGATGAGGCGGCGGCAAGCACCGGCAGCCTGCGTGCGCCGATGCCGGGATTGGTCAAGCTGGTGCGCGTGGGAAAAGGCGATACGGTGATCAAGGGCCAGCCGCTGCTGATCCTCGAGGCGATGAAGATGGAGCACACCATCGCCGCGCCGCATGACGGCGTGATCGCCGAGATCGCCACAGAGGGCGCACAGGTCACCGACGGAACGGTGCTGGTGCGGTTCGTCGAGGAGCACAACGCCGCGACCACAGCAGTGAGCTGACGGTTCGGAAGGCCAGCGACAGGGCAAACAAGAAAATGGCCGGGATGAACCCGGCCATTTCTCTATGCTATCCAGTCGCCAGGGTGGCGATTACTGCGCGATCGGCGCGTATTTGCCGTCATGCCACTGGTTGATGTCGTAGCTGGCATTCTTGAGGTCGCCCTTCTCGTCGAAGGTGACATCACCGACAACGGTGCTGATCGGCGTACCGTTCTTCAACGCTTCGGCAACCTTGGCCGGGTCGTCGCTGCCGGCACGCTTGATGCCTTCGGCGAAAGCCTGGATGGTGGCGTAAGAGAACAGCGTGAAACCCTCCGGCACGAAACCGCCGGCCTTGATCTTCTCGACGGCTGCCTTGGCTTCCGGCTTTGCCTGCGGATCCGACGGGAAGACGAACATGGTGCCCTCGCCGGCCGGGCCGGCAACCTGCCAGAATTCCGGCGAGGCGATGGAGTCCGGCATGATCAGCTGGAACTTCAGGTTCTGTTCCGCCGACTGACGCAGGATCAGGCCGGCTTCAGGATGGTAGCCGCCGAAATAAACAACGTCGGCTTTCAAATCCTTGAGCTTGGTGACGAGAGCCGAATAGTCCTTCTCGCCAGCGTTGATGCCGTCATAATAGACCTCCTTGAGGCCGCCGGCATTCATCGTTGCCCTGACGGCGTCAGCCACGCCCTGTCCGTAGGCGCTCTTGTCATGCAGGACGACGACATTCTTGCCGGCAAACTTCTTGGCGATCCATGGGCCGATGAAGGCGCCCTGCGCGTCGTCTCGCGTATAAAGGCGCATGATCGTCGGCCAGCCGGCCTTGGCTGCCGCATCGGTCAGCACCGGGTTTGACGAGGCCGGGCTCATCATCAAGGCGCCGGCTTCGGCATAGACAGCTGATGCCGGAATGCTGGAACCCGAGCAGGCATGGCCGTCGATGAACTTGACGCCATCGGCGACGACGCGGTTGGCAACCGACACGGCCTGCTTGGGATCGCATTGGTCGTCTTCGATGCTCAGCTTGATCTGACGACCGTCGACACCGCCCGCGGCGTTGATCGCATCGGCGGCAGCCTGTGCGCCCTGCTTGAACTGATCGCCGATGGTGGCGAGCTGTCCTGTCATCGGGCCCACCACCGCAAAGGTGATGTCGTCTGCGAATGCGACCGGCGTGCTCAACATCAGGCCGAATATGGCCGCGTTCAAAATACTCAATTTTTTCATGATGGTAGAACTCCTCCACTCACGCGCGGCCGCCCCGGCCGCGCTTCTTCCAGAGAGGCCGGACAATTTCACCCTTCATTGAGCCTGTCTAGGCGCATTGGCGCCGCTCGATTGGGCCTGCAAGACGTCATCCACGCAAAAAGCCACGCCAGCCTTGTTCCGGCTGGTCGCGGCTTTTTTGCCCGTCGAGCAATCTCCAGGCGCCCCCGCGCCTAAAAATCCGCTCAGCTTCCCTGTGTCGCGCACGACTGGGCCTTGCGGCATGCCGCGTTCTTTCCCTCGCCTTCGTGACCGTCTTGCGCGGCCTTCAATTTCGCCGGGTCTGGCCGTCTGTGCGGCCTTGATCCCGGAGCTTCCCTGTCTTCGATGGACCTGTCTGCGATTGGCAGATCAGTGCATGGTCATCCATTCGCGGGCTTCGCGCAGCGCCGTGGCGATCTCGACCTTCGACATGGCGGCCGAAAGTTCCGAGCGCAGCTCGGCGGCGCGGGCCGAGCCCTTGATTGCGGCGATGTTGAACCATTTGTGGGCGGCAACGACATCGGTCTCGCAATCGCGGCCGGTCGCATACATCATGCCCAATTCGAAAAGGATGTCGGCCTGGGCAGTTGCTCCCATGGCGCCGAAACCTGCTTCAAGCATTTCAAAACGTGCCATTTCAATCCCCTGTTTTCCGGCCCCTGTCAGGCTCCCGAGAGCTGCCTTCTTTCGTCTTGCCGGCTGCTCTTCCGATGCTTTCGAGAATGCCGTGCAGGCTTGAATCCGTCGTTAAATGGCGTGCTTAATTTGAGGAAAACAAAGCTAAAACAAGAGGTAAACGCCGAAATTCGTTAAGGATACAAACCCAGCAATTCAGCCTGCTTGCCTCAAATTTGACGAAAGTTTTCTCGCGCGGGGGCAAGACTTCGCTAACCACGGCAGACAAAGGCGATGCGCCGATCGTTTCATTTCATCGTCGAGGAGGCGCTTTCAGGCGGCTGCAAAATCCCAAAGTGTTCCGCTACGGCACCGCTTTTGTTTTGCCGGGAGCTGGATTAGCTTACGTTTGCGTAAGCGGCAGACCGGCGAGGCGGAGCATCCGGCCGGACATCCACAGGGAGGAAGACATGTTTCGAAAACTGAGCCTGGCCCTTGCGGCCACATTGATCGTGGCGGGTGCGGCATGGGCCGATCCGATCGAAGGCAATTGGAAGACGCAGGCCGGCGAAACCGCGGCCATCGCCGGCGGCAGCTCGTTTTCCATCACGCTCAAGTCCGGGAAATATGCCGGCAAGACCATCGGCTCGCTCAAAGCGACAGGCGACAACAAATATGCCGGCAACATCACCGATCCGGCAAACGACAAGACCTATTCGGGCAAGGCGACATTGTCGGGCAGCTCTCTCAAGATGAGCGGCTGCGTGCTCGGCGGGCTGATCTGCAAGAGCCAGACCTGGCACAAGCTCTGATCGACCACACCCTTACGACATGATGACGGGGCCTCGACGGGCCCCGTTTTCGTTTTGTCGACACATCCTGCGCCGGTGATGCTCGATACCCGCCGGCGGCTATCCAAACCGACGCCGGCGCCGTCGAAACCCCGTCAATCATCTTGAACGGCAGATGAACGCCGGCATCAGAGCCGGTTCAGTTGCATCAGGGCATTCTCCGGCGTGTTGAAGGAGACCGACCCAATGCTTGCTCGCCGCTTCACCATCGTCTGCCTGCTGGTGAGCCTGTTTGGAATGTTCTTCGCCATCCTCGTCGCCGAAGCGGGCCGTCCGGCCCGCGCCTGGGACGAAGCCAGTTCCAGAACCTGCCGCCTCGCCTGCCCCACCCATCTTCGCAACTGATCAAAGAACCCAGACCTCGAAAGAAAAGCTGAACGCCATGAACCGCATCGCCGCCAACACTCTCAAGACCCTTCGGCTTCTGCCGCGGGCGGCGCTTATCCTGACGGTTCTGGCCGCTCCGGTTCTGGCCGTGCCGATGATGCGCACTGACGCCGGCTCGACGATCGACGCACCAGCCTTGAAGAAGTCCGGCGTCGGCTTTGTGCTCCTGGTCAGCCTGCAGCGCGGTTGAAGAAAAACAGCGCTTTGGTCGCCTTCGGTCGCGACACCCCTCCCAAGTGCCGATCCAAGTCTCTATATTGAGCCATGGAAAAGCGAATCTACCCACAAGCCATCGAATCTGTCGTCATGCCGGAGCCTTTTGGCCGGCAAAGCTTTGATAGCGCCGAGAAAGCCGTCAAGGCACTGCAGGCGCTTTACGACCGCAACACCAAGTTCCTGCGCGACTCCTTTGCAGAGCTAGCGGCAGCAGGCGGCGACAATGGCAAGCGCTACCGGGCCTTTTATCCGGAGATCGGTGTCACCACCAACTCGTTCACCCAGATCGACTCGCGCCAGGCCTATGGCCATATGCCGACGCCCGGGCATTTTTCCACCACCATCACCCAGCCGGGCCTGTTCGAAAGCTACCTCGTAGAGCAGTTGCGCCTGATCATGCGCAATCATGGGGTTGCGGTCACGGTGTCGGAATCGACCACACCCATCCCGCTGCATTTCGCCTTCCTTGAAGGCACCCATGTCGACGGCGCGACGGCAGAGCGCATCAAGCGGCCGATCCGCGACCTGTTCGACGTGCCGGATCTCGATGGCACCGACGACCAGATCGCTAACGGCACCTTCGAAGTCGCCTTTGGCGAGCCGAGGCCTCTGGCGCCCTTCACGGCGCAGCGCATCGATTATTCGCTGCACCGGCTGTCGCACTATACGGCGACCACGCCGCAGCAGTTCCAGAACTTCGTGCTGTTCACCAATTATCAGTTCTACATCGACGAGTTCGTCGCCCGCGCCCGCGACCTGATGGCCAATGGCGGCGGCGGATACACGGAGTTCGTCGAGCCGGGCAATGTCATCACCAAGAGCGGGCAAAGCGCGCCCAGCGAAGGTGTTGCACCGCCGCGCCTGCCGCAGATGCCGGCCTATCACCTGAAGAAATCGGGACATGGCGGCATCACCATGGTCAATATCGGCGTCGGGCCCTCCAACGCCAAGACCATCACCGACCATATTGCGGTGCTGAGGCCGCATGCCTGGGTGATGCTCGGCCACTGCGCCGGCCTGCGCAATACCCAGGCGCTGGGCGACTATGTGCTGGCGCATGCCTATGTGCGCGAGGACCATGTGCTGGACGACGATCTTCCGGTCTGGGTGCCGATCCCGCCGCTGGCCGAGATCCAGGTGGCGTTGCAGGAAGCCGTCGCCGAAGTCACCGGCCTTTCCGGCTACGACCTGAAGCGCATCATGCGCACCGGCACCGTCGCCACCATCGACAATCGCAACTGGGAATTGCGCGACCAGCGTGGCCCGGTACAGCGTCTGTCGCAATCTCGCGCCATCGCACTCGACATGGAATCGGCGACCATCGCCGCCAATGGCTTCCGCTTTCGCGTTCCCTACGGCACGCTGCTGTGCGTTTCGGACAAACCGCTGCATGGCGAGTTGAAGCTGCCCGGTATGGCGACCGAATTCTACAAGCGCCAGGTGGCGCAGCACCTGACCATCGGCATCAGGGCGATGGAGAAGCTCGCGGAAATGCCGATGGAGCGGTTGCATTCGCGCAAGCTCAGAAGTTTTTCGGAAACGGCGTTCCAGTAGGCCGATGCCACGCATCGCGGCGGCATTTCTCATCTTGATTGGGCCGCATTTCTGCCGATAAGCAGGCGGCATGGAGAGAGCGAGCCTCGGGACATTGCTGATTTCGGTTGCATTCCTGGCAATGCTGGCCTGTTCGATCGCTCTGGTGACCGGGTTTTTCGGAACGCTGCATCCCGCCTTCGATTCCTTCTCGCATTTCCGCGTCCACCTTGCCGTGCTGATGGCGCTTTGCGCGCTGCCGCTGCTGGCCACGACATTTCGCCTGCAGGCGGCCGTGGCACTGCTTTTTGCCGTGGCGGCCTTCGCCACCACTTCCGGGTCGCTGTCCTTCTCCCGCCTGTGGCCGGTTCAGGCCGCCTATGAAGCCAAGAACGAAGACCGCGCGATCTACAAGCTGCTGCAGATGAACCTGCGCTACGACAATCCGACGCCGAAGAAGGTGCTGTCGCTGATCGGCCGGACCAATCCCGACGTGATCACCCTCGACGAGGTATCGGCGATGTGGACGACCGAGCTTGGCTATATCAGCAGCGCCTATCCATACCGGATCCTCTGTCCCTATCCCAACGGCATATTCGGCGTCGCGCTGCTCTCGCGGAGGCCCTTTGCCGCGGGCACCGAGGCGCGTTGCGAAAGGCGCGGCGCCATGGCGACAGCGACCGTCGACTTCGGCGGGATCGACGTCGATGTCGCGGCGATCCACCTCAGTTGGCCGTGGCCACGCGAGCAGTACTGGCAGATCGGCGAGTTGACGGAGCCGCTTTCCGCGCTCGGCGAGACGGCCATCATGGCGGGCGACTGCAATGCCGCGCCATGGAGTGCCGCCGTGCGGCGGGTCGCGGCGCTTGGCGGGCTGACCGTGATGCCGTCCGCCGGCCCGACCTGGATCCACATCAAGCTGCCGGACTTCCTGCGGCGCTTCGCCGGCCTGCCGATCGACCAGGTTTTCAGCAAGGGCGGCGTGACCATCCATTCCGCGACACGGCTGGAAGACACCGGCTCGGATCACCTTCCGGTCGTGGTGGAGTTCTCACTCAGGCTGAACCAGCAAAAGCCGCTCGACGAACATGAAACCGCGACCGCGGCCATAAGCCAGACCGGCAAGACGCCAGGCTGAAGGATCAGGGCCTGACCAAAGCGATGACGAGATGCTGGACATGGCCGCCATCGCGATGCTCGCGCGCATCGAAAGCGAGTTGCTTGGCCTCATATGCGGCATTGGTGGCCTTGATACGTCGCTGTGCCTCGCGACGTGTCTTGTAGCAGAACCGGTCGTCGGCAATCCTGAGGCCGGAGATCGATCTTTCCGTGGCCCGCATCATCTCCCTGGCGATGCGGCCATGGGTTTCCTCATGGGCGCGGACGCCGGCGAAGAACCGCGTCCATCGCTTCCGGAGCGTCGGCGTGGTGGCCGAGGCGACACGCGGAAACGTATAGAAGAGATTGAGCGTGCCGTTGGCGCGCCGCAAGCGGCAAACGCCATTGTCCTGGCTGGTGTCAAGGTCCCAATCCACTGCGTAGCCGGTCAACGCGATGGCGTGCGTCATGAAGCCGTGCTTCGGCCCCTTGCGGTCCATAGCCTGCATCAGCGCCAGCCCCGTATTCCCGGTGATGTCGTAGGTCCGCGTCTTGACCACCACCCTGGTGCCGGCCGAGGCCGCCGAAGCCGAACCGAACAGCGCAGCGATCGTCACAAGGCATGCCAGAACCGCCAGGCGCATTGGCCATCTCCTTATCGTCAAGGAATGGAACCATAAGCGCGCGGCAGTTTCAACAGTCCTAATGTTTCACATGCGACGGGAGACCCGAGCCGTCGTCGGGTCCTTTGCACGCTGTGGCCGGCGCGGGCCTACATGCCCTGGTAGACCGGGCCTTCTCCGCCTTGCGGCGGCACCCAGTTGATGTTCTGGTTCGGGTCCTTGATGTCGCATGTCTTGCAGTGGACGCAGTTCTGCGCGTTGATGACGAAGCGCACATCCTTGGCCGTGGGATCGGCGGCGGCATTGCCGTCCTTGTCGACCCACTCGTAAACCCCGGCCGGACAGTAACGCGTCGAGGGCCCCGCAAAGACATCGTGCTCGGACCGCTTCTGCAGTTCCATGTCGCCGACAAGCAGGTGGACCGGCTCGTTTTCCTCGTGATTGGTGTTGGACAGGAACACCGAGGACAGCCTGTCGAAGGTCAGCACGCCATCGGGCTTCGGATAGGCGATCTTCTTGTGCCGGGCGGCAGGCTCGAGCGTCGCATAGTCGGCCTTGCCATGCTTCAGCGTGCCGAAGGGCGAGACACCGAACAGCGTGTTCAGCCACATGTCGAGGCCGCCGAGGCCGACACCGACGATCGTGCCGAAGCGCGACCACAGCGGCTTGACGTTGCGCACCTTCTTCAAATCCTTGCCGATGTCGGTCGCGCGCCAGGCTTCCTCGTAGGAAGCGAGTTCGTCGTTGGCGCGCCCGGCACCGATCGCCTCTGCGACATGCTCGGCCGCCAGCATGCCGGACAGCACGGCATTGTGCGAGCCCTTGATGCGCGGCACGTTGACGAAGCCCGCCGCACATCCCATTAGCGCACCACCGGGGAAGGAGAGTTTCGGCACTGACTGCCAGCCGCCCTCGGTGATGGCGCGCGCGCCATAGCCGAGGCGCTTGGCGCCGTCGAAAGTCCCGCTGATCGCCGGATGGGTCTTGAAGCGCTGGAATTCCTCGAAGGGCGACAGCCAGGGGTTCTTGTAATTGAGGTGGAGGACGAAGCCGACCGCCACCTGATTGTCCTCGAGATGGTAGAGGAACGAGCCGCCGCCGGTCTTCAAGTCAAGCGGCCAGCCGAAGGAATGCTGGACCAGGCCCGGACGGTGGTTCTCCGGCTTGACCTGCCAGAGTTCCTTCAGGCCGATGCCGTATTTGCCCGGTTCGCGGCCATCGGAAAGCTTGTATCTGGCGATCAACTGCTTGGCGAGCGAGCCGCGAGCGCCCTCCCCGATCAGCACATATTTGCCCATCAGCGCCATGCCGGGTGCGAAACCCGGACCGTGCGTTCCGTCCTTCTCGATGCCCATGTCGCCGGTGACGACGCCGGTGACGGCGCCTTGCTCATTGTAGAGCAGGCCGGCAGCGGCAAAGCCCGGATAGATCTCGACGCCGAGCGCTTCGGCCTTGGTCGCCAGCCAGCGGCAGACATTGCCGAGCGAGACGATGTAGTTGCCGTGATTGTTCATCAGCGGCGGCATGAAAATGTTGGGCAGGCGAAACGAGCCGGCGGGACCAAGGACCAGGAAATGGTCTGATGTGACCGGCGTCTTGAAGGGATGGCCGTCCTCGTCGCGCCAGCCCGGCAAGAGCCGGTCGATGCCGATCGGATCGACAACGGCGCCGGAGAGAATATGGGCGCCGACCTCACCGCCCTTCTCCAGGACGACGACCGAAAGCTCGGGATTGACCTGCTTGAGGCGGATGGCTGCGGCGAGGCCGGCAGGGCCGGCGCCGACGATAACCACGTCGAATTCCATGCTTTCGCGTTCGATGTCGCTCATCAACCCCTCCGCACTGGCTTATCCCATTCGGGTATCTTGCTGGCTCCCGCGCTGCATAGCGCATCAATTGACGACAGGAAACCGGCGCATACGTGACAATGCCGTTTTGGCCAAAAAGTCGCGCATTGCGAGGCTGGAAGACTGCTTTTCGCCCGGCATTGCCTGCGAGGCGCGCGTTTTTAATTGTTCGACGGCTTGCTTATCGGCCATACTTCACGCCATGCGCATTCCTGGGCCAGCCGGCTTTTCATCGACGCGCTTTCTTTTCCCGCCCGGCCGGATCCGCCGGGCGCTCCTTTTGACCCTTCTGATGCTGGCGCCGCATCACGCTGCCGCTGACGAAGTGAAGGTCTGGGCGGCAGGCGCCTACTCCTTCTCCGACGAGCTTGGCGGCTTCCAAATCACCGGCGCCTCGGGCATCGGAACGAAGGACGATCCGTTCGTCATCACCGAAGAGCTGAATTCGTCAACACCGGTGACGCTGACGATCCGCACGACAAAGCCGATCCAGGCCTTCGGCAAGGCCGGCGAATTCGCCAACGGTATGATGTATATGCGCATCGAGGTGCTCAACAACAGCGGCCAGGCCTGGGTCGAATTCCAGTTCGAATTGCAGGAGATCCTGAATCGGCCGAGCGTGTTCGGCGACGGGCTTTCCTTCGACCAGCGCAACAAGACGCCAGACAATATCTTGTCGAGCAATTTCGCCGATTTCGATCGCGATTTCGAACCCTATGACCGGCTGCTGTTCAGGAATGGCAAGGTCGACCCGCTGAAAACCGCCAGGTTCGAATTCCTGATGACTGATTACACGCCGCGCTGGACGTTTTACCTCGTGCAGGATCCACGCATACCGACGGGATGAGGCGCGGATGCGGGGCGCGCTCTCCCCCCTCGAGGGGCGGCACGACCGGACGCGACTCCCCTTCGCCGACAGAGGAGGTTGACGCTCTACGCGCGACGACCCCCTCTGGCCTGCCGGCCATCTCCCCCTCAAGGAGGGAGATTGGCTGTCATCACCGCTTTCGCCAATCACAAACTTGCAAATCGTGCTCGCGCGGATGAATGTGCCGGCATGACTGCCGCTTTCCCAAACAACAGACCTGACATCGCCGACTTGCTGGCCTTTTATGCCAGCGTGGGCGTCGACGAGGCGCTTGAAGACCAGCCCGTGAACCGGTTTGCCGAGGTTGCGCCAAAGCCCATGGAGCGCGCGGCGGCGTCTTCGGGCGATATCGCCGCACCGCAGCGTTCGACGAATATGTCTCGCCCCGAACCAGGTGACAGATCAAGTGCGCCGCCGGTTGCGCGCCCAACGTCGGCCACCGTTCCCGACGAAGCGCAGGCGGCACTTGCCCGCCAATTGGCGACCACAGCAACGACGCTGGACGAGCTTCGCCAGCACATGGCGGCATTCGAAGGCTGCAATCTCAAGGCCACCGCCAAGAGCCTGGTGTTCGCCGACGGCAACCCGGAAGCCGCCGTGATGCTGGTCGGCGAGGCACCCGGCCGCGACGAGGACATCGAGGGCCTGCCCTTCGTCGGCCGATCGGGCCGGCTGCTCGACCGCATGCTGGCGGCGATCGGGCTCGACCGTACTTCAGTCTATATCGCCAATGTCATTCCCTGGCGGCCGCCGGGCAATCGCACGCCGACGCCGCACGAAACCGAGATCTGCCGGCCGTTCATCGAGCGGCAGATCGAACTGGTCAATCCGAAGGTGCTGATCAACCTTGGCGGCCCGTCAGCCAAGACCTTGCTCAACACCTCGGAAGGCATATTGCGGCTGCGCGGCAACTGGCGCGCCCACACGACGGCGTCCGGCATCGCCATCCCGGCCATGCCGACGCTGCATCCGGCCTATCTCCTGCGAACCCCGTCGCACAAGAAGCTGGCGTGGCGGGATTTTCTCGAAGTCAAGGCGAAGCTGCGCGCACTTGGGTGATTGGCCAATCTCCTCCACGAGGGGGGGGAAATTGGCTGTCATCTCCGCTTTCGCCAATCTCCAATGTGGATAGGCGAACGCCGGCAAGAACTATGACCTCAGACGTAATTGAAATGCCCCTTCCCCCGGTCTAACCATGCCCTCATGACAACAGCCCAAACCTCCGCTGGCAGCCTCATTCGCGAGTGGCGCACCCGCCGCCGCATGTCTCAACTCGACCTCGCCATGGAGGCCGAAATCTCGCAGCGGCATCTGAGCTTCGTCGAAAGCGGCCGCGCCGCGCCCTCACGCGACATGGTGCTGCATCTGGCCGAGCAATTGTCGATGCCGCTGAGGCAGCGCAACCAGTTGCTGCTCGCCGCCGGCTTTGCGCCGAGCTTCGGCGAGCGCTCATTGACCGACACCACGATGGCGCCGGCGATGGCGGCGGTCGAGATCGTCCTCAAAGGCCACGAGCCGTTCCCGGCACTCGCCGTCGACCGCCACTGGAACCTAATTTCGGCCAATGCCGCCATTGCCCCCTTCCTTGCCGATGTCAGCGAGGCTTCGCTGCTGACGCCGCCGGTCAACGTACTTCGCCTCAGCCTTCATCCCGGCGGCATCGCGCCACGCATCGTCAATCTCCAGGAATGGCGGACGCATCTGCTCGAGCGCCTGAAACACCAGAATGACGCGAGCGGCGACGCGGTGCTGATCGAACTCGAGCGTGAGCTGAGGACTTATCCGTCCGGCTTGAAAGGCAGTCGGCCGGTGTCGGTAGAGCCGAACCCCATCGTGCACCCGCTCAGGCTTGCGCACGGCGACCAGGTGCTGTCGTTCATCAGCACCATCACCGTCTTCGGCACGCCGCTCGACGTGACCCTGTCGGAACTGGCGATCGAATCGTTTTTTCCAGCCGACGAGCAGACGAGAACGGTGTTGGTGCGGTTGGCGAAGGAGCGGGCCGAGCTGTCGTAATCACCCTTCAGGCAAAGATGCCTTGCGCGTGCGGGTGCGCTCCAGGCCAAGCTGGCGTTCGCGCCAGATGATGAAAATGCCGGCGGCGACGACGATCAGGCCGCCGACAAGCATATGGAGCGTGGCGACGTCGCCGAAGACGAGATAGCCGACGACGACGCCGAGGATCATCGACGTATATTCGAACGGCGCCACGACCGAGGCTTCGGCATGGCGATAGGCTGCCGTCATCAGGATCTGGCCGAGGCCGCCGCAGAAGCCGGCGGCAACAAGAAGAGCCGCCTGGAGCGGCGTCAGCGCCTGCCAGCCGAATGGCAGCGACAGCAGCGACATGACGCTCGCCGTCACCGAAAACCACAGCACGATGGTCGCTGTGCGCTCGCTTTGCACGAGATTGCGCACCAAGAGCATGGCGACGGCCGAGATCGCCGCGGCGACAAGAGCGGCGATGACGCCAAGCACTTCCTGATCGTCGAGCGCCTCGTCGGAACTCAGCAGCGTCAGTTCCGGCCAGGAGATGATCAGCACGCCGACCAGGCCGACCGCGACCGCACTCCAGCGATAGACACGGATGGCCTCGCCGAGGAAGATGGAGCTGAACACCACCACCAGCAGCGGCTGCGCGTAATTCAGCGTGATCGCTTCCGGCAGCGGCAGCCGGGTCAACGCAAAAAAGCCGAGCCCCATGGCGCAGACGCCGACCAGGCCGCGGGCGATGTGGTTGAACGGACGGTTGGTGGTGAAGGCAGTGCCGAGTTCTTTCCTGAAGGCCAGGAAGGCGATGATCGGGAAGATAGCGAAGAAAGAGCGGAAGAAGACAATCTGGCCGGCCGGAACCGTGCCTGCGGCTTTGATGCAGGTCTGCATGCCGACGAAGACCGCCACCGACACGATCTTGAACATGATGCCGGTTAGCGTGTCGTGCCCGCCGGCATCACCGCTGGCTGTGGCCGGGGGGCTGCCGGGGCCTGCTGTCACGCTCCCGACGCTTCTCGGATGGTCGCCCAGATACGCGCCGGCGTTGCCGGCATGTCGATGTGCTTGACGCCATAGGCGCGCCAGATCGCGTCAGTCACCGCATTGAGTGCCGCCGGCGTCGAGCCGATGGTGCCGGCCTCGCCCGCGCCCTTGATGCCGAGTGCATTGGTGGTCGAAGGCACGTTACGGGTCTCGAAATGGAAGAACGGGAAATTGTCGGCGCGCGGCATGGCGTAATCCATGAAGCTCGCCGTCAAAAGCTGTCCGTCCTCGCCATAGATGGTGTCCTCGGTCAGTGCCTGGCCGATACCTTGCACGACGCCGCCATGCACCTGGCCGGCGAGCAGGATCGGGTTCACGGTGACGCCGAAATCGTCGACGATGGTGTAGCGGACGATCTCGGTCGCGCCGGTGTCGGGATCGATCTCGACCTCGCAGATATGAGTGCCGTTGGGATAGGTGCATTCGTCCTGCACGAACTCGCCAAAGCCCTTGAGATCATCCGGCGTCTTGGCGGCCTTGGCGATGGCGGAAAAATCGATCGAGCGATCGGTGCCGACGATGCGGGCAACACCATCAGACAGCTCAATGTCGCCGGCCGAGGCTTCAAGCTCGTCGGCGGCGATGCGCTTGATCTTGTTGGCCAGATCCTCGCCCGCGCGGGAAGCCGATACACCCCCCAGCGGTATGGAGCGCGAGCCGCCGGTGCCGCCGCCGGCTTTCAATTCATCGGTATCGCCCTGGCGGACATGGATCTTGTCGATGTCGAGATTGAGCTTTTCCGACAGGAACTGGGCATAGGCGGTGGCGTGCCCCTGTCCGTTGGTCTGGGTGCCGATCTTCAGCGTCACCGTGCCATCGCCGTTGAGTTCGACGAAGGCCGGTTCGGAGCCCGGAAAGGCACAGGCCTCGATATAGGTCGCCATGCCGAGGCCGCGGATTTTTCCGCCGGCCTTCGATTGCGCCAGCCGCTCGGGAAACGCTTTCCATTCGGATTGCTCAATAGCACGCTCCATATGGCCTTCGAATTCACCGGTGTCGTAGAGGCGGCCGGTTTGCGTCCGGTAGGGAAATTGCTCCGGCCGGATGAAGTTGCGGCGGCGGATCTCCTCGACAGGCAGGCCGAGATCATGGGCGCAGGCATCGACCAGCTTTTCCAGCAGGAAGGCTGCTTCCGGACGGCCGGCACCGCGATAGGCATCGACCGGGCAGGTGTTGGTGTAGAGGCCGGTCACCGAGACGTCGAGCGCCTGGATATCGTAGACACCGGTCGACATGGTGACGCCGATATAGGGGATGAACGGGCCGTATTGCGAGATATAGGCGCCGATGTTGGCGAGCAGGTCCACCTTCATGCCGAGAAAGCGGCCGTCCTTGTCCAGCGCCATCTCAGCCGTGACGAAATTGTCGCGGCCTTGCGCGTCGGTCAGGAAGTGCTCCGTGCGGTCACCGGCCCATTTCACCGGGCGGCCAAGCCGCTTTGCCGCTTCCAGCACCAGCGGATATTCGCGGTAGACGAAGCTCTTCGGCCCGAAACCACCGCCGACATCAGGCGTGATGACGCGCAGCTGGTCCTTCTTGATCTTGAACACGCTGGCCAGGATATACTGCATGGAGTGCACGCCTTGCGACCCGGTGGTCAGCACGAAGCGCTTCTCCTCGACGTTCCATTCGCCGATCGCGGAGCGCGGCTCCATGTAGTTGCACACCAGCCGGTTGTTGACGAACTCGATGCGGGTGACATGGGCGGCTTTGGCGAAAGCCGCTTCGCTCTTTTTCTTGTCGCCCATGTGGTAGCTGAAGGCGCGGTTGGAACCAAGCTCCGGCCAGACCAGCGGCGTGCCTTCGGCCAATGCCGTTGCCGTCCCGGAGGCCGCATCTTCGCCGTCATAGTCGACATCGATCAGTTCGGCGGCATCCTGCGCCAAGGCTCGGCTGTCGGCGACGACGAAGGCAACGGCATCGCCGACATAGTTGACGCGGTCGCCGCACAGGATCGGGATGTCGCGCGTCGGAGCCTTGGTGCCGTCCGGCTGTTCCTGCATGACGCCGGATTTCAGATCGCCGAGATGGGCAAGATCCTTGCCGGTCAGCACCAGATGGACGCCAGGTGCCGTCTTCGCCGCCTCGGTCGAACCGATGGTGAAGCTGGCCTTGGCGACCGGCGAGCGCAGGAGATAGCCATGCAGGACGCCAGCCGGCTGGATGTCGTCGGTATAGCGGCCCTGGCCCTGGATGAAGGCGGCATCCTCGCGCCGCAGCACGGATGCGCCCATGCCGAATTTCGGTGTGACGACGGTCATGGGTGCCTCGTGATGATGACAGGAGAAGGAACGCCTGAAATAGGCATTGCCTCAGTTTTGTCGAGGGGCCGTTTCGTGTAAAGAGCGCGGACTTCAAATTTCTTGGACCAGCGGACACAATCCGCCGCCAACGCAATCGACAGGAAAACCCACGGAATGCGCACGGACACCGGCCAGGTCTTCAAACTCGAAGACTATCGCCCCAACGACTACCTCATTCCGAAAACCGACCTTACCTTCCGCCTTTCGCCAGACGCAACGCGTGTCACCGCCGTCCTCACGATAGAGCGTCGTGACGACGTCTCCCTGTCGGCACCGTTGGTGCTCGACGGCGACGGGCTGACGCTCAAGCGCATCGAGATCGACGGCAAGAAGGTAAAACCGGCGGATCTGCTGGCGACGCCTGACCGGTTGACAATCCTCAAGCCTCCGGCGGCACGTCGCTTCCAGTTGCTCATAGAGACCGAGGTGGCGCCGGCCGGCAACGAAGCCCTGATGGGCCTCTACCGCTCGAGCCATGTCTACTGCACGCAATGCGAAGCCGAGGGCTTTCGCCGCATCACCTATTTCCTCGATCGTCCCGACATCCTGTCCGTCTACACGGTGCGCATAGAAGCAATGCGTGACGAAGCGCCGCTGCTCCTGTCCAACGGCAACCTGGTCGACAGGGGCGACCTCGGCGACGGCTGGCACTATGCAGTGTGGCACGACCCCTTCCCCAAGCCATCCTATTTGTTCGCGCTGGTGGCCGGCAATCTCGGCCAGCTTGCGGACAGTTTCGTCACGCTGTCGGGCCGCACGGTCGAACTCGGCATCTATGTCGAGCCCGGCAAGGAGAAGCTGGCCGGCTACGCGATGGATGCCCTGAAGCGGTCGATGAAATGGGACGAAGAGGCATTCGGCCGCGAATACGATCTCGACGTCTTCAACATCGTCGCCGTGTCAGACTTCAACATGGGAGCGATGGAGAACAAGGGCCTCAACATCTTCAACGACAAATATGTGCTGGCCGATCGGGAGACCGCGACGGACGCCGATTTCGCCAATATCGAGGCGATCATCGCGCATGAGTATTTCCACAATTGGACAGGCAACAGAATCACTTGCCGCGACTGGTTCCAGCTCTGCCTGAAGGAAGGCCTGACGGTTTTCCGCGACCACGAATTCTCCGCCGACCAGCGCTCGCGCGCGGTCAAGCGCATCGCCGAAGTGCGCACCTTGCGCGCCCACCAGTTTCCCGAGGACCAGGGCCCACTGGCGCATCCAGTGCGGCCGCGCCGCTACCGCGAGATCAACAATTTCTACACCGCGACGGTCTACGAGAAAGGCTCCGAAGTGGTGCGGATGATCCGCACAATTCTCGGTGCCGACGTCTTTCGCGCCGGCATGGACCTCTATTTCGAGCGACACGACGGTGACGCGGCGACGATCGAGGATTTCATCAAGGTGTTCGAGGATGCGTCCGGCCGCGACCTGTCGC
Organism: Mesorhizobium sp. M7A.F.Ca.MR.245.00.0.0; assembly: GCF_003997415.1. Lineage (NCBI taxonomy): Bacteria > Pseudomonadati > Pseudomonadota > Alphaproteobacteria > Hyphomicrobiales > Phyllobacteriaceae > Mesorhizobium > Mesorhizobium sp. M7A.F.Ca.MR.245.00.0.0. The sequence goes on along the minus strand of NZ_RZTE01000004.1, from coordinate 228,175 downwards.
AGTTCGCGCTCTGGTATCATCAGGCAGGCACGCCGAACCTGACGATCAGTTCGACGCACAATCCGGCCGCGCAGGAATTCACGCTCGAAATCGAGCAGTCGGTGCCGCCGACACCGTCCGAAAGCCGCAAGCGGCTGATGCACATCCCGCTGGCTTTCGGCCTGATCGGCGCCGGCGGCAAGCCTGTGCCGTATAGCGGCGTCGAAGGCGCCAGCGTCGAGGACGGCGTCATCCATATCCGCAAGCGTCGCCACATGGTGCGGTTTTCAGGCGTCACCGAGCGCCCGGCCGTGTCGCTCAACCGCGGCTTTTCGGCGCCGGTGACATTGTCCGTCGAGCAGAAAGCCGACGACCAATTCTTTCTCGCCCGCCATGACAGCGACGCCTTTTCGCGCTGGCAGGCCTTCAATACATTGCTGACTGATGCACTGATCACCGCCTTCCGCGAGACCCTCGGCGGCAAGCAGCCGGCCTTTGCACCGCGGCTGATCGAACTCGCCGGCAGCATCGCCGGCGACGAGACGCTGGAGCCGGCCTATCGAGCACTGGCGCTGGCATTGCCCAGCGAAGCCGACATCGCCCGCGACATCGGCCGGAACATCGACCCCGATGCTATCTATGCGGCTCGCGAGGCACTGGCGTTGGCGATCGGCACTGCGAACCGGGACGTTTTTTCGGGCCTTTACCGCAGCCTTGCCGACAAAGCAGCGTTCAGCCCCGACGCGGCGAGCGCCGGACGACGCGCCTTGCGCAACACCTTGCTGGATTATCTGTCGCTGCAGCCGGGTGGAGCAGCACTCGCCGCCAGGCATTTCCAGTCGGCGACCAACATGACCGACCGCGCGGCAGCACTTGCCGTGCTCGCGCATCGTCACCACGGTTCGCCCGAGGCGGTCGAGGCGCTGGCGGCTTTCGAGACGACCTATGGGTCCGACCCGCTGGTCATGGACAAATGGTTCCAGATCCAGGCCAGCGTTCCGGGGCCGCAAACCGTCGACACCGTGAAGGCCCTGACCAACCACCCGGCCTTCTCGATGGGCAATCCGAACCGGGTTCGCTCGCTGATCGGCACCTTCTCCAGCGCCAACCAGACCGGCTTCCATCGTGCTGACGGCGAAGGCTACTGGTTCTTTGCTCAGACTGTGCTCGAGGTTGAAAAGCGCAACCCGCAAGTGGCGGCCAGGCTGGCGACGGCGCTCAGATCGTGGCGTTCGCTCGAACCTTTGCGGCAGGCCAAGGCCAGGGAAGCGCTGCTGTCGATCGCCGGCGCCGAAAACCTGTCGGCGGATCTGCGGGATATTGTCGAGCGCACGCTGGCGTAGGAGCCTTTCCTAGCTACCGGCGCCTGGCATAGCGTCGGTAAAAGCGATTATTTTAGTCGATTTTTAATCTTTTTTGGCCGGACCACTGGACAAGGCGAATCACCTTTGATTCTTTACTGACGATTCGGATGTGCGGCGTTTGCCGGATCACCAAGCAGCATAGGCAAATTCGGGGAGTGCCATTTATGGCGAAGGCGGACGCGTGGGGCGCGCCCGGAGGGACGGCTTTTGCGCGTCGTGAGACGCGCGGCGACGGTCTTGCCGGGAATACGCGGCTCATCGCCGAAC
>NZ_RZTE01000004.1:198454-226555 GCF_003997415.1 Mesorhizobium sp. M7A.F.Ca.MR.245.00.0.0 | reverse complement strand
TTCTGGCCGCCGAGCCGCTGCTGCGCCGATCAATACCCGTCCTCATCATCACCTTCCTGATCGTCATCGCGGCGCTGCGCGTGCTGTCACTGATGAACGAGCGTGACGATGTCGAGCGCAATGCCAAGGCGATCCTGACGCTGGCGGCGGGCCAGCTGGCCAGTTCGCTCCCCACCACCTCGGAAACGGTGCCCGGCGCCATACAGGATCTGCTGGAGACCACCAGCCGTCAGGGCGCGATGGGCCGCAGCCATGTGCTTGTCATCACCGACAGCGCTTTCAAGATCGTCGCGGTGACGCCGCGCTCAATGCCATGGCAGGGCCATTCGCTCGACGGCCTCGTCGAGGGCGGCCAGCCCTTGTTCATGTTCGGCGATCGTGCCGGCGTCATGGACGTCAACATCGACGGACGGGATTGGTACGCGGCGGTCAGCCTGGCCAATGGCGGAAAGGGCGCATCGGCGGCCCTGGTGCCACAGGACGCGGTTTTCGATGCCTGGCGCAAGACCGTTTCACTGAACGTCACCCTGTTCGTGCTGACGGCCGGCGTGCTGATCGTCATCCTCTATGCCTATTTCGGCCAGGCGGCACGTGCGCAGGCGGCTGACCGCATCTATATCGAAGCGCATCAGCGCATCGATATGGCGCTGGTGCGCGGCCGCTGCGGCCTGTGGGACTGGGACATGGTGCGCGGCAAGATGTACTGGTCGCGCTCGATGTACGACATGCTCGGCTACAAGCCCTGCGAAACGATGCTGTCCTTCGGCGAGGTCGATCAGATCATCCATCCCGAGGACGGCGACCTGTTCGAGCTCGCCAACAGAATCGTCGCACGCGAGATCGACCATATCGACCAGGTGTTCCGGATGCGGCATTCCGACGGCCAATGGGTCTGGATGCGCGCACGAGCGCAGGTCATCGATCCGGAAGCCCCGGAGATCCAGCTGATCGGTATCGCCGTCGACGTCACTGAACAGCGCCATCTGGCGCTGCGTTCCGAGGCTGCCGACCTTCGCCTCAGGACGGCGATCGAGAACATCAACGAATCCTTCGTGCTGTGGGATTCGACGCAGCGCCTGATCATGTGCAATTCCAAATACCAGCAGGACAACGGACTTTCGGACCGCGACGTGATGCCGGGCACCGCGCGCGCGGCGCTGGAAGAACGCATGCTGGCCTTTGCTTCCGAACGGCGGCTCGCTCACACCAGCGGCCTGCAGGGCGGCGCCACTTTCGAGCGCCAGCTGGCCGATGGCCGCTGGCTGCAGGTCAACGAACTGAAGACCCGGGACGGCGGCATCGTCTCGGTCGGCTCCGACATCACCCAGATCAAGCTGCACCAGGAGAAGCTGGTCGACAGCGAGCGCCGGCTGATGGCGACGATCCATGATCTCAGCCTAGCGCGGCGGGCCGAAGAGGAGCGTTCGCGCGAACTGGTCGACCTCAACCGCAAATACATGAAGGAAACCGAACGCGCCGAAGCGGCGAACCGGGCCAAATCCGAGTTCCTGGCCAACATGTCGCATGAGTTGCGCACGCCGCTAAACGCCATCATCGGCTTCTCCGAACTGATGGAACAAGGGCTGTTCGGCCCGCTCGGATCGGAGCGCTACGAGGAATATGCCACCGACATCAACAGCAGCGGAAAATATCTCCTGGGCGTCATCAACGACATTCTCGACATGTCCAAGATCGAGGCCGGCCAGTTTTCGCTGGACCGGGAGGAGATCGACCTCGGCCCGCTGATCAGCGAAACAGTTCGCGTCGTCTCGCTGCAGGCGGCGCAAAAGGCCATCACCGTGGAAACGCGCATTGCCGATGCGCTGACGCTGGTCGCCGATCGCCGTGCGATCAAGCAGATCGTCATCAACCTTTTGTCCAATGCGGTGAAGTTCACCGGCCAGGGCGGCCACATATCGGTCAGGGCCCGCAACACATCCGGCGCGCTGGTGCTGACGATCGAGGACAATGGCTGCGGCATCCCCAAGGATGCGCTCGGCAAACTCGGACGGCCTTTCGAGCAGGTGCAGAACCAGTTCTCCAAGAGCCATGCCGGGTCCGGCCTTGGTCTTGCCATCTCACGTTCGCTGGCCGAACTCCAGGGCGGCGCGCTGAAGATCCGGTCGAGCGAAGGAGTCGGCACGATCGTGTCGGTGCGCATCCCGGTGAAGAAGGCCGCGCCGGCGATCAAGGCCGCAGCCTGAAGATTTCATCACCATTCCAAGCTTGATCCCACCTCGCAGGCCCAAGGTGAGATGCTTTGACAAAACTATCTATTTTATCTATTTTAGATAGAAAAGAGAGGCATTGTCATGCGAGTGACTTCAACAGAATTCCAGCAGAATGTCGGGCGTTTTCAGGACGCTGCCCAGCGTGCGCCGGTCGCAATCACAAAGAATGGCCGGACCCACACGGTACTCCTGTCGGCGGCGATGTTCGAGGTGTTGGTCAAGGGACGAGTCGCCCGTAACGCGGAAGAACTGGACGATGAGACGCTGAACGCCATCGCCGAAAGCGCCGTACCGAGCGAATATACCGGGCTCGATGCGATGCTTAAAGACTGGACACCGTGAGCCTGCCCAAACCTATCCCGGGTCTGGTGATTTCCTATTCTTACCTCTGGGTGAGAGAACACGAAAAGGGTGCCGAAGAAGGTCGCAAAAACCGACCATGCGCCATTGTCGCCGCGCGCCGGGTCGTGGAAGGCCGTGAAGTTATAACGGTCGTTCCGGTCACACACTCGCCACCGGCTGATCCTGCCGATGCAGTAGAAATACCTGCGCCACTCAAAGCCCATCTCGGCCTCGATGACACGCCGTCATGGATCGTCGTGACCGAAACCAATGACTTCCTCTGGCCGGGTCCCGATCTCAGGCCCATCGCGGGCAGCAAACCGTCCCGATTCGACTATGGCATGCTGCCGCCGCGTTTCTATGCCTATCTGCGCGACCGGATTTTGCAGTCTCACGCGAGCCGGGCGCTCCAGCAGATTCGGCGAACAGAGTAGCTGCATGAGACCGGAAGAGCACGAAACGTCTTCGGTTCCAGGGGACGATCGCTTCACGGTCATCCCGTACGAAGCAAAAGGTCGAAGTCCTTCCTGACCTTCTGCGACGTCTCCTTGAGGTGTGCTTCCAGCACACCGAAATCCGGCAAGTCGGTCACCGCCAGAAGCAGATCCGAAAGCCCCGGCGGAACGTCGTCGCGCTCAAAGGCTCCGGTGAGGCACAGCCGCGTCATCTGGGTCAGTGCAAGATAGAGCGCGTAGGCGTCGCCAAGCTCCTGCCTGATCCCGGCATCGACGAAGCCCGGTGCGAGGCGCGACAGTATCTCGGCGGTGCCGGTGGCGCGGCGCCCGGTCTCGACCTGCCCGGTAATGATGGCCACCTGGGCGATGAATTCCAGATCGATCAATCCTCCGGGAATAAGCTTGATGTCCCAGAGATCGCGTGGCGGCTTTTCCTTCTGGATCATAGCGCGCATGTCCGCAGCCTCGGCCATCACCTTTGCAGCATCGCGCGGCTGGCCAAGTACAGCCGCTACTTCCGCTTCAACCTCGCCGCACAGGCTGGCGTCGCCAGCAATGGCGCGGGCGCGGACCAGCGCCATGTGTTCCCAGGTCCAGGCTTCCTGGCGCTGGTATTTCTTGAAGGCATCGATATGGGTGGCCACCGGTCCCTTGTTGCCGGACGGCCGCAGGCGCAGGTCGAGTTCGTAGAGCACCCCCTCCGCCGTCGGCGCGGACACCGCCGCGATCAGCCTTTGCGTCATGCGGGTGTAGTAATGCGAAGGTGCCAGCGGCTTGTCGCCATCGGACTCTTCGGCATCCGACGCGTGGTCGTAGAGCAGGATCAGGTCGACATCCGATCCGGCGGTCAGCTCGCGGCTGCCGAGCTTGCCCATACCGAGCAGCGCAACCACGCCGCCGGCAATCGTGCCGTGGCGTGCCGCGAATTCGGCCGTCACCGCCTGCAACGCAGCCTCGATGGTGAGATCCGCCAGATCGGAAAAAGCGCGGCCGGCCCGCGCCGGATCGATCGAGCCGGCGAGCAGCCGGACACCGATCAGGAATTTCTGCTCGGAGGCAAAAATGCGCAGCCGGTCGAGCACATCCTCGTAAAGCCGGTCGCCCTCGACGAAGGCGGAAAGCCGCGCCGACAGATAGGCGCGGTCCGGTAGTTCGGTGAGCAAGGCCGGGTCGAGCAAACCATCGAAGACATGCGGCCTGCGGGTGATGATCGCCGCCAGCCGGGGGGCGGCCCCCATGATCGTCGCCAGAAGCTTCAGCAGGGCAGGATTGGACTGCAGCAGGGAGAACAGCTGGATGCCAGCCGGCAGGCCGGCGAGAAACTCGTCGAAGCGCATCAGAGCTTCGTCGGCCCGGCGCGTCTGGCCGAAGGCGCGCAGCAGCGCCGGCGTCAGTTCCGTCAGCCGCTCGCGTGCCTCCGCCGACTGGGTGACGCGATAGCGGCCGAAATGCCAGCCACGGATGACGCGGCAGATGTCGCTTGGCCGCTGAAAGCCGAGCCCGTGCAAGGTCTGCAGCGTATCGGGATCGTCGACATCGCCGGTGAAGACCAGGTTGCCGATGCCGGTCGACAGTTCGGGTGCTGTTTCGAACAGTGCCGCGTAGTGGCGTTCGACCTGCTGCAGCGAGGCACGGAACGCTTGAGAAAAGGCAGAAGCATCGGCAAAGCCGAGCATGCGGGCGATGCGCTCCAGGCCTTCATCATCTTCCGGCAGCGTGTGCGTCTGCTCGTCGGCAACCATCTGCACGGCATGTTCGACGCGGCGCAGGAACCAGTACTGGCGGGCAAGCGCATCGCGCGCCTCGGCGGTGATCCAGCCGCGGGTCGCAAGCTCGCCGAGCATCGGCACGGTTTCGCGGCCACGCAGTTCAGGGAAGCGTCCGCCGGCGATGAGCTGCTGGGTCTGGACGAAGAACTCGATCTCGCGAATGCCGCCGCGGCCAAGCTTGACGTTGTGGCCCTTGACCGCAATCTCGCCATGGCCCTTGTGGGCGTGGATCTGGCGCTTGATCGAATGGACGTCGGCAATCGCCGCATAATCCATGTATTTGCGCCAGATATAGGGCTGCAACTCCTTGAGGAAGGCCGCACCCGCGGCCAGATCGCCTGCCACCGGGCGTGCTTTGATCATCGCGGCGCGCTCCCAGTTCTGGCCGCGCGCCTCGTAGTAGCGCAGTGCCGCCTCGACCGGGATCGCCAGCGGTGTCGAACCGGGGTCTGGGCGCAGTCTCAGATCGGTGCGGAAGACATAACCGTGTTCGGTGCGGTCCTGCAGGATGCGCACCAGGCGGCGCGTCAGCCTCGAAAACAACTCGGTGGCGTCGAGCGGATCGACGACGGCAGGCGCTTCCGGATCGAAGAAAACCACCAGATCGATGTCGGAGGAAAAATTCAGCTCATGCGCGCCGAGCTTGCCCATGCCGAGCAGGATCCAGCCCGACTGTTTCGACGGATTGCCGACATCCGGCAGTTTGAGTTTGCCCTGGCCATGCGCGTCGCGCAGCAGGAAGTCGACGGCGGCGCGGGTGCAGGCGTCTGCGAGGTCGCTCAACCGCCGGACCGTCAGCGCCGTTTCGGCCTCGCCGGCAAGATCGGCCAGCGCGATGAGGAAATGCGCCTCCGCCTTCCACTGGCGCAGCTCCATCATCAAGCCGGATTCCGAGACTGCTTCGGCTAGATGCACCTGGTCGATGGCGGCGCCGATCACCTTCAGTCGAGCCTCGATCGTCTGCTCGAACAGCCCGTCCAGGATTTGCGGCCGGCGACGTGCGGTATCGCGCAGGAACGGCGACAGATCGAAGACGGCAGCAAGGAAATCCTGGCCCTCGCCCTTGCCGGCCAGGAACTTGGCCAGCCGCGTCAGTCCTTCTTCGCGCGCCGCGGAAGCGATCTCGGCCAGTTCCAGCCGCGCACGGTCTTCGTCCAGCGGAGCCAGGCTGGTCGCCGGCTTCAGCAGCCAATCTTTCGCCCTCGCAGCCGTGCTCATCAGTGATCCTCCCGTGCTGGGAAACTCATGACCACGGATAATCCGGGATTGCCAGGCAAGAGTTCAAGCCGGCCATTGTGGAACGTCATGACCGCCTTGGCGAGGCTGAGGCCAAGACCGGAACCCGGCTGCGAACGGCTCTTCTCCAGCCGCACGAAACGTTCCGTGGCTCGCGCCCGGTCGCCATCGTCGGGAATGCCGTGTCCATTGTCGGCAACAGACAGGCGAACGTCCGTACCGGCTCGCTCGAGCGTGACGCGCACCGCCGGCTGGGCATTGGCACCGGTCGAATATTTGATGGCGTTGTCGACGATGTTCGACAGCGCCTGACCGATCAGTTCGCGGTTGCCGTTGACGGACACCGCCTCGCGCGCGTCTGCTTCCAGCGACACACCTGCCTCTTCCGCCACCGGCTCGTAGAGTTCGACGACATCGCGCACGGCCTCCGCCAGGTCGACGCGGTTGGTGTTCTCCGAGGAGTAGCCAGCCTCCAGCCGGGAAATCATCAGGATGGCGTTGAAGGTTTTTATCAACTGGTCCGACTCGGCAATGGTGCCTTCCAACGCCTGCCGGTAGTCGGTGGGCTTTTGCTTGCCCGAAAGCGTCGCTTCGGCCCGGTTGCGGAGCCGGGTCAGCGGCGTCTTCAGATCATGCGCGATGTTGTCGGAAACCTGCTTCAAGCCTTCATTGAGCGTGGCGATCCTGGCCAGCATGGCATTGAGATTTTCGGAGAGCCGGTCGAACTCATCGCCAACCCCCGTCACCGGCAGCCTGCCCGACAGATCGCCGCCCATGATGCGACGGCTGGCTTCCGACACGCTGTCGATGCGCTTCAGCGCGGCGCGACCGACAAAAAACCAGATCAGCAATCCGCCCAGCCCCATCATGCCGAGCGCCAGCATCAGCGCACGGCGGATGACCGCACGAAACCGCTCCGGCTCGCCAAGGTCGCGGCCGACCAGCATGATCATCTGGTTCGGCAGCCGCAGCACCAGCGCAATGGCGTTGTGGCCCTTTTCGCCCTGCGCCTGCGCATCGTTCTGCTCGGATTGGGTGGTGGTGCCCTGCTCGGCGGGAAGGTTGCGCAGGCGCTCGAGCTCTCCCTCGCCAAAACGCTGATAAGAGAACGGACTGCTGGTCCAGCCTTCGGTTTCGAGAACGCCCGGCTCCAGGCTCTGCACATTGCCGGTCAGGATCTGTCCGTTGGCTTCGGCGATCAGATAGAGGTTGGCGCCGGGCTGGCGCGAGCGGGCCTCGACTACACGGACCAACACCGGCAGACCGCCGCGTTGATAGGCGCGAGCCAGACCGAGCACCTCGTCATTGATGGTGTCCTGTGTCTGCCCGGTCAGCATGCGCGCCGACAACGAGGTCATATAGAAGACGAGCGCCACCGCGCAGAGCGCGAAGAGCAGGAGGTAGAGCGCCGAAAGCCGCGCTGCCGTCGTCTTCATGATGGCTGGCACGGAAAGAGCCATGCCGCAGCTAGCCGCTCTTCAGCATATAGCCGGCGCCGCGAACCGTATGCAGGATGGGCTTGTCGAAGCCCTTCTCGATCTTGCCGCGCAGCCGGGAGACATGGACGTCAATGACATTGGTCTGCGGATCGAAATGGTAGTCCCAGACATTTTCCAGCAGCATGGTGCGCGTCACCACCTGGCCGGCATGCCGCATCAGATATTCGAGCAAGCGGAATTCACGCGGCTGCAGCGTTATCTCGCGTGACGCACGGCGGACCGAATGCGACAGCCTGTCGAGTTCGAGATCGCCGACGCGGTAGACGGTTTCGGCTTCCTTGGCGCTGGCGCGACGGTTCAGAACCTCAACGCGGGCGAGAAGCTCGGAGAAGGCATAGGGCTTTGTCAGGTAATCGTCGCCGCCGGCGCGTAGACCCGTGACCCTATCATCGACCTCGCCGAGCGCCGACAGGATCAGCACCGGCGTTGTGTTGCCCCTGGACCGGAGACCGGCAATGACCGACAGGCCGTCGCGACGCGGCATCATCCGGTCGATCACCATCACGTCGTAGTCGCCCGCGTCGGCGAGCGCAAAGCCGGTTTCGCCGTCACCGGCGACATGAGCAGTGTGACCGGCCTCGGCAAAGGCTTTCTGCAAATAATCCGCAGCCTCGCGATCGTCTTCTATGACGAGAATCTTCATAGGGCTGTTATACGCGATTTCGCCGGAAGGTTGAGTGGCAGACATCTGCATTGTGGCCTTTGCCAAAGCGCACCGCGATCAAGATTGCCCGAAGCCGTACGCGATAAAGCTGCTCGCTTGCGATGTCATTTGCATCGGATCGCGGTAGCGCTTTTGAAAGTGTGCGGCAGCGGACGATGGGAAGTCCGCTGCCGCCGGGGGAAGGCGCGATGACTGACTAACGCACGCTTCTCCATGCTTTCCCGTACGGCGGCTCGGGGGTGTTGAAACTGCCGCACTGGAAAAGTCCAACCTGCCGCCGGAACGCCCTCACCCACCTGGAAAGGCCGAGAGAACGCTCCGGGGCCGACCTCAGCCCTTGGCGACGGGCAGCGCGACGAAACGATTGGTGTCGTCGCGGGTGATCTGCATCAGCACTGCCTTGCGGCCGGATTTGACTGCATCGGTCATCGCCTTGGTGACGTCGTCGGTGCCGTTCACTTCGGTCGAATTGACCGACGTGATGACGTCGCCCGGCTGGATACCGCGATCGGCGGCATCGCTGTCGGGATCGACATCGGTCACCACCAGTCCCTTGCCGTTTTCAGACTTGGTAACGGTCAGGCCGAGATCGGCCAGCGTGTCGGGCTTGGCCGGGGCGGCGGGCTGCTGCTGGTCGACAGAGGCCTGCTTGTCGCTCGAGGGCAGTTTGCCGAGATCGACCTTGACCGTCTGGCTCTTGCCGTCGCGCCACACGGTGACGTCGACCGACTTGCCAGGCGAATAGGCGCCGATCAGCCGGGCCAGTTCCTTCGGCGAAGCGACATCTTTGCCGTCGACCTGGGTGATCACGTCACCGGCCGTGATGCCCGCCTTCTTGCCGGGACCATCGTCCTGGGCACTGGAAACCAGTGCGCCGTTGTTGGACTTCAAACCAAGCGACTCAGCGATGTCGGAGGTGACCGGCTGGATTTCCACACCGAGCCAGCCGCGCTGCACGGAACCGCTCTTCATCAGGTCCTGAACGACCTGCTTGGCGGTCGAAGCGGGAATGTCGAAGGCGATGCCGACGCTGCCGCCGGATGGCGAGAAGATCGCGGTGTTGATGCCGACGACCTGGCCGTTGAGGTTGAAGGTCGGACCGCCAGAATTGCCGCGGTTGACCGATGCGTCGATCTGGATGAAGTCGTCATAAGGGCCAGCGCCGATGTCACGGCCGCGGGCGGAGACGATGCCGGCGGTGACGGTTCCACCAAGGCCGAACGGATTGCCGACGGCCACCACCCAGTCGCCGACGCGAACCTTGGAGTCATCGGCGAAGTCGACATAGGTAAACTTGCCGACGCCGTCGACCTTGAGCACGGCGAGATCGGTGCGCGGGTCGGTGCCGACCAGCTTGGCGTCGAGTTCCTTGCCGTCATGCATCACCACGGTGAAGGCCGAACCTTCCGAAACAACGTGATTGTTGGTGACGAGATAGCCGTCATCCGAGATGAAGAAGCCCGAGCCCTGGGCAACCGGCCGCGGCTGATCGTTGTTGCGGTCGCGGTGGCTGAAGCGCCTGTTGCCGCCACCCTGGCCGTCCTGGTCACCAAAGCCACGGAATTCCTTGAAGAAGCGGCGCAGCTGTGGATTGTTGGGCAGGTTGTTCATGCCATCCTGGTCGTCGGACGGCTCGGAGCCATCATCGGCGGCCGGGCTGATCTTGGCCTTGACCTTGACACTGACAACGGCGGGAGAAACGCGCTCGACGACATCCGCGAAGCCCGGCACCTGCGGCGCCTCGACGCGTACGGCATCGGCCAGAACAGGGCTGGTTCCGCTGGTCAGCGCGCCAACCCCGATCGCACCGGCCACGGCGACAGATGCGACGGCAGCCATGAGACGCTTGCGGGTGACGGAATATGAATTGGGGGCAATATTCATGGATCTCTTATCCTCTTTCAACGGACGCTGCTTGGTCGGCATCCTCGGAAAGGAGAATTAGAGCGGCACACATTACAGCGCCATTTCCGACACATGAAACTTTGGTAATGTTTGGGAGTGACGGCGGACGTCAGTCGCGGCGCAATATGGCGTCCAACGATGCCTGTTCTTCGGCGGACAGGGATTTTGTTGCCAGCACGCGGCGCGACCGCGCGGTCAGCACGATGAAAACACCTCCCACCAGCAACAGCAGGACGGGCGTGCCCCATAGCAACGCATTGCGCAGATCGAATCGCGGCTTCAGCAGCACGAACTCGCCATATCGCGAAACCACGTAGTCCATGACCTGCTGGTCGGTGTCGCCGGCGACGAGGCGCTGACGCACAAGGACGCGCAGGTCGCGGGCAAGGTCGGCATCGGATTCGTCGATCGACTGGTTCTGGCAGACCATGCAGCGCAAGCCTTCCGACAGCGCCCGCGCCCGCGCCTCCAGCGTCGGATCAGGCAGCACCTCGTCAGGCTTCACCGCCGAGGCCGTGCCGGCAAAGAACAGCGCCAGCAGCAGGACAATGGAGGTCAGAGAAAGCCGCGCGTTCATGGCAGGGTCGCGGATGGCACCGCGCTCGCCTGCTTGCGCCGCCGCGACGGCGCGCCGACGCGCAGGCGCCGGTCCATCAGTGACATCGCCGCGCCCGCCATCATCATCAGGCCGCCGCCCCAGATCAACGTCACCAGCGGCTTCCACCACAAACGCACGACGACGGAACCGTCATTGCCCTCGTCGCCGAGCGAGATGTAGAGCTGCGAGAAACCAATCGTTCTGATGCCCGATTCCGTCGTCGTCATCTGCCGAACCGGATAAAACCGTTTGGCGGAGCTGATTTCGCCAACAGGGCTGCCGCTGACGCCGATCAGTTCGAAGCGGCCGAGATCCTCGCTGTAATTCGGTCCCTGGGCCGGATAAAGCCCGACGAAACGCAGCGTATGGCCGGACAGTTCGACGGTCTCACCGGCATGCATCGACAGGATCTTCTCGGTGCCGAAGCAAAGTGTGCCGACGATGCCGAGCGTGGTCAGGCCGAGGCCAAGGTGAGCGAAGGCAGTGCCGAAGACCGAGCGCGGCAGGCCGAGCAAGCGCCTGACCATGATCCCGGCGGCGACATTGCCGACCCCCGATTTGACGGCGAGATCGGTGAGCGCGCCAAGGATCAGCCAGACGGCAAGGCCAACGCCCAGGGCTGCGAACACCGAGGCGCCGTCGATGAACAAAGCGGTGACCAGCGTCGCCAGCAGCGCCGCTGCAAAGGCCACCATAAGGCGCTGCGCGACGGCGAAGACATCGCCGCGCTTCCAAGCCAGCAACGGCCCGAACGGAACCACGAGCAGCAACGGTACCATCAGCGGTCCGAAGGTGAGATTGAAGAACGGCGCGCCGACCGAGATCTTGTCGGCTGAAAAGGCTTCGACGGCGAGCGGATAGAGTGTGCCGACGAGGACGGTCGCCGTCGCCGTCGTCAGGAACAGATTGTTGAGGACCAGCGCCCCTTCTCGGGAAATCGGCTGGAACAGGCCGCCGGTCGTCAGCCGGGAAGCGCGCAGCGCAAACAGCGCCAGCGAGCCGCCGATAAACAGCGTCAGTATGCACAGGATAAACACGCCGCGCGTCGGATCGGTGGCAAAGGCGTGCACCGAGGTCAGCACGCCTGAACGCACGAGGAAGGTGCCGAGCAGCGACAGCGAGAAGGTCAGGATGGCGAGCAGCAGCGTCCAGATCTTCAGCGCCGAGCGCTTCTCCATGACGATGGCCGAATGCAGCAGCGCTGTACCCGCCAGCCACGGCATGAAGGAGGCGTTCTCGACCGGATCCCAGAACCAGAAACCGCCCCAGCCAAGTTCATAGTAGGCCCAGTACGATCCCATGGCGATGCCGCCGGTCAGGAACATCCAGGCGACCAGCGTCCACGGCCGCACCCAGCGCGCCCAGGACGCGTCGATGCGGCCTTCGATGAGGGCGGCGACCGAGAAGGAAAAACAGATCGAGAAGCCGACATAGCCGAGATAGAGGAACGGTGGGTGGATGGCGAGGCCGAGATCCTGCAGGATCGGGTTGAGATCGCGGCCTTCGATCGGCGCCGGATTGAGCCGGATGAACGGATTGGACGTCGCCAGGATGAAGAGGAAGAAGGCGGCGCCGATGGCGCCTTGCACCGCAAGCACATTGGCGCGCAGCGTCGCCGGTAGGTTGGAGCCGAAAGCGGCGACGAGCGCGCCGAAGAAGGTCAGGATCAACACCCAAAGCAGCATCGAGCCTTCATGATTGCCCCAGGTTCCGGTGATCTTGTAGATCAACGGCTGCAAGGAATGCGAGTTTTCCCACACGCTTGCCACCGAGAAATCGGAGCTTGCATAGGCACTCGCCAACGCTGCGAAGGACAGCGCCGTCAAGGCAAAGCCGGTCACCGCGACCGGACCGCCGACGGCCATGAGGCGCTGGTTGTTCAGGCGCGCGCCAAACAGCGGCACCACCGTCTGCACCAGCGAAAGCGCAAACGCCAGGACGAGGGCGAAATGTCCGGTTTCAACCATGCCCGTGATCCATTGTCGCTCTCCTGCCGGAGCTATTCACTCTTGTTCTCCTGCCAGACGCCCTTGGCCTTGAGGCCGTCCGCAACCTCTTTGGGCATGTAGCGCTCATCATGCTTGGCCAGCACGCTATCGGCAACAAAAACCCCGTCCGGGCCGAAAGTACCCTCGGTGATGACGCCCTGCTCTTCGCGGAAAAGGTCGGGCAGGATGCCGGTGTAGGTGACCTTGACCGATTTGTGCGTGTCGGTCACCGAAAAGCCGACCGTGGCCCCCTGCCCGCGCTGGATCGTGCCTTTTTCGACCAATCCACCCAACCGGATGCGCTGGCCAGGCTGGACACTGGCGGTGGTGAGATCGGCCGGCATGTAGAAAAAGGAGGCCTTCTGGCCAAGCGCGTAAAAAGTCAGCCCGGTCGCGGCACCCAGGAAGACCAGCCCGCCCGCGATCACCGACAATCGTTTCTGCTTGCGCGTCATGTCTTGTTCTACTCCGTCGCCGCAAGGCCAAGCGAAGCGGCAAAGGCGGTGAATTTCTTCGCCTGCTCACTGTCGGCTCCAAAGACGGCGATGGCGCGACCGAGCGCCTCACGCGCCTGATCGGCTTTGCCGAGCACGACATAGGAACGAACGAGCCGCATCCATCCTTCCGGATCACGCGGATTTTGCCGCAGTTTGTCGTCGAGGCCGGCGACCATCGTATTGATCATGGCCTCCCGATCCTGCGGCGACATCGAGGATGCGGCGTCGACATCGCCGGCATCGGGACCGTTGGTGGCGCCGCTGGAGGCGACGTCGGAGCCTCCGGATTTGGCCAGCGCCTGCTCGACCGCACCGCGCCATGGCGAGTCCGGCGGCAATCTGCCCAGCATCGCCTGCCATGCCGTGGTCGCTTCCTTGGCGCGCCCCTCCTGCGCCAACGCCATGGCCAGGTAGAAACTCGCCTTCGCGTTGGCCGGATCGAGCTTCAGGGCTGCCTCGAAAGCATCCTGGGCATCGGCCGAGACAATGCCGCCTGCCGCGCTGGCGATCGCCTCGCCGAGACCGGCCTGGCGAACGGCGCTGTCGCCATCGAGCCGAATGGCGTTGCGATAGGCTCCCGCCGCGTCGGAAAAGCGCTGCATGCGCAGATAGACCGGTGCGAGCACGTCCCAGCCCCTGCCGTCGGTGGGATTGGCGGCCAGATGGGCTTCGGCCCGCGCCACCAGCTCGTCGACCGAACTGTCGGCGGGATTCTTGGCCAACCGCTCGCTGAGCGGTTGCGACGGCAGGTCAGGAGAGCCAAGCTGGACATAGAGCCCCCAACTGACCAGCGGCACCGCCAGCACGGCTACGGTTGCCACCAGCCTTGCCGTGATCGACGCTCGGCCAGGGTTTGCGCCGCCGGCGGTACCCGCATTGTCAAGGCGAAGGATGCGGCGAGCGATCTCGGCGCGGGCCTCGGCTGCTTCGGCCGGCTGGATCAAGCCACGCGCGGCGTCGCGGTCAAGCTCGGACAATTGGTCCCGATAGACTTCGAGATCATGTTCGCCGCTCGACGACGCGCCCTTGGCGCTGGCGGCCAGCGGCAGCAGCACCGCCAGGCTTGCACCCAGCGTGAGAATGGCGGCTATGACCCAGAACAGCATGGTTCTTCCAATACCGGCAGAGCTCTGCCGTGCCAACAGATGCATGCTGCGACGCTTTGACGACGCCAGCCGCCAATCATCGGCAGACGGTCGTCAGGTCAGCGGCGTCCAGCTGCCATCGGCGTTGCGGCAAGCGGTTCCGCGCGCCGTGAGCCCGGCGCCGCCGGAAAACACCGTCTGCGTGTACTGGCGGCAGTCCTGCGAACCGACGCGGTACGGCTGGGCCGGAACCACCTCGCCGTAGCGCGAAGCCTGAGCGCCTTTCCACGTCACCTTCTGGCCGCTGGTCGTATATTCCAGCGCCTTGTATTCAGCCTCGAGCGCGCTGCGCTTCTCGGTCTCGCTGAGGCCGTTGCCGATCGTCCCGCTGATGAGGCCGCCGCCCATCGCCGAAATGATCGTCGTGGTCACCTTGCCGCTGGAAGGAGGTGTCGAGGCCGGTGCCACTGCTATGGCTGGACCCTTGCCGCTCAAGGTGGTGCAGCCGGAAACGGCCAGCAATGCGGAAACGAGAGCGACGCGAATCTTCATGCCAACAACCGATTTTCTTGAGTGGGAGCCTGCCATGGATGCGCCGGGGGCCGCGTCATCGGAGAAGTTGGCGTGGCCATAGTATTGATATTTGTCGGAAATTTGGCCGTTGGCAGCTGCGAGACCAATCGACATGCCGCCAATAACATCTCCCGTCCCTCTATGTCGATTGGCCCTGGTGAACATCACTGAAGGCTCCGCAATCGCACCACCGCCTTCAATCCGCCCATACCGGACCGCTCGAGCGTCAGAACGCCTCCATACTCGTTGACGAGGTCTGCGACAATGGCCAGCCCCAGACCTGTTCCGGGCTTTGTCTCGTCCAGACGCCGTCCTCGCTTCAGCGCCTCGCGCGCCTTGTCCTCGGGAATGCCCGGACCGTCATCCTCTATGCTGATCTCGAACAGGCCGGCCGGGTCGTCCTTGCCGGTCAAGGGCACGACCGAAACCTGCACCGCGCTCTTTGCCCATTTCATCGCGTTTTCAAGGAGATTGCCCAGCAATTCCTCAAGATCCTCGCGCTCGCCGGCGAAGACGATTTCGGCCGCCGGCAGCGACAGCGACAGATTTGTCTGCGGATTGAGCTTCTGCAGAACCCGCACCATGCGCTGCACCAGCGGCGTCACCGGCGTGCGATAGACGACGCTGTCGCGCTGTGCCGCGACGCGGGCGCGCTGGAGATAGTGTTCGACCTGCTTCTGCATGGAAGCGGCCTGTTCGGCGATCAGCTGCCCCTTGGCGCCGCCGAGCGCGCGGCCCTCGTTGAGCAGTACCGCCAGCGGCGTCTTCAGCGAATGGGCGAGATTGCCGACCTGTGTTCGCGACCGCTCGACGATGCGCCTGTTGTTTTCGATCAACGCATTGGTTTCATTGGCAAGCGGTTCGATCTCGGCCGGGAAGCGGCCGTCGAGCCTCTGCGCGGTGCCCTCGCGCACCATGGCGAGCGCGTTCCTGACCCGGCGCAGCGGCTGCAGGCCGAGCAGGATGGCGATCGCGTTGATGGCGATCATGCCGACGCCGAACAGGCTGAGATAGGTCAGCAGGCGGCGCTGGAAGGTAGCGATTTCCTGTTCGAGTTCGCTCTGGTTGCCCATGACGCGGAAACGCGCGGCCCGGTTCTTGGCGTCGAGAACGAATTCGCTCTCGAAAACTTCGAGTTGTTCGCCGTCGATGCCTTCGGCTGCGTAGCTGCGCTGAAAACTGGCATTGAACGGCACCTCGGCAACGCTCGGTGATGGGATCGTCGTGGTCATCGACGACGAGTGGAGATCGCCATGCACGCCCTCCGAAGCGGGCTCGACCGACCAGTACCAGCCCGAATTCGGCTCCGAGAACCGAAGGTCGCCGAGGTCTGGCGCGCCAGTCAGCGCCCCGCTGTCGGAGATGCCGATCGAACCGATCAGGTTGAACAGATGCGCCGAAAGCAGGCTGTCGAAGCCGCGCTCGCTGGCCTGGCGGTATAGGGTGGTGATCAAGGTGAAGATGACAACGAGCGTCACGATCGCCCAGACCGTGGAAAAGGCGATAACGCGGAACGTCAGCGAACGCGGCCACAAACGCAGCGAAAGCGGCGTCCTTGCGGTTGGTTTGAGCGGTTCCGAGTTACGCCTCCGGCTCACGCATGCGGTAGCCCATGCCGCGCACGGTTTCGATCATGTCGATGCCCATCTTCTTGCGCAGCCGCCCGACAAACACCTCGATGGTGTTGGAATCGCGGTCGAAATCCTGATCGTAGAGATGCTCGACCAGTTCGGTCCGCGAGACCACTTCGCCCATATGGTGCATCAGATAGGCGAGCAGGCGGAATTCGTGCGACGTCAGTTTCAGCGGCACGCCGTCGACATCGGCCTTGGAGGCCTTGGTGTCGAGACGCAGCGGCCCGCAGGTCAGTTCGGACGAGGCATGGCCGGCTGCTCGCCGGATCAGGGCTCGTAACCTCGCCAGCACCTCCTCGATGTGGAACGGCTTGGTGACGTAGTCATCGGCGCCGGCATCGATGCCGGAGACCTTGTCGCTCCAGCGGTCGCGCGCCGTCAGGATCAGCACCGGCATCTTGCGGCCGCCGCGCCGCCAGCGCTCGACCACACTTATGCCGTCCATCTGCGGCAGGCCGATATCGAGCACGACCGCGTCATAGGGCTCTGTGTCGCCAAGGAAATGGCCTTCCTCGCCGTCGAAGGCGCGGTCGACGACATAGCCGGCATCGACCAGCGCATCCGATATCTGCCGATTGAGATCCTTGTCATCTTCGACGACGAGTACACGCATGCGGAGTTCGATACCTGTTGAAGAGCTTTGTCAGATTGAAGGGCTTGGTCAGATTGAAGAGCTTTGTCAGATTGAAGACTGGGGCAGATATAGGCCGATTCCGGCGGCCTGGGAAACGTAGCCTAGGTTGATTGGGTCAGTTCAGCGGAACGACGATCTCGGAACGTCGCGGACGTTGTCCGTCCTTGCCTGGAACGAGCACGACGATGACACAGACAGGCTGACCTCCGCGCGTCGATTGCGAGGCCTTGGCCAGGGTTCCGCCATTCTGCTCGGCCACCTGCTGGCCGATGGCGTAGCAATCGGACGCCGCCAGTACGATCGGACTGGCCAGGTCGGGCGGCGCGATGACCGGCATCGCCATCGCCCGCGACGCGAACAGCCCGGCAGCACAAAGCGCCAGTGTCGCAATTCGGAAGTGGGAGCGAAGCGTTTTCATGACCGGCGTTGTAACGCATCGGTGCTGAACGTGAAATGAACGGTGAACGCCGCTGAAAACATCCTCGCCACACCCCCTGCAACGCGAGACAATCAACCTGGAATTTCACCGCCTCGAACAGGTGAAATCCCGCGAAAGTCCAGTCTAGACTCGGTTTTGACCATATTGAAAGCGCATCAGGCATTTTCCTGCGTTATCGCGCGAAAACGCAGCAGCCCGTGATGGACGAGCAGATCCTCGTCATGGCGGGCTTCGGCAAATTCCAGCGACAGTCGTGTCTGGCCGCGAGGGCCAATCACCAGTGCTGCGTCGGCAAGGCGCGCCTGGATGGCGGCCATGATGGCAAGCGTTTCGGCGTCGCCATGGGCTTTCGACCAGACATGCAGCGTAATCAACTGATCGTCGGTGTTCTCGGTGCCCGTATCCCAGTCAAAAGCGGAGGTCTGGCCGCAGGTCACGTACGGAAAAGCGGCATTCTCGGCTGGCCGTTCGAGCAGTCCGGCGCCGCCCAGCAAGGCCGACAGCGATGCATCGCTTTTCAGCCTGAGAAACAGTGCCTGCTGTAAATCGCCTGGCGCGGTCATCGTCTTTTCCTCCAGTTCCTGCGCTGCCGATTATTGCTTTTCGGAAGCTGTCCGCGTTCTGCGTGTTCTGACAGATATAGCCATTCGACGCGCGGAGGCGATGGCGATTCGTCATCGGAATGATGGATGCCGATGATCTCGAAAGGGCGACTTTGCCAACACCATCGTCCGCGGGCACCGCGCCGCGAACATGGACTCTCGATTCCTGGTTACATATTCTCGCTACAGGGTCGCATGACGATCCACGAAGCAATTTCGGAAGCTGATGATGCTCGATGCAGAAAAGACCAGGGCTGCCTCGCGGTTGTTGGTAGGCCACTGGGACAAGGGCACCCGTCTCGGCGCCATACCTGAGGCGTTGCGCCCACAAACACGGCTCGAAGGTTACGCCATCCAGTCGCATGTCCTGGATCGCTCGGCGGCCTCGCTTTTCGGCTGGAAGATTGCCGCGACCAGTCTGGCCGGACAAAGGCACATCAATGTCGACGGCCCGATGGCCGGACATCTCCTGGCCGAAAAAGCGGTGGAGGTCGGCGGGACCGTTTCCCTGGCGACGAGCAAGATGCGCGTGGCCGAGATCGAGTTCGCTTTCCGATTCGGCCGCGAACTGCCGCCTCGTCCGGCACCCTATGAAATCGCCGAAGTGATGAAAGCCGTGGCGACCTTGCACCCGGCGATCGAAATTCCGGACTCACGCTATGACGATTTCTGCGCCGTCGGGGCGCCGCAGCTCATTGCGGACAATGCCTGCGCCAATCTGTTTGTCATCGGCGAGGCGGCGGAAGACGACTGGCGCGGCGTGGACCTTGCAAAGCACCCCGTGGTCGCTTTCGTTTCCGGAAAGTCGCAGCACAACGGATCGGGAGCGGCCGTGTTGGGCGATCCTCGCATCGCGCTCACCTGGCTCGTCAACGAGCTGTCGGGCCTGGGCATAGCGCTCCAACCGGGACAGGTGGTGATTACAGGCACCTGTGTGACGCCGATAAGCGTCGAGGCAGGCGACGAAGTCACCGGCGATCTCGGCCGGTTTGGCCGCGTCTCGGTGCGGTTTGTCTAGGCTCCGCGCTGCCTGGCCACGAAACTGCGCACCGCCAGCACCAGCACGGTGATGATGATCAGGATCACCGAGAGCGCGGCGATCGCCGGGTCGATGTTGTCGCGCAGGCCCATCCACATCAGCCTCGGCAGGGTGATGGCGTTGACCGAGGTGATGAACAGGGTGACGCCGATTTCTTCCCACGACAGCACGAAGGAGAGCAGTGCCGCTGTGATGATGCCGAACTTGATGTTGGGCATGATGATGCGGGTGGCGCGCTCCCACACAGTGGCCCCTAAGCCCCGCGCGGCAAGGTCGATGCGCCGGTCGAGCTGGCTGAGCGAGACCAGCATCAGCACGGTGGCGAAGGGCACCGTCATCACCGAATGCGCCATGGCGACGCCGAGCCATGTGTCATAGCCGAAGAACGTGCTGAAGCCCGACATCGAGGTCAGCAGGAAGTAGAGCGTGATCGCCGAGACCACCGGCGGCACCACCATCGGCAGCAGCACGAAACCGACCAGGGCCGCGGTGAAGCGCGGCTGGAACATCCAGACGCCGAGGCTGAAGCACAGCGCGAGCACGGTGGAAAAGGCACTGCTGACGACACCGATGCGGATCGAGAGCAGGATTGATTGGAGCCAGCGCGGGTCCTCGACCAGCGCCCGGTAGTGGCGCAGCGACAGTTCGCCCGACGGCATCGCCAGCATGCGGCTCGGCGTCAGCGACACCGGGATGACGGCGAGCAGCGGCATCAGCAGGAACAGCGCCACGAGGGCGGCGATGATCAGCGAGACGGGACCGGGGCGGTAGGTCGGCATCAGATCAACTGCTTCGGTCTGACATATCGGAACAAAAGCGCCATCAGCGCGCCGACGAACAGCACCAGCACGACGCTGATCGCCGCCCCCAGGCCCCAGTCCGGGCTCTGGAAGATCCTGAGATAGATCAGCTCGGCGATCATGACGCTGCGGCCGCCACCGAGGATCGCCGGCGTGACGAAGAAGCCGAGCGAGAAGACGAACACGATCATCGCCGCGCCGATGATGCCGGAGCGCGTCATCGGCACGAACACTGTCCAGAAGGTGCGCATGCGGCTGGAGCCGAGCCCGCGCGCGGCCAGGAGCACGCGGTCGTCGAGGCTGCGCATAGCCGATGCCAGCGGGAAGACGGCGAAAGGAATGAGAAAATGCGTCATGCCGACGATGACGCCGAATTCGTTGCGCACCAGCGCCAACGGTTCGGAAATGAAGCCGATCGCCTGCAGCCAGCTGTTGATCAGGCCGCGATTGGAGAGCAGCGCCACCCAACCGAAGGCACGGGTCAGCACGGAAATCCAGAAGGGAACGAGAATGCAGAACTCGGCGACCAGGCGCTGTGCCGGGGTTCCACGCACCCAGACGACGGTGATGGCGTAGGCAGCGGCCACCGAAACCACGGTGACGACCGCCGCGATGCGCAGCGTGCGGATGAACACCGACTGCACGAGATCGTCGGTAAGCAGCGCCTCATACTGGCCGAGGCCGGGCGTCGGCAGCGTGAAGCTCCATTTGACGACGCCGAGGAACGGCCAGGCATAGGCCAGGACAAGAAACAGGAGCAGCGGCGCCATCAACAGCGCCGCGCCCATCCTGTCGGAGAGATAGGATCTCATTTCGACCCGATTACCCCTGCCCTGATCAGGCCGAGATGATCTTGGTGTATTCGTCGAGCGCCGGCCCGTAGTTCTTGGCGTACCAGTCCATGTCGAGCGCGATCTGCTTCTTCATGTTCTCGGGATCGACCGGGTTGATGCGCTTCTTGTCGGCCGGGATCAGCGCGTCTGCCGCCGGGTTGGCGGGGCCCTGGCCGAGCTTGTCGAACATGACCAGCTGCTTTTCAGCGTCCTGGGCACTGGCGATGAACTTCATCGCAGCGTCCTTGCCGCCGGGATTGCCCTTGAGCACGGCGAGCGCACCGGGCGAGATCAGGCCCTGGTCCCAGATGAACTTGATCTTGCCGCCGCTATCCTGCTCGATCAGTGAAGCGCGGGTCGACCAGACGATCGCCATCGAGGCCTCGCCATTGAGCAGCACACTCTGGCTTTCGGCGCCGCCACCCCAATAGGCAACGACGTTTTCCTTGAAGGCGGCGATCTTGTCATGGGCGCGCTTGAGGTCGAGCGGGTAGAGCGACGCAGGCGCGATACCGTCGGCGAGCAGCGCCGCTTCCCAGCTCGACACGCCCCATTTGTAGAGCGAGCGCTTGCCGGGGAATTTCTTCACATCAAAGAAATCGGCCATGCCGGTCGGCGCGTCCTTGCCGTACTTCTCGGAATCATAGGCGATGACATAGGAGAAGAAATAGGTCGAGGCGGCGTATTCCCAACCAAAGCCGGGCCGCATCTTCTTCTTGTCGACGATGTTGTAATCGATCGGCTCGAGAGCCCCCTGGGCGCCGAGCGTGATGGCCGAGAACGGATCGACATCGACGAGATCCCAGGTCGGCGCGCCGCTCTTGAATTGCGCGGCGATGGCACCTTCGGTCGGACCCGAACCGTCCATCTTGACGGTGATGCCGGTGTCCTTGGTGAAGGCCTGGCCATAGGCGGCATCGTAGGCGGTGATGGCATCGCCACCCCAGTTGACCAGCACAAGTTCCTTGGCCTGCGCAAAGGCACCTGTCGAGCGCAGCAGCATCGGCGTGCCGGCCAGCACGAGTGCCGCCAGCTGCGTGAACTGCCGGCGCGAGATCTCACCGCGGCCTGCCCTGGCGGACAGGCTCTCGATGGCTTGTTTCTTGGTATCATGTGTCATGTCAGTTCCCCTTTCTTGTTGTTGATAGTGCCGGAATCGGTGCTGCGATATCTCACCACACCGTTCGTCATTGCCCTCCATGCGGAAGGAGGAAACCCTTTTCCGCCGGCCAGGTGAGCCAGACGGAGTTGCCCTTGCTCAACGCCGCGGCAGCCACCTCGCTCGGCACCGAGACCGTGACCTTGGCGCCTTGCCGCGTCGTCAGGTCGAGCCGCGTTGCCGCGCCGAGATAGGTGGAGTTGGTGGCGGTAGCGGCGATCCCATTCTCACCATCTGCCGCCTCGCTCGATATCGACATGTATTCGGGCCGGATCGCCAGGATGGCATCGCCGCGCACGAGTTCGGCCTTGCAGCCCATGCTGACCGCGCGGTCCTCGCACAGGCCGGTCGAGCCATTGCCGGCAGGCTTGACCCCCTTCAGCGGCAGCATATTGATCTCGCCGAGGAACTCGGCGACGAAGCGGTTGTCCGGCCGGTCGTAGACCTCGTCGGGCGCTCCAACCTGCAGCAATTTGCCGTGGTTGAAGATGGCAACGCGCGACGACAGCGCCAGTGCCTCGCTCTGGTCGTGGGTGACGAAGACGAAGGTGGTGCCGGTCTCCTGGTGCAGCCGCTTCATCTCGGCCTGCATCTGGCCGCGCAGGCCCTTGTCGAGCGCGGAAAACGGTTCGTCGAGCAACAGCACGCCCGGTTCGAACACCAGCGCGCGGGCCAGCGCCACGCGCTGCTGCTGGCCGCCCGACAGTTGCGCCGGCAGTTTTTTCTCGTGGCCCTTGAGGCCGACGCGCTCGATCATCTCGCCGACACGGCGCTTGATGTCGGCGGCCGATTTCTTGCGCACCTTGAGTGGGAAGGCGATGTTGGCTTCGACGCTCATATGCGGGAACAGCGCGTAGCCCTGGAAGACCATGCCGGCGGCGCGTTGCTCGGCCGGCCGGTCGGTGATGTCGACGCCGTCGCTAAGCAGCTTGCCCTCGGTCGGCTGCACGAAGCCGGCAAGGATCATCAGGAAGGTGGTCTTGCCCGAACCGGACGGCCCGAGCAGGGTCAGGAACTCGCCACGGCCGATATCGAGCGACAGATTGTCCAGCGCACGGAACGAGCCGAAGCTCTTGCCGATCCCGATTGCCTTGATCTCTGCGGCACGGCCGGGTTGCTGCATACTGCCCTTTCCCTAACGCTTGTCGAAATCGTAGGCAGGGTGCCGGCTCACCGCAACCGAATAGTTTTCGCCTGATCGGCAAATTTCATTCATCTATTGCGAGATGTCGCCACCTGCCCTCAATACGGCAGAATGCGGTTCTCCTGGAGTTTCGACCGCAGCCATCCTGCGAACGCTTCCAGCACCGGATGCGAAGCCTTGGCGTGTTCGGAGACCAGGAAATAGGAGCGCGGCGACTTGATCGCGATGTCGAACGGCCTGACCAGCCGGCCCTCGCTCAGCGCCCGCCGGCTGGTCAGTTCGTCGCCCATGGCGATGCCCTGGCCGGCAATCGCCGCCGAAAAGACGAGGTTCATGTCCGAAAAGAAGATGCCGCCCTCAATGTCGGGGTTTTCCACCTTGGACAGCGCCAGCCAGCGCGCCCAATCCTCGGTGTCATCGAGATGCAGCAGGTTGGCGCGCAGCACGTCCGACGGCCGGGAGAAACCGCCGACCTTGTTGAGCAGCGTCGGGCTGCAGAGCGGCGTGAACGAGATTTCACAGAGCGGCTCGACCGCCCGGTTCGGCCAATTGCCGACACCAAATGCAATGAAGGCATCGGCATCGGCATTGCTGACATCGTCGAGCCGGCGCGGCGTCAGGATGCGCAGCGCCACGTCAGGATACATCTGCCGGAACTCGCCGATATGGGTGCACAAGAACAGCGAGGCGAAGCCGGGCGTGCAACTGACGGCGAACGAGCCGCCGACGCCGGTGCCGGCATCGCGCGTCACCGCGTCGCCCAGAACGGTGAGCGCTTTGCGCACATCGCTGGCGTAGCGCTGGCCGCGCGGCGTCAACGCCACGCCCTTGCCGATGCGTTCGAGCAGGTCGAAGCCGAGGTCGCGCTCCAGCAGGCGAAGCTGATGGCTAACAGCGCTGCGGGTCAGGTGCAACTCGTCGGCGGCGCGCCAGACGCTGCCGTGCCGGGCGAAGCTGTCGAGCGCGCGCAGCGCTTGTGTCGATGGTATACGCAAGGAACCTCAGGTGAACCGAATTTGCACGAACCGGGAAAACATATCACTTTTTAGCGACCCGCTTCACTGCTTTCTTCTCTTGCCATGGAGAAACCGGTGGCCACCTCGGCGCAAGCAACCGCCCTTGCCTGTCTCGACGGCATCCAGCCGTTGTTGTCCGCGTGGACACGCACCATCTTCGATTACGGCGAGACCGCGTGGCGGGAGTATCAATCAGCCGCCTGGTATGTCGAGCGGCTGAAACTCGAAGGCTTTTCCGTCGAAGAAGGCTCCGCCGGCATGCCGACCGCCTTCTGCGCGCATTGGACCAACGGCCCCGGCCCGACCATCGGCATGTACGCCGAATACGACGCGGTGCCGGGCAATTGCCAGGATGCCGCTACGGTCGAGCGTCCGCGCCGGGGACTTGGCAACCAGGCCGGCGGCCACACCGACCCGCATTCCGGCCTCGGGATTTCGAGCCTCGGCGGGCTGCTGGCGACCAAGGCGGCGATGCAGCGCCACGGCATATCAGGCACGCTGCGCTTCACCGGCGAGCCGGCGGAAAAGGTGCGCGGGTCAAAGCCGATCCATGCCGCCAAGGGCTATTATGACGGCCTTGCCGGCATGATCTCCTTTCATCCGTTCTACATGCTGCCGCTCTGCAACACTGCGCGCTGGGACACGCATTGCGGCGCGGCCTACGCGATGATCTATCGCTTCATCTGCGACCAACCGGAGCGCTGGGCGCTGGCTGCGGGTGCTGCACCCATTCCGCAAGCACATTCGGCGGCGCGCGCCCCCGGCGCCAACGACGCATTGATGATGATGTACATGGCCTCCAAGGCTCTGCGCGATTCCATGCTGCCGCACCAGGGCGGCTGGTCGATCAGCGAAGCGATCCTGACGGCGGGGCAAGCAACCGCCGACAATTTGCCGGCGGGGCTGGCCGAGATCCAGTACATGATCCGCGTGCCGACGCTTGCCATGGCCGAGCAGGTCACCGCGGTGCTCGACCGCAATGCCGAGGCCGCTGCCAGCATGAGCGGCTGCCGCCATGAGCGGCATTGGGTGTCGAAGTCACGGCCGGGACTTGCCAACCATGCCATGGCCGAGATCGCCTATGAAGCACTGTCGACGGTCGGGCCGCCGCGCTGGGACGAAGACGCCAAAGCCGTCGCACGCGAAATACAGGTCAATGCCGGGCGCATGGCGAGCGACGAGCCGTTCATCGAAGAACTCGAGCGCTTGATCGAGCCGCAGGCGGCGGAAGCGATCCTGCGCCGCGATCTGGCGCCCTCGCAAGTCAATTCGACCTCCGACGATTACACCGACATGAGCTGGCATACGCCGACAGCGCGGTTCTATGTCGCCCGCCCGGCGCTGCGTTCGGAGACCGGCTACCCCTATCCGGCATGGGTGATGAATGCGCTGGGCGGCATTTCGGCGACGATCGACCCGATGGTCATCTGCGCGTCCAAGACGGTCGCGCTGGCGGCGCTCCGCCTGCTGGAAGACCAGACCGCCCGCGATGCAGCGATGAATGAACTCGTCGCCCGCACCGGCGGCGGAATCGGCGGTTCGAACTGGATCGCGCCGCTTTGCGACTACGACCCGCCGATCGGGTTTCGATGGCCAGAATATGTCACCACCCCGCGTGGACGCGACTGGTGGATACCGAGCAATCAGACACCCCAAACCACCTCACGAGGAGCATCCCATGACCGTTCATGACCGCATTGTCGCCGAGCCGTTTTCGCTGCAGCGCCGCAACCCCGCCGGCGGCACCAAGCCGCTGACCGCCTGGGGTTTTGCCAACGAGACCGACGTGCTGACCGACGTCCTGCTTGGCTCACCCAATTTCCTGCGCCATCTGTCGACCAGTTCGCTGTCGCGAAAGCATCTGCGCGAGGCGCCCTGCAACGTCCAGATCGCCCAGGCCCAGCACAAGGACCTGGTCGCCGCCTACGAGCATTTCGGCGTCAACATCCACTGGCACGAGCCGACGCCTGAGCTGCCGATGCAGGTCTATTCCCGCGATTCCAGCGTCATGACGCCCTACGGCGCCTTCATTACCGCCATGGCCAACTGGTGGCGGCGCGGCGAGAACTATGCCGCGATCCGCACCTACGAAAAGCTCGGCATCCCGATCTACGACATGGTCACCGCAGGCACGTTCGAGGGCGGTGACTTCAACGTCATCGAGGACGGCGTCGTGCTGATCGGCTGCGGCGGCGCGCGTACGCAGGAGGAAGGTGCGCGCCAGGTACAGGCCTGGTTCGACAAGGAGGGTTGGGAAACCCGCATCGCCTTCATCGACGAGTATTATGTTCATATCGACCTGATGGTGGTGCCGATCGCCGAAAAACTGACCGCTGTCTGCCTCGCCTGCACCGAACCCGGCATTGTCGACTGGTTGAAGGGCAAGGGCCACGAGATCATCGACGTGCCGTTCCAGGATACGATGGCGCTGGGCTGCAACTTCATGTCGCTGGGCAGGGACCGGGTGATCGCGCCGACCTCCAGCCAGGCACTGATCGGCCAGCTCAAGGCGCGCGGCTTCGAGGTCGCGGCCGTCGACATGAGCGAGATCTCGAAGACCGGCGGCGGCATCCACTGCATGGCGCAGGCGCTGAAGCGCGAACCGGCCTGAGGAGTGGGATAGCGCTACGCTGCTTCGCTCACATTCGCATCAGCATGATCGGCATCCAGGCAGCCGAGGGTGCAAGGTCGCGCGCGCAAAACGGCTGAGATCGCCGGCTGGCGGCAGCATGTGCTCCGCTGGCGAGTCGCAACGCTGGCCGACGCGAAACTTGCGCGATAGCTAATATAAGCGCACAGTAAAAACGTCTTTTGGGAGAGGACAGCTCATCTGCAAATCGGGAGGAAACCATGAACACCATGAGCCTCACCACGCTTGAACGCGGAAAAACGACAATCGACGCCGCAGCCCTGGAAGCGTTTTCGGCACAATTGCGCGGCAAAATGCTGAGCGAAGGCGATGCCGCGTACGACGAAGCACGGACCGTCTGGAATGCCACGGTCGACCGGCTGCCCGGGCTGATCGTGTGCTGCGTCGGCGCTTCCGATGTCATCAGTGCCGTGAATTTCGCCAGGGAGAACAGGCTTCTCGTCTCCGTGCGCGGCGGCGGCCACAACATTGCCGGAAGTGCGGTCTGCGATGGTGGCCTGATGATTGATCTGTCGTTGATGAAGTCGGTGCGGGTCGATGTCGCGGCGCGGCGGGCATGGGTCGGGCCTGGCGCGACGCTTGCCGATGTCGACAAGGAAACGCAGGCCTTCGGGCTGGTGGTGCCGACCGGAATCAACTCGACCACCGGCATATCCGGCCTGACGCTGGGTGGCGGCTTCGGCTGGATCACCCGCAAATTCGGCCTGACCATCGACAATCTTGCCTCCGTCGATGTGGTCACCGCCGACGGCAAATTGCTCCGGGCCAGCAAGACTGAAAATCCCGATTTATTCTGGGCGCTGCGCGGCGGCGGCGGCAATTTCGGCGTCGTCACGGCATTCGAGTTCCATCTCCATGAGTTTGGACCGCAAGTGCTGGCAGGGCTTGTCGTCCATCCCTTCGCCGATGCCGAAAAGGTGCTGCGGGAGTATCGCAAGGCGCTCGAAACCGCTCCTGACGAGTTGACCTGCTGGGTAGTCATGCGGCAGGCGCCGCCGCTGCCCTTCCTGCCCGCGGAATGGCATGGCAAGGAGGTTCTGGTTCTGGCCATGTGCTATTGCGGCGATATTGAGACGGGCGAAAAGGCGACGCAGAAACTTCGAGCCATCGGCACGCCGATTGCCGATGTCGTGGGCCCCAGCCCGTTCACCGGCTGGCAGCAGGCATTCGACCCACTGCTCACGCCCGGCGCCCGCAACTACTGGAAGAGCCATGACTTCACCGAGTTTTCCGAGGAGGCGGCTGCGGTCGTCAGGGGGGCAATAGCCAAGCTGCCGGGACCCGAATGCGAGATATTTATCGGCCATGT
>NZ_RZTE01000004.1:0-198444 GCF_003997415.1 Mesorhizobium sp. M7A.F.Ca.MR.245.00.0.0 | reverse complement strand
CAGGTCGCGTCAAGGCGGACGCAACGGCGTTCCCACAGCGCAGTTCGCATTTCGTCATGAACGTTCACGCCCGCTGGCGCGAACCCACGATGGACAAGGCTTGCACCGACTGGGCTCGTTCAATCTACGAGGCGGCCAAACCTTATGCCGCCGGCACCGCCTACGTGAACTTCATGCCGGAGGACGAGGTTGACCGGGTCGAAGCGGCCTATGGTGGCAATCATCGACGGCTTCTGGAAATCAAGCAGCGCTACGACCCGCTGAACCTGTTCCGCATGAACCAGAATTTGCGTCCGAAAGAAAGCTTGCGAGCCGCATGAGGCGCGCCGTGCTGCAGTGAAAAAGCTCACGCCTCCGCTGGAGGCGCGGGCACATGCTGTTGGCGCCGGGCTGTATTCTTGGGCCGGCCCATCAGCAACAAACCCAATACTGTGTCTTCGCCGCCCTTGTGAGTGCTGGAAAAATGGAGGAATAGTCTCCCGGAATGCATCGCCCTGAAATTGCCGGTTTGCGGTTCTCAGGTCGTGCAATTGCTAGCCGGATTCCGAATGGCCAGTCCCGAACCGCGCAAGAGAAGAGGTCCGATCGCCGCCCGGCTGCTGGCGCTCGATGCGTGGATCGATTCCTCGCTCTATGAGATCGGCTTCAAGGCGCGCCAGTTCTGGGAATCAGCGACGATCTTCTCGCGGCGCTTCCGCGTCAACGGCTGGCGCCGTGGCATCATCGAACTGTTGAGCGAAGGTTTCACGCTCGGCGCCGTCGGCATCGTGGTGATGCTGGCGCTGGCCATTCCGGCTTTCCAGGACACGGCTGGCGACTGGCGCGCCCAGGGCGACTTCGCCGTCACCTTCCTTGACCGCTATGGCAACGAGATCGGCCAGCGCGGCATCATCCAGCGCGATTCCGTGCCGGTCGACGAGATGCCCGATCACGTCATCAAGGCGGTGCTTGCCACCGAGGACCGTCGCTTCTTCGATCACTACGGCATCGATGTGCTCGGCCTGTCGCGCGCGATCTTCGAGAATGTGCGGGCGAACTCCGTCGTCCAGGGCGGATCGAGCATCACCCAGCAGTTGGCCAAGAACCTGTTCCTCACCAATGAGCGCACGCTGGAGCGCAAGATCAAGGAAGCCTTCCTGTCGCTGTGGCTCGAGGCCAATCTGTCGAAGAAGGAGATCCTGCAGCTCTATCTCGACCGCGCCTATATGGGCGGCGGCACGTTCGGCATCGAGGCTGCCGCCGACTTCTATTTCGGCAAGAGCGTCAAGGACCTGAACCTGGCCGAGGCGGCGATGCTGGCCGGCCTGTTCAAGGCGCCGACCAAATATGCGCCGCACATCAACCTGCCGGCGGCGCGTGCGCGCGCCAATGTGGTGCTGTCCAACCTTGTCGATGCCGGCTTCATGACCGAAGGCCAGGTCCTGCAGGCCAGGCTGCATCCGGCCGATGTCGTCGACCGCGGCGAACAGAAAAGCCCTGACTATTACCTCGACTGGGCATTCGACGAGGTCAAGAAGATCGCCAAACCTGGCCAGCACTCGCTTCTCGCCCACACCACCTTTGACGCCAACATCCAGAAGGCGGCGGAAGAATCGGTGGAGTTCCACCTGCGCCAGTTCGGCAAGGAGTACAACGTCACCGAAGGTGCCGTCGTCGTCATCGAGACCAATGGCGCCGTGCGCGCCATCGTCGGCGGCCGCGACTATGGTGCCAGCCAGTTCAACCGCGCCACCAAGGCGCTGCGCCAGACCGGCTCGTCATTCAAGCCCTATGTCTACGCAACCGCGATGGAACACGGCTTCACCCCCAACTCCATCATTTCCGGCGGCCCGATCAGCTGGGGCAGCTGGTCGCCGCACAATTACAACGGCGGATCGGCCGGCAACGTCACGTTGATCATGGCAATGGCCAAGTCGATCAACACCGTGCCGGTGCGGCTGGCCAAGGATCATCTCGGCATCGGCCCGATCAAGGCCATGGCCGAGGCGATGGGCGTGGAATCGCCGATCGAAGCACATAAGACGATGGTGCTCGGCACCTCGAGCATGACGGTGATGGACCAGGCGACGGGCTACAGCGTGTTCGCCGACAACGGCTTCGTCGGATCCCGGCACGGCATCAGCCAACTCGTCACCCGCACCGGCGAGGTGGTCTATGATTTCGCCAAGGACGCGCCGCCGCCACACCGGGTGCTGTCCGAGCAGGCGCTCAAATCGATGAACACCATGCTGGCCGCAGTGCCGGTGATGGGTACGGCGCGGCGAGCCCAACTTCCCAACATCGTCGTCGCCGGCAAGACAGGCACCACGCAGTCCTACCGCGACGCCTGGTTTGTCGGCTTCACCGGCAACTACACGGCGGCGGTATGGATGGGCAATGACGACTTCACGCCGACCAAGAACATGACCGGTGGCTCACTGCCGGCGATGGTGTGGCAGCGACTGATGGTCTACGCGCACCAGAACATCGACCTCAAGCCGATCCCTGGCATCGACAAGCCCTTCGTCGATGAGGAGATCGCCGCCAAGGCCGAGGAAGCACAGAAGAAGAGCGACGATCAGGCGGCGGCCGATGCAGCCGCCGAACGGCCGCCGGTGCTGTCCAGCCGCACGACCCAGACGCTGCGGGACATGACCACGCTGTTCCATTCGGCGCCCGTCCTCAGTACGCCGCAACTGCCGGAGACGCTATCGGCGCTGTGATTGGCGCCGAGACAGTTGAGGGGTGATGGCCGGATCACCGCCATTGCCAAGCTGGAACACCCCTCATCCGACCGAGCTTCGCTCGGCCACCTTCTCCCGCAAGGGGAGGAGGGAGAGCCGTCTGCAATTCTACGTCGGCCCGCTTGCCACAAGGCCCCACGCCGCGATATCCCCGAGCGGCAACTCTTCGTGTTCCCGGCCCCTCATGCTCAAAACTGCCTTCCTGACGCTGCTTTCGCTTGCCATAGCCATCGTCGGCGGTGGCGGCAGCGTCTGGTATGCGCTGAAAATCCAGGATGGCGTCGGCGCCATCAGGATCGGCCAATGGACGGCCTTTCCCGATATCGGCACACCGGCCGCCGATCCCTATTCCAAGGCCCGAGTGGCGCGCGAGGGTGTGCTTGCGCTCGGCCGCGCCGAGGGGCTGTCCTTCGTCGCCGAGCGAGACGCGGCCGGCGCCGAGCTCAAGCGCGAATGCACCTACACAATCGAGGGTGATTTTCCGACGGCACGGTTCTGGACGCTTTATGCCGCCGACCAGTCGCTCGGCGTGGTCGAAACCGGCAAACCCCGGCTGGCGGCGCTGCAATCCTACGGGGTGGTGCGCCAGCCCGACAATTCGGTGATCATTTCAGCCGGCCATCACCCGATGCCGGGCAATTGGCTGCTGACAGACGGCTTCGGCAGGATGTATTTCGTGCTGACCTTCTACGACACGCCAATCGCCAGCAGCACCGGCCTGTCGGACGTCTCGCTGCCGCATATCGTCAAGGTCGGCTGCAATGCGTAGTTTTTACGCTGCGATGCGCGGACTTCTGCATGCCGTCCTGCTCGGTCTGCTCGGCGCCGGCATCGTGCACATCGCCGTGCTGCTGCTGGTGCCCGAGTTTTCCGAACGCGATGCCTGGTCGCGGCTGTCCATGGCGTCGGATCTCTACAAGATGACGCGGCTCGATGCCGAGGCCGGTGGCGCGCCCGTGGTGAAATCCGTCGACCCGCTGTTTTACGCGACGGCCTGCCGGTTCGATCTGGGCGAAGGCATGGTCCGCGTCAAGGCACCTGGGCATGTCCCGTTCTGGTCGGTGTCGGTCTATGACCGCAGCGGCCACAACATCTATTCCTTCAACGACCACACAGCGACCGGCGGCGTTCTGGATGCCGTCGTGCTGACGCCGGCGCAGATGATCGACGTGCGCAAGGATCTTCCCGAGGATCTTCAAGGAGCGATCTTCGTCGAAGCGCCGATCGAGGAAGGCATCTTCGTCATCCGCGCCTTCGTGCCCGACAGCAGCTGGAAGCCGATCGTGTCGCGCTTCTTCGAACAGAGTTCCTGCGAGTTGCAGGACTTCTAGAGCGTGTCGCGTCTGAACGGATTCAGACGACCCGCTTTGGATCTTTGTTTTTATGCATGTCGTTCTCCCAAAACCGAGGTCACTTTTGGGCGACATGCACTAGACATGACCCCGGACCAAAGGTCCGTGGCCGCCGAAACTCAGTGGTGCGGGACCGGTTTTGTTCCTGGCGAGCCCGGCTTGTCGGGATCGATCGGCCGCACTTCGCCGGCATGCGGCCGCTCGTAACGAATGCCGGGAAAGATGATCACTGCCGCCGGCATTTCGGCGGTTTGCTTTACTCTGGTGTTTGGTGCCGTACGCGGCACGAAAGACAGTACCATGCCCATGGTTCGCGCATTCCTCTCGGTTTCCCCGGAGCACAACGCAACGCCTCCAAATGTCATTAAGGCCGGCAGAGGGTTAACGGAACGCTAACGGATCGTCGCTAACTTGAACTTTGTTCTTGGCACTCTCGGAACCGGCACGGTCCCGGTCGAGCGTCGTCAAGGTTGTGTCGAGTACGGGCGTATCCTTCGTGTCATCTTCGGACTTCAGGCAAATCGCGGTGCGAAAAGACTCGGGAAAGGCCGAAAGGCTGTTCCGCGCCGCGGTGTCGGCATTCTGCTCGCTCACTCGCCCTTCACGCCGCGAGATCGGTCAACTCGAAGACCTGACGCTGCCGCTGTTCAATGACGTGTCCGTCGAATCTCGCCGTTACGTGGCAGCCGCCCTTTCCGAATGCGAATACGCCCCCGCCGCCCTGGTGCGCCGTCTTTGCGAGGAACCGGTCGACATTGCCGCGCCGCTGCTCATCCGCTCACGCGCCGTCAGCGACATCGATCTCATCGCGCTGATCGGGCGACATGGCCTGCCGCATGCGCGTGCCATCGCCCGCCGCAAGGGCTTGAACCCGACCATTGCTGATCTGATCAGGGCCCTTGAGAGGCCAACCCTGGTGCGTGCGCCGCAGCCGGATGCGAACGCCGCCGCGGCAGACAAGATCGCGCCAGCGAGCACGGAAACCGCCTCTGACGAGCCCGCCCGGGAACAGGCACTCGGCATCGCGGCTGAGAATGCACGGCGCAGGCTGCGCTCGATGATGCGCACGGGCGACGAGGCGGCAGCGACGAACGCCGATCCTTTCAAGGGCGCCGACATCTATGTGAAATTGCGCGAGACAGCGCTGACGGGAAACGCCGCGTTCTTCCAGACCGCGCTCGCCGATGCACTCGATATCGATTTCGAGATCGCGCGATCGCTCACCGCCAACCAGAATTATGCCTCGCTGCTTGCCGCCTTGCGCTCGCTCGACCTCAGCGAAGACAGGGCCTTCCTGATCACGGTTGCCGTCTATCCCAACCAGTTCCCGCATCCGCAGGCTATCCGCACCTTCCTCGACCGTTACCGGCTGCTGCATCGTGAAGCGGCCCAGGACAAGATGCGGTCGTGGCGGGCGGAAGCCCTTTCAAGGGTGGTTCGCGGCGCAGCACCTGCCAACGGCGATACACGCACCGCCTCGAACAGCGACGATGCGGCGGCTTCGTCCGGCCTCAGGGCGTCTTCACGGAAATAAGCTCCTCGACGGGCACGGTGCCGGCCTCGATCTCGACCACCCAGACATCGGGATCGAATTTTTTCTCCCTTTCCAGCCTGGCGTCGAGCACTGTGGCATCCTCGCCGGTTCCGAGCTGAGTGAAAAACCGGTCGTCGGGCTTGGCCGAATCATAGCTTGTCTGCGGCGCCGGCCCGAACAGGGCAACCTCACCCAGCCTGCCCCGCGCCAGCACGAACACAGCGCCGGCCTCGGTCGCGCCGCGCTTGACCACGGCGGCAAATCCCCCGGCGCCGAAAACCCGGCGCAACAGGGCCGAGACCCACAGATCCGATGTGACGCGCATGAGAGAGCTCCCGAAACTGCCGGTTCTCTATCGATATTTCCGCCGCTGGGCGAGCCGTCGTTTCAGCCGTCAGTTGGTCAGGCCGATCTCGCGCATCTTGACGTAGACGATCTCATCGGGCTCGCCGGTCTGCGGCAGCCCGAACAGCGACTGGAATTCCTTAATCGCCGCCTTGGTGCGCGCGCCGACGACACCATCCAGCTGCATGTCGTCATTGCCGAACGCCTTGAGCCCGGCCTGGATCTTGACGATGCGGGCATCGGGCGCTTGCGTCTCGGCATCCGCCTGCCCGGAATTTGTCTGTCCTGAACCTGTCTGCAAAGACACCGGAACGGCGGCCGGCATATCCGGGCGCGGCTGCGGCCTGGGTACGACGGAAGCGGTTTTCGGCGTCGCGCCCAGTTGATCGAGCAGAAGCGCGTCGATCTCGCCGGACGCGTTGAGCCCGACCTTCTGCTGATAGTCCTGGATGGCCTTGCGGGTGTTGGGTCCGGAAATGCCGTCGACCGTTCCCGAATAGAAATCAAGATCCTTCAATATGCCTTGCACCTGCTCGACAACCGGATCGCCCTTGATCGGTGCCGGCGCGCCGGATGGCCGCACGATGTTGAACGTCGTTTCCGGCTCGTCGGGCGCCGCGTGCGGAAAGCCCGCAATGCTGCGGGTCGCGAAGAATGCGCCGGCATGCGGGAAAGGCTGGTACCACAAGGCATTCGCAGAGACGTAGAACAGCGTCACCAGGAATGCCGTCGAGCCGCCCACCAGGACAGGGTTGCGCGAGATCATGCCGCCGACGGCGACAGCGCCGTCCTGAAAGGCGTTGCTGCGGCGCTTGACCGCCTTAGCCTGTTTTGCGGAGCGAGCCATTTCTGTCCCCTTTCGCCATCGCCATAGGCATGGTCAGCACGCCGGCCTTCTCCGCCTGATGTCCCTTCGGTCCGTTCACCGGCAAGCTGATGGTCACCGTGGTGCCCTCGCCCGGCATGCTTTCGATGGACATCGTGCCTTCGTGCAGCGCCACCAGGCCCTTGACCAGTGAAAGGCCAAGACCAGTCCCCTCGAAACGGCGGGTATAGTCGTTCTGGATCTGCATGAAGGGCTTGCCGAGATTGGCGAAATCCTCCTCTGCGATGCCGATGCCGGTATCCCTGACCCAGAAATGCAGGCGCGAACCGATCCGCTTGGCACCGACGACGACGTCGCCGCCGTCCGGGGTGAACTTGATCGCATTGGAGACCAGGTTGATCAGCATCTGCTGCACGGCGCGCTGGTCGGCATTGATGTCGCCGGCGTCCGGCGCGATCTGCGCCCGCAGATCGATGTTCTTGGCCTGCGCCTGCAGCTGCATCATCGACTGGCACATGTCGACCGCTTCCGCGAACCGGAACGGCTCCGGCTCGGTCGCATAAACGCCCGATTCAATCCTGGACACGTCGAGTATCGAGGTTACGACGGCGAGCAGATGCTGGCCCGAATCCCTCACCAGGCCGACATATTCCTTCTGGCGCGGATCCTTGAAGCCGCCGAACATCTCATGCAGCAGCATATCCGAGAAGCCGATGATGGCATTCAACGGCGTGCGCAGTTCGTGGCTGACCACCGCCAGGAAGCGCCCCTTCGCCACTTCGGCGGACGCGGCCGCCTCATTGGCTGCCGCGAGATCCTCGCGCAACCGGGCGATCTCGTCATTCTCGCGCAGGACGAGCGTAAAGATGTCACCCTGTTCCTCACCACGCACCAGATCAAGCGAGAACGGCCGGTAATTGTCGGCCGTCAGGCTATTGCCGTTCTGAGGCAGGCGGATGCGCAATTCGAGCCGGCGCGACAGCGCACCGTCGCGCATGTCGGCCATTGCGCTGAGATAGGAAACGCGATCCGACAGATGGACGCGATCGAAGAGGCCGTTTCCAGACAGCAGTTCGGGCGGCAGTTTCAAAAGCGTGCGCGCTTTCGGCGACGCGTCCAGGACCTCGCCATGGCGGGCGACCCGCAAGACCACCGCATCGATGATTTCTTCGAGCCGGTCGGCAGTGTCGACCACAGCCGCGTCGGCCGTGTTTTGAAACGCCAATGCACGCGGCATCAGCGTAAGCGCCCACGCCAACGGCACCAGCCAGTGCCACGCCGCGATCTGCGCTCCTGCGAACGGAAATACGGTTCCAGCCAAAGGCTGAGCCAGGATGGCGACAGCGGCCGACACGGCTCCCCACAGTGCTGCACGTCGCGAGCCGCCGATCCACCAGGCTTCGAAAGGCAGCGCCAGGACAAGCATGGCGACAGGCGAACTCAGCCCGCCCGCGGCGGCAATGAGACTGCCGAGAGAAATGCCGGCCAGCATCAGGGCGAGCCCACTCGCCATCGCCATCTTGCCGGTCGCCGCCACCAGCAAGGCGACGAACCAGCACAGGCCAAAGGCGGCGAAGATGGCGGCCATGGTGACGGCAACGCCCATGCCTGAAGTGACCAGGGTGACCGCGGCGCCGGCGGCAAAGAAAGGAGCGGCGAGCATGACGCCGATGAAACGGCGCTGGCGCTCGCGGTCGCTCCGCCCAAGGATGGACGGATGGACCATACGTTCGCAA
Organism: Mesorhizobium sp. M7A.F.Ca.MR.245.00.0.0; assembly: GCF_003997415.1. Taxonomy (NCBI): domain Bacteria; kingdom Pseudomonadati; phylum Pseudomonadota; class Alphaproteobacteria; order Hyphomicrobiales; family Phyllobacteriaceae; genus Mesorhizobium; species Mesorhizobium sp. M7A.F.Ca.MR.245.00.0.0. The sequence continues at coordinate 189,928 of NZ_RZTE01000004.1, read as the reverse complement.
CCGGCGGAAATCGCGCCAGGCAATTCAACGTATCTGGCCTTGATTGAACTCAACTCAACGCACTCGCACTTGTCGTGGACAGCTCTGCTTTGCAGATGGTTCTGGTTGGCTTTGAAACTCGCATCCAGCGTTTAAGGAATGGATAAGGCAGGGCCGACCAAGGCCCTGGCCTGCGGCAAATATCGGGATGCCGGCCGCCGAAAGCACGGGCAAATGCAGCCATAGTAAACGGAGAGTTATCCGGCGACGGCACCTATCGGACAGGCGCGCACGGCACCCGGACTTCCACATTCCAAGAAAAATACAGGAAAATCATGGGTATGTATGGTTATTTGTTGTTAAGGAAAATCACTGGCAATTGAGACAAATGGATCGCAGAACGCTTCGTTTCGAATTTGCCTAAAATTTGAGGAAAATTCTCTCTTTGCCCGCAAGCCGTCCTTTGCGCCTGTGTGCCAAGATCCTGCCTACAAAAGAGGTCATGCCATATGGATGCATGATCCGGTCACGACGAGAGGGCAAGGGCATGGTCTTCCTCATAAGAATGGCTTTCTGGTTTTCGCTGGTGCTGCTGGCGCTGCCGCTGGCTGTCGGCCCCGATGAATCGGGCCGCGAAAGCGTCGGGCCGATCCAGGCCTTGTTTGCGGCACGCGAAGCGGTTGGCGATATCGCCGGCATTTGCGAACGCAAGCCCGATGTCTGCGAGACTGGCAAGTCGGCAATGCACACCATCACCGCCCGCGCCAAGGAGACCGCCAAGATCGCGGCAGCGATGATGGACGACAAGTCCGCCGCCGGCCCCGACACGTCGACGATGACCGGCGGCCTGCCCGAAGAAATCGTCTTGCCCGAGACCGTCAACCTGCCGCCTCAGAATTAAGCCGTTTCGACGGCGCACCGCGGGCTGTCTGCCCTCTCGACGCCCGCGGTGTCCTTGTTTTTTCCGTGACGCGGCGCCGCCGCGTGACTATATCCGGCATTATGATCACCACGATCCAGACGATCCGCGACGATTTTTCATTCCTCGAGGAATGGGAAGACCGCTATCGCTACGTCATCGAACTCGGCGAGGCGCTGCCGCCATTTCCCGACGAGCAGCGCAGCGCCGCCAACAAGGTGCCGGGATGCGTCAGCCAGGTCTGGCTGACCACCGAACGCGGGGCTGGAGCCGACCCAGTCATCACCTTCACCGGCGATTCGGATGCTCATATCGTGCGTGGGCTGGTCGCGATCATGCTGGCGCTGTTTTCCGGCAGGACCGCCAGCGAAATCCAGAAGACCGATGCGGAAGCGACATTGAAAGAACTCGGCCTCGACGAACATCTGTCGCCGCAGCGCGCCAACGGCCTTCGCTCGATGGTCAAGCGCATCAAGCGCGACGCCGAGGCAGCGCTCAAGCAGACCGCCTGACACCTTCATACCCGATCCGCGCCTCGCGGCGCAAAAATCAAACGGCGCCCGAAGGCGCCGTTGATGTCGATCCGATCTGGCTTATTTTGACGCAATTCCCAAGGTAAAGCTCTATGCGCTTTCCCGGGAAAACCGTTTCACACTTTTCCTTGAATTGCTCTGGCAGCGATTACCGCGCTTTGCGCTTGCGGCCGAGGCCCATCTTCTTGGCAAGCTGTGACCGGGCAGCTGCATAGTTGGGTGCAACCATCGGATAGGTCGGGTCAAGGTTCCACTTTTCGCGATACTGATCCGGCGTCAGGTCATAGTGGGTCATCAAATGGCGCTTCAGCGACTTGAACTTCTTGCCGTCTTCAAGGCAGACGATGTAGTCGTCATGAACCGACCGCTTCGGGTTGACCGCCGGCTTCTGCTTGTCGGCAGGCGGCTGTTCGGCGGTTCCGCCCACACGCCCGAGCGCAGCATGGACATCGGATATCAGGTTCGGCAATTCGCCGACCGGCACGGGATTGTTACTGACATAGGCGGCCACCACATCGGCGGTCAATTCGATCAGCGCATCGCTGTTTCTGGAAGGTGTTTCGACAATATCCATGGTCTTCGGGCCCCAACAAGAGTTACATCGATCTGCGCCCTTTTTTACAAGCAGGGCATCGCACGAATTTTGTGCAGGTAGAGTTTCTGCGATTCGTGTCGCGGGCACATCAATGAGCGCCCAGACAAAGTAAGTCAATTCGGCCCTTACGCTATATTGAACGATATTGATCAATTATTCCGCGATCAGCTTCAATCTTTCGTGCATTGTGTAATTTATCGATATTTCGCGCGCTCGCCGGCAACGGCTGACGCAACGTCAGCTCACCGTTACATTCGCGGCATCTCACGAAATGGGTTTTAATGTTTGATTTTGCTTGGCTATCGCCGGGCAATATTGGTTGTTCGCATTCGTCCACAAAACCACAGGTTGCCGCGGTCATACGCAAGCAATCAGGCGACATGCCTGTCATCCGGCGGATCGGCTGATTGCTGCCGGATCAATCAATGCGGCGTGATGTATTTGCCATACGCCCAGCCGGTGACGAATTTGCCGTTCTGGGCCGGATCATGCCAGACTTCGCACCAGCGAAAACGAATCTTTTGTTCCTGCTTCCATGCCGGCTGGTTGGCGGTGTCGAGCAGGTTTATTCCGCCGGTGCATCGCCCGGTCATCTGCAGAACGGTCCCGTTCGGATATGCCGCCTGCTTCTGGGACGCGCCCGAAGGGTATTTGCGCACATTGAGCGTGTCGCCGAACGGCACATTGGCCACTTGCCAAGCCGCGAATACGGTCGCATGAGACTGGCCGGCAAAGGCCAGAGTTAGTGAAGCAACGGCGAAAGCCGCAGCAGTCCGAGGCCAAATAGTCATCATCTCTCCTCCCGACTCATCTCCTGGAGCCGACACAACCCATACGCTGTGGCTCTTGAACCTGCCCTGAGCGGCGTGTTCATTCGCCGTTCAAGATATTTCTCCATTTGAGATGGTCCATTCAAGATACTGGCCTATTCAAGATACTGGCCCATTGAAGATACTGCGAAGCGAGACGCAATGACCAAGACATCCATATTTCCGATCGTCAGCCCGCCTACGCCCGAGAAGCGGCCGGTTTCCGACACGCATCACGGCATCACGCGAACCGACGACTATGCCTGGCTGCGGGCCGGCAACTGGCAGGAGATGTTTCGCGACCCGTCATTGCTCGATACCGGGATCCGCGCAGAACTCGAGGCGGAGAATGCCTACCAGTCAAAGCTGATGGCCGACACGGTCGAACTGCAGAAGCAGCTTTTCAAGGAGATGAAGGGCCGTATCAAGGAAGACGATTCTTCCGTGCCGATGAAGGACGGACCCTATGCCTATGGCTCGTCCTTCAAGCTTGGTGGCGAGCAGCCGCGCTATTTCCGTATGCCGCGCGACGGCGGTGCCGAGCATATCCTGCTCGATGGTGACGCGGAGGCCGCGGGCAAGGCCTATTTCCGTCTTGGCGGCGTCGACCATTCGGCCGACCACGCAAGGCTGCTGTGGGCATTCGACGACAAGGGCTCCGAATTCTACACGCTTCGCGTGCGTGACCTTGCTGACGGCAAGGAGCTTGCGGACCAGATCCCCGACACCGGCGGTTCAGGTGTCTGGAACGCCGGCAATGACGGCTTCTTCTATACACGTCTCGATCCCAACCACCGCCCGTCGAAGGTGCTGTTCCATGCGCTTGGCGACAGCCCGCAAAGCGACCGGCTGATCTATGAGGAAACCGATCCCGGCTTCTTCATGAACGTCGACGGCACCCGCAGCAACGAGTGGATCATGATCGGCATCAACGATCACGAGACCTCGGAATACCGCCTGATGCGCGCCGACGATCCGTTTGCCGAACCGAAACTGGTGTCGCCGCGCGAGATTGGCCTTCAGTACGAGTTGGAAGAAGGCGGCGATATCTTCTTCATCCTGACCAATGCCGACGGCGCCAAGGACTTCAAGATCATGACGGCACCAGCGGGCGATCCCGTGCGCGCCAACTGGCAGGAACTGGTGCCGCACGAGCCCGGCCGGCTGATCCTGTCGGTGATCGGCTTCAGGGACCACATGGTCCGGCTCGAACGCAAGGAAGGCCTGCCGCGCATTGTGGTGCGCGACCGGATCAGCGGCGAGGAGCATCTTCTGTCCCTCGACGAGGAGGCCTTCTCGCTCGGCCTGTCGGGTTCCTATGAGTACGACACCGAGATCATGCGCTTTTCCTACTCGTCGATGACGACGCCGGCGCAGGTGTTCGACTACAATATGCGCACCCGCGAGCGGGTATTGCTGAAGACCCAGGAAGTGCCGTCCGGCCATGATGCGGACCACTATGTCACGCGGCGGCTGATGGCGCCGGCCAGCGATGGCGAACTGGTGCCGATCTCGCTTTTGCACCATCGCGACACGCCGCTGGACGGATCCGCACCTTGCCTGCTTTACGGCTACGGCTCCTATGGCATCACCGTGCCCGCCGCCTTCAACACCAACTGGTTCTCGCTGGTCGACCGTGGCTTCGTCTTCGCCATCGCTCACGTTCGCGGCGGCAAGGACAAGGGCTATGGCTGGTACGATGACGGCAAGCGGGAGAACAAGATGAACACGTTCACCGATTTCATCGCCGTCACGCGCCATCTGGTGACGGAGCGTTACACGGCGCATGACCGTATCGTCGCCCAGGGCGGTTCGGCCGGCGGCATGCTGATGGGTGCCGTCGCCAACATGGCGCCGGATTGTTTTGGCGGCATCGTCGCAGAGGTTCCCTTCGTCGATGTGCTCACCACCATGCTCGATGCGACCCTGCCGCTGACGCCGCCGGAATGGCCCGAATGGGGCAACCCGATCGCGTCCGCCGACGATTACCGGACCATTGCCGCCTACTCGCCCTATGACAATGTCGCTGATCACGACTATCCGCCGATCCTGGCGCTGGCCGGTCTCACCGATCCGCGCGTCACCTATTGGGAACCGGCCAAATGGGTGGCCCGGCTGCGCGACCGCAAGAGCGGGGACAATCCGGTCCTGTTCAAGATCAACATGGATTCCGGCCATGCCGGTGCCTCCGGCCGGTTTTCGCGGCTGGAGGAGATCGCCTACACCTATTCCTTCGCGCTGAAGGTGATGGGTAAGGCGCAGCCTACGGGAGAAATCGACCGATGATCGATCTCGCTACACTGATTGCTTATGTCGCGGTTGTGCTCGGCTTCGTCTTCATCCCCGGCCCGGCCACGCTCCTTACCATAGCGCGGGCAACGAGTTCCGGAACCAAGGTTGGCATCGCGACCGGCGCCGGGATCGCTGTCGGCGACATCTTTCACACCGTCATGGCCATGATCGGCATATCGGCGATCATCGCCGCATCGGCGACGCTGTTCAGCGTCATAAAGTACATCGGCGCGGCCTACCTGGTTTATCTCGGCATTCGCGCGATCATGGAGAAAACACCAGGCGGCCCGGCTGCCGGCGCGCTTGCGATCTCTGCCGGGAAGGCGTTTCGACAGGCTGTCCTGACCGAAGTGCTCAACCCCAAGACCGCTCTGTTCTTCCTTGCCTTCCTGCCTCAGTTCGTGCGGCCTGAAAACGGGACGGTGATGCTTCAGATGACCGTGTTGGGGGCCATCTTCGTCGTACTGGGCCTTTTCAGCACGGTCGTCTTTGCCGTGAGCGCTGGCCGGCTCGGCACGTTCCTGCGCCGAAATCCGTCGGTGTTACGATGGCAGGGCAAAGTTGTCGGCGGCATCTACTGCGCTTTGGGCGTCCGTCTGGCGCTGCAGCAACGCTGACTCCAGACGATGATCGACGCGCCTTCCGAAGAGGCTGCGTGATCAGGGCTTTTTAGGTTCCCGTTGCTCATTTTCACTCGCAATTGCGATGACCGCGCGCTACCCAGTGCGCGGTTTTTCCCGGCCCGACAGCCTCCAATCGCGTAAAGGTCCATTATGCTGCTCGTCGACGTCTATCTCGACAAATCGCCTATCCAGGGAATCGGCGTCTTTGCCAAGAACCACATTCCTCGCGGCACTCTGATCTGGAAGCTGGACCCAAGGTTCGATCGGCTCATCGAGGTCGAGACTTATGAACGTGCGGCCGGTCCGGTGAAGAGCTATCTCGATCGCTACTCCTATCCCGACCGCCGCGATCCGAACTACATCGTCTTCGAAGCCGACGACGCGCGCTACATGAACCATGCCGACGAGCCGAACTGCGACGTCTCCTCACCGGAGGAGAGCTTTGCGCTGCACGACATCGCGCCTGGCGAAGAGCTGACCTGCAACTACAACCATTTCTTCGAGACGGGTTTCGATTTTCTCGGCGACCGCCACCTGTCTGAAGACTCGGTCTAGTTTGCCGTCTTCTTGCGGGCCGGATAGCCGTTTGGATGCGCCGGTATCGCCTTCAGATAGGCGGCGATGGCCGCACGGTCCTGTGGCGTCAGTTCGGCCATGTTCCGTTGGACATCGACCATGGCCCCGCCGACCGAATCGAAATCGGGCGTGAAGCCGGTTTCGAGATAGTTGGCGATATCGGCCTCCGACCATTCGGCGAGACCGCCCTCGCCCGATGTGATGTTCGGCACGACGCCATTGCCTTCGGCGGCCACGGCGCCCGCCATCCACTCGTTCTTCTTCGTGCCGCCCGCAAGATCGCGCGGCGTGTGGCATTCGCCGCAATGGCCCGGACCCTCGACCAGGTAGCGGCCTGCCATCACCGGATCAGGCGTGCCTTCGGGGAAGGCAACAACCGGCTGGTCGCTGAGATAGAGCAATTTCCACAGGCCGATGCCGCGGCGGACATTGAAGGGGAAATCGAGCGAATTGCCCGCTGCCTTGCCGGCGACGGCCGGCAACGTCTTCAAGAAGGCATAGAGATCGCCAATGTCAGCCGGATTCATGCGCGCGTAGGATGCATAGGGAAACGCCGGATAGAAATGCTCACCAGAAGGCGACACGCCCTTCAGCATGGCATTGGCGAGGTCCTCGACAGACCATGCGCCGATACCGTCCCTGGGATCTTGCGAAATGTTGGGCGGCACGAAGGTTCCGAACGGCGTCTTGAGTTCAAGGCCACCCACGAGTTGAAGCCGGGCGTCGCCCTGTGAGCCCGGCTTTGCATGGCAGGATGTGCAACCGCCGGCATAAAAGATGCGCTTGCCCCTGGCTGCGTCGCCAGGACCGAGCTTGGCCAGGGTTTCCCTGTCGAGCCTCACCGGCGCCGACAGGACCCACCCGGCAACCGCGCCGACGCCGCCCAGAATGACGACGGCGCCGACAAGTTTCTTCAGCCATGCCATGGCTGGTGATCAGCCCTTCTTGATTCTGTAGCCTTGATGGCAGGTGCCGCAATCCGAGCCGATAGCGCCGACTTGCGCCTTCAGCGCGCCGGCATCGGCGGGAGCCGCAGCGACTGCGGCCTTCACGTCTGCGAGATATTTGTCCTCGGCTGCGTTGAAGCCAGCCATGTCTTGCCAGATCTTCGGCGAGGCCGTGGTGTCGCCGGTGTCGCTGCCGGCCGGAAACAGCGCATCGGCATCAAATTTTTCCGCATTCGCCTGCAACGCCTGAAGTTGCGTCAGCACAGCCGCGGCATCAAAGGGCTCCTCGCCCTTGACAACTTTCGACAGGCCGCCGACGATCTTTCCACGTTCCTTCATCAGTGCCTGCCGGTCGAGGACCGGGTCGGCAAAAGCCGCCGAGGCCGCGAGTGCGAGCATAGAGATGGCGATAACAAGCTTTCTCATTCAATTGGCTCCATGATGAAGGCATTTCGGGACAGGACGTTAACGGATGCCGTAGGAGGAAAATTCCCTCCCCGGACGACTTTTGCCAGATCTTTGCTTTTTATGGGACACTGAAAAAGAAAAGCCCCGGGTGATACCGGGGCTTCCTGGAAATCGATCACTTCGCCTTTTCGTACAATTCAAGGACATGGTCCCAGTTGATCAGGCTGTCGACGAACGCCTCGAGATATTTCGGCCGGGCGTTGCGATAGTCGATGTAATAGGAATGCTCCCAGACATCGACCCCGAGGATCGGCGACGCGCCATGGACGAGCGGGTTCTCGCCGTTCGGCGTCTTCGAGATCGCCAGCTTGCCATCCTTGACGGAAACCCAGGCCCAGCCGGAACCGAACTGGGTCGTGCCGGCGGCAATGAAGTCGGCCTTGAACTTGTCATAGCCACCGAGATCGCTATCAACTGCCTTCTGCAAGGCGCCCGGCAGCTTGTTGCCGCCGCCGCCTTTCTTCATCCACTTCCAGAAATGGATATGGTTGTAGTGCTGGGCGGCATTGTTGAAGAGGCCGGCATTCTTGCCGAACGACTGCTTGACCACCTCTTCGACCGACAGATCACCCAAGCCTGCCTCGGCGGCGAGCTTGTTTCCGTTATCGACATACGCCTTGTGGTGCTTGTCGTGGTGATATTCCAGCGTCTCTTTCGACATGTAAGGCTGCAAGGCCTCATAGTCGTAAGGCAGAGCGGGCAATTCAAAGGCCATGGATAGTACTCCCTCGTGGAAAAATCCGGTGTCGATACCGGAGTAAGATAGGTCTGGAATGGATTGGGACAACTCCGGATGAAGCGTCGGTCGCCTTTTTATCCGCTCAAGCAGCGGAAGTCGAATGCGCCCAATCCCAATAGAGTTCGCGCGCCTTTTTGGCCACCGGCCCGGGTTGCAGATTGCGATCCTCGATACGCGTGACCGGCACGACCTTGGAATGGTTCCCGGTCGAAAAAATTTCGTCCGCTTCGAGGAAATCGCGCACCGACAGCGTCTTTTCCGTGGTCTTGAACCCATACTCGCCAAGCAGCGTTATCGTGCGCGAGCGGGTGATGCCGGACAGGAAGGTGCCGTTCGGCGCCGGTGTAAAGACATGACCGTCCTTGACCAGGAAGATGTTCGAGGTCCCGGTCTCGGCAACGTTGCCCAGCATGTCGAGCACCATTGCGTTGTCGAAGCCGCGCATCTTGGCTTCGAGAATGGCCCGACCGTTGTTGGGGTAAAGGCAGCCGGCCTTGGCGTTGGTCGGCATGGTTTCGATGGTCGGACGCCGGAACGGCGACACGGTCACCGAAAAGCCAGTCGCCGGAATCATCGGCGATTCATAGAGGCAAAGGCAAAAGCGGGTAGACGCCGGATCGGCCGGGACGCCCATATAGCCGCCATGCTCGGCCCAGTACATCGGCCTGATATAGACCGCCGTCTTGCCGTCGAACTTCTTCAACCCGTCCCATGTCAGCCCGACGATCTTGTCGGCGCTCATGTTCGGCTTCAGGCCGAGTGCGATCGCCGAAGAATTCACCCTGGCGGCATGGAGGTCGAGATCCGGCGCCACGCCTTCGAACCAGCGGCCACCGTCGAACACGCTGGTGCCGAGCCACATGGCGTGGCTGCGCGGCCCCAGAATGGCGACGTTGCCCTCGTGCCAATCACCATCGACGAAAGTCCATGTCGCGGATTGCGCCGCAGCCGCCAGTGTCATCGTGTGGTCCCGCCTCAATCGGTCTCGTGTGACGGCCATTGGAAGATGCTTTGGCGGGCGCCGTCAACCGGCATCATGGAGTTTTGTTGAGGCCAGTGCCGGGGCGCAATGCAATCAAAGCTTGCACCTTGTCGCACCTGCCCTCAAAACTGTTGTCATGCAATACGCCGCCTATGTCTTCGACGCCTATGGCACGCTGTTCGACGTGCATGCCGCCGTGCGTCGTCATGCCGACCGGATCGGGCCGGACGGCCAATTGTTGTCCGAGATCTGGCGCGCCAAGCAGCTCGAATATTCCTGGGTGCGCACGCTGATGGGCGCCTATGCCGATTTCTGGCAACTGACCGAACAGGCGCTCGATTTCGCCTTGCGCAAAGTTCCCTCGGCTGACCCCGGTCTCAAGGCGATATTGCTGGATGCCTACTGGCGGCTGGATTGCTATCCGGAAGTGCCGGCCGTGCTCAAGGCGCTCAAGGCTTCGGGAGCGAGGCTGGCGATCCTGTCCAACGGCTCGCCCGAAATGCTGCAGGCGGCGGTCAAATCCGCCGCGCTCGACCAGGTTCTGGATGACATCTATTCCGTCGATAGGGTGCGGCGCTTCAAGACCGACCCGGCGGTCTACGATATGGTCGCCACCGGCTGGCGCCTCTACCCCGGCGCGGTTTCCTTCCAGTCGTCCAATCGCTGGGACATTGCAGGCGCCACCAAATTCGGCTTTCGCACGGTGTGGATCAACCGTGCCAATCAGCCCGAAGAATACCGGGACTTCCCGCCGGCCCTTATCCTGCCGTCACTCGAAGCCCTTGTGCCCGGCAACTAGGAGACCTGTGTCTCTGGCGCCACAGTAGCAGCCTGGTCACAGCTTCGCCTTTGTTTGCCCACGTTCGGGCCAGAATCGGAACCGCCTATCGCCCCAGGTGTTGTCAGGCACCCGCGCAACTGTCGGCGAATTCACGCTTTGTTGCGATTTGAGACTTAAAGAAGGCAACCATGTCCATAACCGAAATCGAATCTTTTCGCCTGAGCCGTCGCGGCTTTCTCAACGCCGCAGCCCTGGGCGCCGCTTCGATCGCGGTTTCCGCATGCGCCACCACCGGGCCGGGTCCGGTCGCGCCGCCGCCACCAACCTATGTCGAGCCGCCTCTGGCTGATTATGTGACGATGTACGCAGCAGTCAGCGACGGCGGCTTCGATTTGCCGGCCATCCCCGTCGACAAGATCGATCCGCAGTTCCTGCGTCAGATCGTTCCCGACCCGACGGGACAGAAGCCGGGAACCATAGTCGTCGATACCACCGGCCACTTCCTTTATCTGGTTCGTCCAGGCGGTCAGGCGATACGCTACGGTGTCGGCCTTGGCCGTGCCGGCTTCGAATGGTCCGGCGACGCCGTCGTTCAGTGGAAGCAGAAATGGCCGAAGTGGACGCCGCCGGATGAAATGATCGCCCGTCAGCCGGAATTGAAGCCCTATAGCGCCGACAATGGCGGCATGCCCGGCGGCCTGAAGAACCCGCTCGGCGCACGCGCGCTCTATCTGTTCCAGGGCAATGTCGACACGCTCTATCGTCTGCACGGCTCGCCGGAGTGGCGGTCGATCGGCAAGTCGGTGTCGTCAGGCTGCGTGCGTCTGATGAACCAGGACATTATCGACCTCTATGATCGCGTGCCCTCGAAGACTCCGGTCGTCGTGACCAGCGACGCCAGCCAACCCATGGTGGCGACGGCCAACCGACAGGCGATTCCGATCGACGCCGGCGTGCCGGACGGATCGGTGCTGCTTGGACCGGTCAAGGCGATCACCAATTCGATCTTCTGATCTGCGGGGGCGTGACGAGGTTTGCCCCCTGAGGAGCTTTAGCTGTTCCTCAGCGGGCGCCAATGTAGCAACCTTCATGGACCATGCAGAGATTGCCGTCGCGCCGTGCAGGACGTTCACACCCTGATCTCACTGGGGAGCGCACTTTAGGCGAACGGGCTCACTTCAGTCCCAGATGCAAGGACAGTCGATTTGCAGCTCCTCGAAGGTGCTTTTCCGCAGCTTTGCGAGCCTCTTGTGGATTCCCCTCCGCGATAGCGTTGAATATGGCGATATGCTCTTCCTGAACTTGGGAGAGTAGGGCATTTCGCAGCGAGCTGGCGCGAGCCTTTCGGATAAAATTCCGTACATGCGATTCCAGGAAATTGGACATTTCCTTGAAATGCGGATTGCCGCAGGCATCGACGATCTCTCTGTGAAAGGCCATATCCTCCTCAACGCCGGCTTCATCGTTGTCGAACGCCCGCTGGATGGCATGCAATTGCATTTCAATCGCCGCAAGCTGCTTTGCTGAGCGCCGTTCGGCAGCCAAAGCTGTTGCAGCCGATTCCACCGCCATCAGAAGCTCGATGATGTTTTCAACATCCAATGCATCGGTCAGATCAACACCGGCCAATCGAAACGCCATCTCCTTCGTCTCGATTACGAACGCCCCTAGACCCTGCCGGGTTGCAACGAGTCCATCGCGTTTGAGGATGCCGATTGCTTCCCTGACGATCGGCCGGCTCACACCATATTTTTCCGATAGCTCGTGCTCCGTTGGCAGCTTGTCGCCCTTGGTGTGTGCGCCCGAAGTGATGTCACTCCTGATCCTCGAGGCTACGGAATCGGCAAGTGAAGGTCCTCGTCTAACCTTTTCATCATAAACCATACGGTGCTCCAACCATCGTCGCTTTCGGACGGTACATCTAAGCCGTTGTGGCTCTGTTGTACCCACGCTGCCGCGAATTTTCTTTTGTCAGAGTAGCAGATTTAACTTGTCAGGCAACCTGGCAATATGGTTCATTGGCAACTGCGGCATGCGGTACCAACGCCTTGCTGGTGCGCGAACGCTGGGATGTCGTGTCGGCAACGGTCCGAAGCGTGAGAACGCTCAGTCGCTGAGGTGACCGGTCGGGTCTTCGCAAGAACGGATAGAGAAACGGGAGGAAGCGCATGAATATTTTTGATGATCCGCAACGGTTACGCCGGCTTGCACAAGAGGCCACCGAATACACCGATTTCAATCGCCGGACTCTTCTGAAGAGTGTGGGCGGTCTGATCGGCGGCGCGGCGCTTGCAAGCACATCGATACTTGCCAGCGCCGAGGAAATAACGCCGCCCGCTGCCGGCAAGAAGGTGCGCATTGGCGTCCCGCTGACCTACGGGCCGTTCAATCAGCCGTGGCGCCGTGGCTGCTGGCAGATCGTCAAGGCGGTGCTCGATGCCGGAGGCGAGGTCGTCACGATTCGCGGCGAGCCGACAAAGCCAAGCGAACAGTCCGCCGAGCGGGCGCTGCTCGACCGCGGGATCGACGCGCTTGTGATGGGGATCTACTCGCAAGAATCCGAAACCGCCTATATTGCGGACGAGGCGCACAAGAGAGGCATCAAGACGGTCGGCTTCACCATTCCGGTCAAGAATTCACCGGCCGTCATGGACGATGTCTGGGGAACTGCGACCACGCTCGGCTACTTCGTTCAGAACTATACCGGCCGCCAGGGCACCTTCGCCCAGACCGCGGAACAGCGTGGTTATTTCACGCCGTTCGACATGGAAGTGGACATGTTCGAACTCATGTGCCGCTACGAGCCGCGCATGAAGGTGCTGCCCTTCATCGACGGCGGCCAGGGCACGACCGATGAGATTTCGGTCGGCCGTAAGAACATGCTGTCGCTTTTGCAGGCCCATCCGGAGCCTGGTTCGCTTGCGGCCTTCATCTCGTGGTGGTGGCCATTCACGCTCGGCGCGGCGCAGGCGCTGAAACAGATGAACAGGGACGACGTTCCGCTGTTCAATCACTACCTGTCGACCCAGTTCCTTGAAGCCTGGGCGGCCAAGCAGGTGCCGGTGGTCTTCAGCTGCGACTCGCCCTTCCCTGAAATCGGCCGCAAGACCGGCGAACTCGCGGTTAAGCTCGCGCGAGGCGAGGACGTGCCAAATATCGTCTACCGCATCCCCGTGATCACCAAGACGCCGGATCAGGCGAGCGAGGCTCTCGCCGAACTCAAAAGCTGGGACGAGCAGGCAATCGCCCTGCTGAAACAGTACGGCGGCTAGACGCGAACTGGCATACGGCGAGCAGAGCGTTGCCGCCGTATGCCCCGCTTTCAGCAGAATGCGACTCGTGCCGAAGGGTGCCGGGACCCAATCCATTTGGTGACGGCAATCGCGTGGCACTGAACCGTACCCTTGCATCTGATCAACGAACGACTGGAATCTAAAAAGTGACGCATGTGGAGCAGGAAAGCCTTGCCAAGGCGAACACAGCCAAGGGTACTGCCGTCAACGCAGTGCCAGCGGGAAGACGCGAACCCGCCGTCATGCGGTTTCTCAGGCAATGGGGAACAATCATCGTCCTGGTCGTGGCCGCCGTTGGATTTTCCATAGCCTCGCCCTACTTCGCCACCGCTTCCAACTTGAACAACATCCTCTTTTCGATGATCGTCAGTGCGTTGGTCTCTATGGGATTGACCTGGGTCGTGATCGCGGGGAGCTTTGACCTTTCGATCGGTCTCACAGTGACGACGTCATCAATCCTCGTCGCCTTTCTGATCCCTATCACCGGCCCTTGGCTTGCAATTGTGTTTGCTCTGCTTGCCGCATGCCTGATCGGTGTGGTGAACGGGCTTCTGGTGACCTATGGACGGCTATCGGGCATTGTCGTCACGCTTGGTGTGATGTTCGTGCTCGATGGGATCAACGTTTTTATCACGGGCGGTTATCAGGTCCCTGTTAGCTACGACGAAACCGCATTCCTTTATCTCGGCCAGGGTAAGCTCGGAATCGTCGGCGTGCCCGTAATCATCCTGGTAGCGGTGTTCATCGTAGCCCTCATCGCCGCAGCGCGGACACGGATCGGCCACTACATCGCGGCGGTCGGCGACAATCCGATGGCGGCGTTCTACTCCGGGATCAACGTTTATCGATGGGTCATCCTCGCATTCGTGCTTTCGGCATTGATGTCGGGGATTGCGGGCGTGATCGTGACCGCTATCTCATCCTCGGCGCAACCGGTCGGTGGCGAGGGCTACCTCCTCGAGGCCTTCGCCGCGGTGTTCCTTGGCGCAACCGTGCTTGGAAAGGGCAAGCCACATCTGTTTGGCACTCTCGTTGGCGTCTTTTTCCTGTATATGGTGGATTCCGGGATGAATATGGTCGGCTTCCCCTTTGCCGCCCGCCACATCTTCCAGGGACTGGTGCTCATCGTCGCGGTTGGAGCAAATGCGCTTCTCAACCGTGAAGAAGTCCATCTCAAGTTTATCTGAGGTGACGGCGATGAACGCGACACCACTGGTTGAACTGAAGAATCTCGAGAAGGAGTTCGCCGGCACCAAAGCGTTGAAGGGCGTGAGCCTTAGCTTTCTGCGCGGCGAGGTGCACGGCCTGCTTGGTGAAAACGGTGCGGGCAAGTCGACCCTCATCAAAATCTTGACGGGTGTCTATGCCCCGAGCGCCGGTGAGATTTTCCTTGAAGGGTCACCGGTCAGGGTTTCCAGCCCGCCGGAAGCCCATCGGCTGGGCCTCGGAGCGGTCTATCAGGACGCAGAACTGGTATCCAGCTTCACGGTTGGGCAAAATATCCTTCTCGGCAATGAGCCTGGGAGGATCGGTATAAGCGACCGGGCGATCCATGACGAAGCTGCGGAGATTCTATCGCAAATGGGCATCGAGCTCGACGTGCGGCGGCTTGCCGGCGCACTGTCCGCAGCCGAGATGCAACTCGTCACCTTGGCGACCTTGTTCCATCGGCGCTACAAACTGATCGTTCTTGATGAGCCGACAGCTCGCCTTTCGGCAGCGGAATCGGAAGTTCTTTTTCGGATCGTCGATGGCTTCAAAGCGCAGGGGATAGCCATCGTTTACATCTCCCATCGGCTTCGAGAGGTCCAGCAGATCTGCGACCGCGCCACGATCCTTCGAGGGGGACTTGTTTCCGGAACCCTTAATCGTGGCGAGGTCACCGAAGACCGCGTTACTGAACTCATGGTGGACCGCAGCCGCTCTGAGCTTGCGACCTACAATGATGGCAATAGCGTCCGTCCAGAAGTCCTGGTTGAGGTTGCTGGCCTCGGCACGGCGCAGTTGGCGCCCCTCAGCTTCAAGATACAAGCAGGAGAGGTGCTGGGCTTCACCGGTCCCGTTGGCGGCGGGATGGAAGATGTCGCACGGGCGCTTGGCGGCATCAGCCGGCATTCCGGCACGGCAAAGGTGGGGGGCAAAGCGGTCAATCTGGCCACCCCGATCACTGCACGTCGTTCAGGCATCGCGCTGATCCCCGAGGACCGGCGCAAACAAGCCCTTTTTCCCGCACTCTCGGCTGCCGAAAACATCTGCCTGCCGGTCCTGCATTCGTTGCAACATTTTTTGATGATCCGGCCCGGCACCATGAAAAGATATGCAGAAGCCGTGCTGGACCAGCTTGCGGTGCGCCCACGCGCTTCCTCCACGCAGGTGCGCTTCTTCTCCGGTGGCAATCAACAGAAGCTGGTCATCGGCAAATGGATGAGTGCGAAAGCCACCGTCTATATCATCGTGGAGCCGACCAACGGCGTCGATGTCGGTGCGATCAAGGAAATCTACGATATCATACTGCAACTTGCCCGCGATGGCGCCGCAGTCCTGCTCATTTCGTCGTCCTTGAACGAAATGCTCGCGCTCGCCGATCGGATCATGGTCATCCACGACGGCAACTGCGTCGCGGAGGCACCGAAAAAGAGCTGGACATATGACGACCTTCTGGCCGTCACCCTGAGCGGCAAGTCGCGACACACGGCGTCGCCGCCGCACGTCACCCGTTCAACAGAAGAGGAAAGCAGATGAGCACGGATATCAGGCTCTACATGTTCCAGACTGGGCAGATTCGACAGAAGGAGGTCGATATCAAGCTTGGCTACAGCCAGGACGAGTTCTTCACCCCAATCCCCTGGTACCTAATCGTCCATCCCAAGGGAAATATCGTTATCGACGGCGGCACAGCGGTTGAAGCAGCGCGTGATCCGGTTGGCTGGTGGGGCGACACCACCAAGAAATACTATCCTATCATGGATCCCGAAGAGGGCTGCGTGAACCAACTCGGCAAGATCGGAATGAAGCCCGACGATATCAAGTTCGTGCTGCATTCGCATTTGCATCTCGATCACTCCGGCGCCTGCGGCAATTTCCCAAAAGCCCGCCATCTCGTGCAGCGGCGGGAGATTGCATGGGCGTTCGCCGCCGACTGGTTCATGCAAGGCGGCTATATCAAGAAGGATCTGACCAAGGATGGCATCAACTGGGACGTGATGGAGGGCGAGGACCAGTATGATGTCTTCGGCGATGGCAGCGTGCAGACTTTCCTGTCTCCGGGACATACCCCCGGCCACCAGTCCATCATGGTACGGCTGCCCAACACCGGTTCGATCCTTCTCGCAATCGACGCCGCTTACACGATGGATCACTGGGAAGAGAAATGCCTTCCTGGCGCGCTGACGTCCGCGCAGGAAGCCGCAGCTTCCGTCAGAAGGCTGCGGCGCATCGCCGAGAAAGAAAAAGTGATTGTCGTGCCAGGCCACGACATGGAAACCTGGAAGAAGTTCAAGAAAGCTCCGGCGGAATACTATGACTAGGTTCCGCTGAAATATGCGGCCGGCGGAAGATCGCCGGCCGCACCGCTAAAAACCAAAATGGGTCCTTCAAAACCAGTTACGCGCGCGGACCGCCTCAACAAGGCGGCGCCGTACGCGTGGCGGGTTGCACGAGAGTATTTACCAGATGCACAAGGCTGCTCTCGATCAAATCCAGCAGCGCTGGAACGAGGCCTCCGCGCCATGGGATAAGAAATTGCTCTCCCAGATTTATACGCAGGACGCTCTTTTTTTCGGTCTACTGCCTAGGTTGTACGTCGGACGATCTGAAATAGAGGAGTATTTTGGAAGCTATCAACTCATACTAGAAAAAGTGAATTTAACGCTTGTCGACCAGAATACGAGATCGTTGAGTCGAGGTCTGTTCGCGGCGCAAGGGTTTGGCGATATCGTTAATTACTATCGTGACGGCTCTGTCGTAAAAAATAGGGTCAGGACTTCGTTCGTTGTTTCAAGAATCAATGGTGACTGGCAGATTTATCTGCACCATTTCTCTGAGCTGATCCGGGATAAATAAAGTCTACGGACAGTGGCGAGGCTCGCCAGGAACCGCGCTGAGCAACGGGTGTTCTACTCGCGCGACGGGTGGCGCATAGCTGCCGCTCCTTACCTGCCCCTCGACAGACTCCCCAATATCCCGCGCACGATTGCCCGGCCGACCGACGAGCCAACCGAGCGCACCACCGACTTGATCGCCGCCTCGGCCACCGTCTGGCGGTTGGACGGGCGCGGTGCAGATGTGCGCCTGCCACCGGATTGCGGCGCGGGATCGTCATTGCCGAAGCCCGGAATGGTCCAGCGCGAGCCGCCGCTGCCGGCCTGCTGGGCCTGCTCTTCGGCATCCTGCGCGTCCTTGGCTTTTTTTTGCAGCATTTCGAAAGCCGACTCGCGATCGACGGCCTGATCGTACTGGCCGGCGACCGGGCTTTCCTGGATCAGCTTTTGTCGCTCGGCTGCCGTTATCGGTCCAAGGCGCGACGACGGCGGGCGGATCAGGGTCCGCTGCACCATGGACGGGACACCCTTGGCCTCCAGCGTCGAGACCAGCGCTTCGCCCGTGGCAAGCTGGGTAATGGCGGTCATGCAGTCGAAATCGGGATTTGGCCGGAACGTTTCGGCCGCCGTCCTCACCGCCTGCTGCTCACGCGGCGTATAGGCGCGCAGCGCGTGCTGGACGCGATTGCCGAGCTGGGCCAGGACTTTTTCAGGGATATCCAACGGGTTCTGCGTGACGAAATAGACGCCGACGCCCTTCGAGCGGATCAGTCGGACCACTTGTTCGACGCGATCGATCAGCACCTTGGGTGCTTCGTCGAACAGAAGATGCGCCTCGTCGAAAAAGAACACCAGCTTCGGCTTGTCGGGGTCGCCGACTTCCGGCAGCACCTCGAACAGTTCCGACATCAGCCATAGCAGGAAGGTCGCGTAGAGCCGCGGATTCATCATCAGCTTGTCGGCGGCAAGCACGCTGATGGCGCCGCGTCCGTCGCGGGTGGTGCGCATGATATCGGCGATACGCAGTGCCGGTTCGCCGAAGAAATTTGCGGCTCCCTGTTGCTCCAGGACCAGCAGCGTGCGCTGGATCGCCCCGACCGATGGCTTCGTCACGTTGCCGTAGCGCGAGCCGATCTCGTCGGCACGCTCGGCGATGTTGGCCAAGAGCGCCTGCAGGTCCTTCATGTCGAGCAGCAGCAGACCTTCCTCGTCAGCCAGGCGGAAGGCGATGTTCATGATGCCTTCCTGCGCCTCGGTCAGGTTCATCAGGCGCGACAGCAACAACGGCCCCATTTCCGAGACCGTGGCGCGGATCGGATGACCCTGTTCGCCGAACAAGTCCCAGAAGATGACGGGGAATTCCTGGAAGTTATAAGGGTCGAGCTTGACCTGTTCGGCCCGCTTGACGAGGAAATCCTGTGCCGTGCCCATCATCGCGATGCCCGACAGATCCCCCTTGATGTCGGCGCAGAACACAGGCACGCCGGCGTTGGAAAATCCTTCGGCCAGGATCTGCAAGGTGACGGTTTTGCCGGTACCGGTGGCGCCGGTCACCAGGCCGTGACGATTCCCATATCGTAGCAACAGTTGCTCGGCACGCTGATAGCTGTCGTCGGGCTTGCGGCTGGCGCCGATGAAAATACTGGTGTCGTCAGCCATATGTCCGGTCTCCGCAAACTGATGTGTCTAAAGCCAGTGGCCTTGCCGCAGGTATAGTGAGGCCATTGCACAGCGACAATGCCATTCGTCCAAATCGGGGCCATTCGTCCAAATCGGGGCCATTCGCCCAAATCGCCCCATTTGTTCAAATCGGGTTTTTGGAGCTTGCGGATTTTGCCGCTGTTTGGCAATCGTCGTCCATGCGGACTGACCTATATCTGATGGATCGAATCCGGTCTCTGAAAGCGCATTGCATTGCGATATCGGACCGGGGACCGTAGACTGGACCGCTCCCGGCTGGTGCGGCCGTATGAAACGAGGAGGACGGATGGGCGCCGGAGCCTTGATCCAGGACGTGGAACCCGAAAACATCGAGCGCCAGCGATGGCTCGCCTTGGCGGAAAAGGCTTTGGCAGGCGCTTCCTTCGAGGAAAGGCTGGTCTCGCACAGCGACGACAACATCCGTATCGAACCGCTCTACGACCGCAGCACTGCGGCGGAACCGATCGTGCGCGCAAACCCGAAATCGTCATGGATCGTCAGCCAGCGGGTCGACGATCCCGACACCAACCGCGCCAGAAGCCAAGCGCTGGAAGATGTGGCACAGGGTGCCACGGGATTGTCGCTAGTCTTCGAGGGGGCGCCGAACGCGTTCGGATACGGCTTGCCGAGAACGGCGGAGGCGTTGGAGGCGGTGCTGGACGGCATACCGCTCAACCGCATCCAGGTTCGCATCGACGCCCATCCCTGGAGCCGCGCCGTGGCCGACTGGCTGGTCGCTTTCCTGAGCAAGCGGCGATCGGACCCGGCAAAACTCAACCTCTCCTTCGGCATCGATCCAGCAGCGATCTTCGCGGGAACGGGTCGGCTGCGCATGTCGATCGAGGCGCTGCGGGCCTCCATGCCGCAGTCGCTGGCGCATTTCTTCGCGATGGGCGTTCCGGGCGTGCTGCTGGAAGCTGACGGGCGCGTGTTCCACAATGCCGGCGCCACGGAAGCGCAGGAACTTGGCATCATGCTGGCTTCGGCTGTCTCCTACCTCAGAATGTTCGAGACGGCGCGGCAGCCGCTTGTCTATGCCGCACCTCATATCGGTTTTGCACTCAGCGTCGACCAGGACCAATTGCTGTCGATAGCCAAGATGCGGGCGCTGCGCAGGCTCTGGGCGCGGGTGCAGGAGGCTTGTTCGATCCCGACATCCACGGCCAGTATCCATGCCGAGACGTCGTTTCGCATGATGACGGCGATGGACCCGGAGACCAACATCCTGCGCACCACCATTGCATGCTTTGCCGCGGCGTGCGGCGGCGCCGATTCGATCTCCATCCTGCCGCACACGATCGCGCACGGTCTGCCGGCGGGTTTTGCCCGTCGTGTTGCCCGCAACACGCAGCTGATCATGGCCAATGAAAGCCATATCGATCATGTCACCGATCCCGCCTATGGTTCCGGCGCTGTGGAAGCGCTGACTGCGGAATTGTGCGAACTGGCCTGGGCGGAGTTGCAGACGATCGAAGCCGAGGGCGGTGTCCTGTCCAGCCTTCAGGACGGACACATCCAGAAGCGCGTCCACGCAGCGGCGGAGCAGCGCAATGCAGCCTACCGCACAGGTGAACGGGCCATCATCGGCACCACGCTCTATCCATCGAAGAACGAACGCCCCGTCGAGACGCTGGCGGCGGAACGGCGACCGGCCTTCACCGAAGGCGTTGCCGTCTGCGAGCCGCTGTTTCCAGTCCGCATCGACCAATCGATCGGAGCCGGCTCTTGATCCCGGACTTCGGCCAGATCGGCTGGGTCCCGCCACGCCGCACGCCTGTCGAGGTCAAAGGCCAGCGGACCACGCCGGAAGGGCTCATTGCCAAGCATCTGTACAATCAAAGCGATCTCAAGGGGCTGCCGCATCTCGACACCTATCCCGGCCTGCCGCCCTTCGTGCGCGGCCCCTACCCGACCATGTATGTCCAGCAGCCCTGGACGATCCGGCAATATGCCGGTTTCTCGACGGCCGAAGATTCCAACGCCTTTTACCGGCGCAACCTTGCCGCCGGCCAGAAGGGGCTGTCGGTCGCCTTCGATCTCGCCACGCATCGCGGCTATGACAGCGACCACCCGCGCGTTGCCGGCGATGTTGGCATGGCGGGCGTCGCCATCGATTCCATCCTCGACATGCGGCAGCTCTTCGACGGCATTCCGCTCGACGAGATGACGGTATCGATGACGATGAACGGCGCGGTGCTGCCGATCATGGCGCTTTACATCGTCGCCGCGGAAGAACAGGGCGTTGCGCAGAAGGATCTCGCCGGGACCATTCAGAACGACATTTTGAAGGAGTTCATGGTCCGCAACACCTACATCTATCCGCCAAAACCTTCGATGCGGATCGTGTCGGACATCTTCTCATACACATCGAAGAACATGCCGAAGTTCAATTCGATATCGATCTCCGGCTATCACATGCAGGAGGCCGGCGCGACGGCCGACCTTGAGCTCGCCTACACGATCGCCGATGGCATCGAATATGCCCGCGCCGGCGTCGCGGCGGGCCTCGACATCGACCGCTTTGCGCCTCGCCTGTCCTTCTTCTGGGCCATCGGCATGAATTTCTTCATGGAAGTCGCCAAGCTGCGGGCCGCGCGCCTGTTGTGGGCGACCCTGATGCAGAAGAATTTTTCGCCCAAGGACGAGCGCTCGCTGTCGCTGCGCACCCATTGCCAGACTTCTGGCTGGTCGCTGACAGCGCAGGATCCCTACAACAACATTGTCCGCACCATGATCGAGGCGATGGCGGCAACGCAGGGCCACACCCAGTCGCTGCACACCAATTCCTTCGACGAGGCGATGGCACTGCCGACCGACCACTCGGCGCGGATCGCCCGCAACACCCAGCTCATCCTCCAAAAGGAATCCGGTACCACGCGCATCATCGACCCGTGGGGCGGTTCGGCCTATCTCGAACGGCTGACGCATGATCTGGCGGCGCGCGCTCTTGCCCATATCGAGGAGGTCGAGGCGCTCGGCGGCATGGCGGCGGCGACCGAACAGGGCATTCCCAAGCTGCGCATAGAGGAAGCCGCCGCACGCACGCAGGCGCGCATCGATTCCGGCGAGCAGATGCTGGTCGGCGTCAACGCCCATCGGCCCGAGACCGACATCGAGGTCGACGTGCTGAAGATCGACAATGCCGAAGTCAGGGCGCGGCAATTGTCGAAGCTGCAACGGCTGAAGGGCACGCGCGACGTCGCCGCCGTCGAAAGCGCGCTCGATGAGCTGACCCGTGCCGCGCAAGGCAATGAAAACCTGCTGGAATTCGCCATCCGAGCCGCGCGCGCCAATGCCACGGTCGGCGAGATTTCATTCGCGTTGGAAAGGGCGTTTGGGCGCCACGTCGCCACGGTACAGACCATTTCCGGGGTCTATCGCAAGGCGCTTGGCGATCATCCCGTGGTCGACGGTCTGCAGGACAAGCTTGACGCCTTCGAGAAGAAGACCGGCGGCAAGCCGCGGATCCTGGTCGCCAAGATGGGTCAGGACGGCCACGACCGTGGCCAGAAGGTCATCGCCACGGCCTTCGCCGATCTCGGCTTCGACGTCACCGTCGGCGCGATGTTCCAGACACCGGAGGAGATCGCCAGGCTGGCGGTCGCACAGGACGTCCACATCGTCGGCGCCTCGTCGCTGGCGGCGGGACATCTGACGCTGATCCCCGAACTGCGCGACGCGCTGAAAAAGCTCGGCCGCGGCGACACGCTGATCGTCGCCGGCGGCGTCATCCCACCGCAAGACTATGACGCGGTGCGGCAAGCCGGCGCTGCGGAAATCTTCCCACCGGGCACGGTCATTCCGGAGGCGGCGGATCGTTTGCTGGACCGGCTGCTGGCGGTCCGCTAGGGTTGTTATAATATCTGTTGCAACTTCTCGCCGGTCGAGTTATAATCGGCGTTGCAACAGGATATCTGTCATGAACACGACCATTCGCAAGATCGGCAATTCGGAAGGTGTGATCCTGCCCAAGGATCTGCTCGATCGTCTGAACATGAAGACAGGTGATCAGCTCCAGATCGTCGAAACGGACAAGGGCATTGCCCTTGAGCCGATGGACGACAGTTTCGAGCGGCAGATGGAAGCTGCTCGCAAGGTCATGGACAAATACAAGGTCGCGCTTCAGAAGCTCGCTGAATGAGCTGGGAGTTCCTTACCCGGCGTGCGGTTGAAGCGATGCATGCCGAGCAGTTGCGCAGGCATGGCGGTGCTCAAGGTTTGAGAGATGAAAATGCTCTCGAATCTGCGCTCGCGCGTGCCGAGAACAAGGCCAACTACGAAAACCCTTCGGTTGAAGACCTAGCAGCCGCCTATGTCTTCGGCATCGCAAGAAATCATGCCTTTGTCGACGGCAACAAGCGCACGGCCATAGTTGCAGCCGGTGCATTTTTGATCGTGAACGGCCATGTCCTGACAGCCGACAACGGCACGCTCTACGAATTCGTCATGGCCGTTGCTTCAGGCGAGATCGATGAAGCCGGAGCCGCGGCGTTCTTCCGCGACCATGTCGTCAAGATCGAGGATTAGCTCTCGGAAAGCTTGACGATTTCCCATTCCTTGCCGTTGACGCTGGCCAAGTCGCCGATCTTCTTGCCGAATAGGGCGACCGCCATCGGCGAAACATGCGAAATGCTACCCTTGGTGGGATCAGCCTCGTCTTCGCCGACAATTTTCCAGTGGACCTTCCTGCCGTCGTCGCCCTCGATCGTGACGCCCATGCCGAAGCGCACCACGTCGCTGCCCGGCTCCGGTACGGAGAGTTCGGCGCTTTCACGCCGGGCGGTCCAATAGCGCAGGTCGCGCGACACCACCGCGATGCGCTCGCGGTCTGCTTTCCGTTCGGCCTTCGCCAGGATGTCGCGCAGATCGGCGAGATTGTCCTCGATCTGCGCCAGGCCGCGTTCCGTCACCAGATTGCGATGGTGGCTGACCGGCCGTTCACCGACGCCGGCGATGGCGTTTTCGCTGTCTTCCTCGCGGGTGAAAGCTCTGCTCATTTCCTGAACTTAGGCGCGCAGAGGCTGCTCGACAAGCCATCGTAGCGGTCTCGGTGGGAGAGACATAACGGCTGGCACGATTCCTGCGATAGCTGGCTCGAACGCTGGGATTCTGTGCCGATGTTGAACAGACGAACGCTGCTGACCGGGACCGCCGGCTTTGCCGTCATGGGGCTTGCGCTCGGCAAGGCGGTGGCCGCAAGCTTGAGCGGCATCGAGAAAGCCTCGATGCGCGGCTCGATCAATGCCACAGAACTCGGCGTGCAGCCCGGCACATCAGACGATCAGAGCGAGGCCTTCGCCAAGCTGCTGCGTGACGCCAATGCCCGCGACATGCCGGTGTTCCTGCCGCCCGGCACTTATGTCGTCTCCAATCTCTCGCTGCCCGGCCGCGTACGGCTTTCCGGGGTGCCGGGCGCGACGCGCGTCGTTTACGGCGGTGACGGCCACCTTTTCATGGCCGAACAGGCTGACCATATCGAACTCAGCGGTCTGGTCTTTGATGGTTCGAACCGCACGATGGGCGATTACACGCAAGGGCTGCTCGATCTGCGCCGTATCGTGCACCTCGCCATCGACAATTGTCAGATCACCGGCAGCGGCAAGAACGGACTGGCGCTGGAACACGCGATCGGCCGGATCGAGCGCAGCGAGATATCGGGCGCCGCCGATGCCGGCATTTACTCGGTCGAGGCTGGCGGGCTGTCCATTACGGGCAACACCGTCTCCGATTGCGCCAATGGCGGCATCCTCGTGCACCGCTGGCAGGTGGCCGAAGACGGCACCATGGTCACCGGCAACCGCGTCCAACGGATCCAGGCACGCAGCGGCGGAACCGGGCAGAACGGCAACGGCATCAATGCCTTTCGCGCCGGCAATGTCGTCATCTCGGGCAACATCGTCTCGGACTGCGCCTTCTCGGCGATCCGCGCCAACAGCGCCAGCAACCTGCAGATATCGGGTAACACCTGCTCGCGCTCGGGCGAAACGGCGGTCTATTCCGAGTTCTCGTTCGAAGGCGCCATCATCAGCAACAACATCGTCGACGGCGCCGCCAACGGCATCTCGATCGTCAATTTCAACGAAGGCGGCCGCATGGGCGTCTGCTCCGGAAACATCGTGCGCAATCTGTCGACCAGCGGTCCCTACCCCGCCGACTCGCCGGGATTTGGCGTCGGCATCGGCGTTGAGGCCGACACTACCGTTTCCAACAACGTCATCGAGAACGCGCCGCTCTACGGCATGCAGATCGGCTGGGGTCCCTACCTGCGCAATGTCGCCGCTACGGGCAACATCATCCGCAACGCCGGAACCGGTATCGTCGTGTCCGTGGTCGAGGGTGCCGGCACGGCGGTCATTTCAGACAATATCATCGACGGCGCGCTCAACGGTGCGGTTGTCGGCCAGCGCTGGGCCGAGCCCGCAACGGGCGACCTCGCCTCGTCAAACGATACCGGCTATGCGCATCTGACCGTCGAGCGCAATCACGTCAGTTGAGGGCTGCCGTCGGCCTCAGCGCCCCGACCTTGGCACCGTTGCGGTTTTCGATGGGCGTGTTTGCCAACTCGCTCAGCTTGAACGCCAATGCCTCGTCGGCGCGCAACAGTTTGGCGAGGACGGTGGCAATCATGGCTTCGCCGGCGCGGCCGGCGCCATCATCGCATTTGAGCGCGATGCCGAGACCAAGTTCCGGAATTGCCGCACAATGGACGCCCTCGGCGCCGCCCTTCGTGAAAATCCGCCCTGGTGCGGCCTCCATCAGTCCGACGTCTTCGCGGCCGCTGCCGGCAACGAAGAAGGGCTCGGCCATGCAGGCGGAAAGTAGCCGCCTCGCGGCCTTGGCTCGCTCGGGGCCAAAACCTGATGTCGTGGCCATGCGGGCAAAGCCGATCGCAAAGCTCCTGAGCGGCACCGCATAGGTTGGGATCGAACAGCCATCAATGGCACGCTGGTCCGCGCCATGGACAGCGCCCGTCACCGACTGCATGGCGTCGCGCACCATCTCCTGCAGGCCATGTCCCGGCTTGACATAGCCGCGATGCGCAATGCCGGCGTGGACGCATGTGCAGAGGAAGCCGGAATGCTTGCCGGAGCAATTGTTGTGCAATGCGTTCGGCGAGCCGCCGGCGCGGGCGAGCGCAATCTCGGCGTCATGATTGGACGGCCAATGCGTGCCGCATTCGAGCGCCGACCCATCCAGCCCGGCCTTGGACAGCATGGATCGCGCCAGTTCGACATGGGCCGGCTCGCCCGAGTGGGACGCACAGGCTAGCGCCAGTTCGCGGTTGCCGAAGCCATAGGCATCGGCCGCACCGCTTTCGACCAGCGGCAGTGCCTGGATCGCCTTGACCGCCGAGCGCGGAAACACCGGCTTGGCTGTGTCGCCGATCTCCCAGACGGGCTTGCCATCGCCATCGAAGACCGCGACTGAGCCGCGATGCGCGCTCTCGACGATCGCGCCGCGCAACACTTCGATCAGAACCGGATTTGTCATGAACCCTCCCGTAAATGCGGGCGGTTTACCTGATCCGGTCGAGAATGGAAACGTAGTTGGCGACCGCGGCACCGCCCATATTGAAGATGCCGCCAAGCTTGGCGCCCGGCACCTGGATGCCGCCGGCCTCGCCGACAAGCTGCATGGCGGTCAAGACATGCATCGACACGCCCGTGGCGCCGATCGGATGGCCCTTGGCCTTCAGCCCACCGGAGGGATTGACCGGCAGGCGGCCATCCCTGGCCGTTGTGCCGTCCAGCGCCAGCTTGGCCCCCTCTCCCGGCTTGGCAAGACCCATCGCCTCATATTCGATCAGTTCGGCAATGGTGAAGCAGTCATGCGTCTCGACGAAGGACAGATCGTCGAGCGTCACGCCGGCTGATTTCAACGCCCGGTTCCAGGCCTGTTCGCACCCTTCGAAGGTCAGGATGTCGCGCTTCGACATCGGCAGGAAATCCTGCACATGCTCGTTGGCGCGGAAGGCAACGGCACGGCGCATCTTCAGCGCCGTGGCGGTGTCGGCAAGGATAAGGGCGGCGGCGCCGTCGGAGACCAGCGAGCAGTCGGTGCGCTTCAGTGGGCCGGCAACGAACGGGTTCTTCTCGCTCTCCTGGCGGCAGAACTCGTAGCCGAAATCCTTGCGCATCTGTGCATAGGGGTTGTCGACGCCGTTCTTGTGGTTCTTGGCGGCAATCATGGCCAGCGCATCCGACTGGTCGCCGTAGCGCTGAAAATAGGCCTGCGCGATCTTGCCGAAGACGCCGGCGAAACCCGCCGGTGTCTCGCCGTCCTCGGGCAGATAGGACGCCTTGAGCAGGTTCTTGCCGATCTCCGGCCCCGGCGTCGTCGTCATCTGCTCGGCGCCGACCACTAGCACGATGCGGGCGGCATTGGCGTCGATGGCGCGGATGCCCTGACGGACCGCGGCCGATCCGGTGGCGCAAGCGTTCTCGACGCGCGTCGCCGGCTTGAAGCGCAGCCGGTCGTCGGCCTGAAGCACCAGGCTGGCGGTAAAATCCTGCGCCGAAAAGCCGGCGTTGAAATGTCCGAGCACGATCTCGTCGACCTCGTCGGGACCGATGCCGGCATGGTCGAGCGCGTCGGTTGCCACCTTGACGATGAGATTTTCGAGCGTTTCGCCCTCGAGCTTGCCGAAGCGCGAATGCGCCCAGCCAACGATGCATGCGGTCATGGCGGTCTCCATCCTTGGCGCCAGCCTAACATGTGGGCTCACGGCGCATTTCGCCTTTATTGTTCAAATATAAACAATCCTGCCCACTTCGTGAAGGGCGGGAGGCGGACAATCGCTTGGTACAGCCAAGATCGCGGTCGATTTTTTTGTTGATTGACGCGTCAATAAAAAATAATCCTGTTTTCTCAAAGGATCATCGCGAGATGCCGAAAGTCGGAATGGAACC
Organism: Mesorhizobium sp. M7A.F.Ca.MR.245.00.0.0; assembly: GCF_003997415.1. Classification (NCBI taxonomy): domain Bacteria; kingdom Pseudomonadati; phylum Pseudomonadota; class Alphaproteobacteria; order Hyphomicrobiales; family Phyllobacteriaceae; genus Mesorhizobium; species Mesorhizobium sp. M7A.F.Ca.MR.245.00.0.0. The sequence continues at coordinate 161,742 of NZ_RZTE01000004.1, read as the reverse complement.
GCTGCGCCGCAAGGCGCTGATCGACGCGACGATCTCGGCGATCGGCGAGCGCGGCTCGCTCGACGTCACCATGTCCGAGATCGCCGGACGCGCCGGGGTTTCGTCGGCTCTTGCCCATCACTATTTCGGCGCCAAGGACGAGTTGTTGCTGGCGACGATGCGGCACATCCTGGCCGAACTGACCATCGACATGCGACGCGCCCTTCAATCGGCTGGTACCGCGCGCCAGCGCGTTTCGGCGGTGGTCGCCGTCAACTTCTCCGACATCCAGTTCCAGCCGGAAACCATCGCCGCCTGGCTCGCCTTCTATGTCGAGGCGCAGAAATCATCGGCCTTGCGCCGGCTGCTCAGGGTCTATGCGCGGCGGCTGCACTCGAACCTGATGAGCGGGCTTGTCGGCATCCTGCCCAGGGCCGAGGCCGACCGCGCCGCCGAAGCGACCGCGGCGATGATCGACGGGCTCTACATCAGGCGGGCGCTGAAAGACGGCGTGCCTGATGCCGCGACCGCAATCGCGCTGGTCGAGGACTATCTCGAAACAAAACTTGGCGAGCGGCGCAAACAGTGACAACGAAGCGACCCAATTTTCTGATCGTCATGGTCGACCAGCTCAACGGAACCTTGTTTCCGGACGGCCCGGCGGATTTTCTGCACACACCGCATCTGAAAGCGTTGGCTGCGCGTTCGGCGCGCTTTGCCAACAACTATACGGCGTCGCCGCTCTGCGCACCGGGCCGTGCCTCGTTCATGAGCGGGCAATTGCCGTCGCGCACCGGCGTCTATGACAACGCCGCCGAATTCGCCTCATCGATCCCGACCTTCGCCCATCATCTGCGCGCCGCCGGCTACTACACCTGCCTGTCGGGCAAGATGCATTTCGTCGGGCCGGACCAACTGCACGGTTTCGAGGAACGGCTGACGACCGACATCTACCCTGCCGATTTCGGCTGGACGCCGGACTACCGCAAGCCCGGCGAGCGTATCGACTGGTGGTATCACAATCTGGGCTCGGTGACCGGCGCCGGCGTTGCCGAGATCACCAACCAGATGGAGTATGACGACGAGGTCGTGTTCCTAGCCACACAGAAGCTCTATCAGCTTTCGCGCGAACAGGACGATGCGAGCCATCGGCCATGGTGCCTCACCGTCTCGCTGTCGCACCCGCACGATCCCTATGTCGCGCGCAAGCAGTATTGGGATCTCTATGAGCATTGCCAGGCGCTGGATCCGGAAACCGGGTTCATCGCGCATGACGAGCAGGATGCGCATTCCCGGCGGCTGTACCACGCCAGCGATTATCCTTCCTTCGAGATCACGCCGGAACAGGTGCGTCGTTCGCGGCAGGGCTATTTCGCCAACATCTCCTATGTCGACGACAAGCTGGGCGAGATCCTGGATGTTCTCGAGCGCACCCGCATGGCCGACGACACAATCATCCTGTTCTGCTCGGACCACGGCGACATGCTCGGCGAGCGCGGCCTATGGTTCAAGATGAGCTTCTTCGAGGGCTCGGCGCGCGTGCCGCTGATGATTGCCGGCAAGGGCGTTCACGCCGGGCTGATCGAGACGCCGGTTTCCAATCTTGACGTGGCGCCGACGCTTTGCGACCTCGCCGGCATCGACATCGCTGCAATCGCGCCGTGGACCGACGGCCAGTCGCTGCTGCCGCTCACCAAGGGTATTGAGCGCACCGCGCCGGTGCTGATGGAATATGCGGCCGAAGGGTCCAACGCGCCCTTGGTTGCGATCCGCGACGGCAGATACAAATTCGTCCATTGTGAACTCGATCCGCCGCAACTGTTCGATCTCGAAGCCGATCCGCTCGAACGGGACAATCTGGTCGATGACGCGGCCAATGCGGGCCTGGTGGCGGCATTCATGGACAAGGTCCAGTCGCGCTGGGACATGGCCGGCTTCGACGCCGCTGTCCGCGAAAGCCAGGCGCGCCGCTGGGTCGTCTATCCGGCGCTGCGCAACGGCGCCTATTACCCCTGGGATTTCCAGCCGCTGCAAAAAGCGTCCGAGCGCTACATGCGCAATCACATGAACCTCGACAATCTCGAAGAGAGCAAAAGGTATCCGCGAGGCGAATGATGTCAGACCTTCTCGTCCCCTCCCTCGACCACCTCAAGCAGGCCTATGCCGTCACCTCCAGGGCGACGCAGATCACACCGCTGCTGGAATCGGCGGCACTGGCCCGCGAGACGGGTGCGGCCCGCGTCTTCATCAAGCCGGAATCGCTGCAATGGGCCGGATCGTTCAAGGTGCGCGGCGCCTATTGGCGCCTGAAGCAGCTTTCCACTGAAGAGGCCAGGAAAGGCGTCGTCGCCTACTCCTCCGGCAATTTCGCGCAAGGGCTGGCGGCTGCCGGCCAGGCGCTCGGCATTCCCGTCACCATCGTCATGCCGATCGACGCACCGGCCGCCAAGCGTGATGCTACGGCCGGCTATGGCGCCCGCGTCGTGCTGACCGACCATGGCGAACGCGCGCGTGAAGAAGTCGCCGCCGCCAAGGCACGCGAGATCGCCGAGACCGAAGGCCTGGCGCTGTTGCATCCGTTCGACGATCCGGAGATCGTTGCCGGCCAGGCGGGCGCCGGCCTCGAGGCGTTGGACCAACTCGAAGCCAAAGGCGCCAGCGCCGATCTTTTGTTCTGCTCGGTCGGTGGCGGTGGGCTGATCGGCGGCGTTTCGCTCGCCTTCCACTATCTGTCGCCCGCCACTGAGATCATCGGCGTCGAACCTGAAGGTTTCAACGGCATGGGCTCGTCGCTGGCACATGGCAGCATCGAGACGATGCCGATCGGGCCGAAGTCGATCTGCGACGGGCTGATGTCGCGACGGCCGGGCGACGCGCCTTTCGCGGCAGTCAAGACCGCCGGTGTTCGCGGCATCACCGTCGACGACCAATCGGTGCGCAGCGCCATGCGGATCGCCTTCGAGCGCATGAAGCTGGTGCTCGAGCCCTCGGGGGCCGCCTCGCTCGCCGCACTGCTCGGCGGCAAGGTGGATGTGAGGGGCAAGACCGCCCTTGTTGTGGCTACCGGCGGCAATGTCTCGCTCGCCGATTTCATGGCGCATATGAACCATGCTTGAAGCAGATTTCGTCATCATCGGCTCCGGCTCGGCCGGCTCGGCCATGGCCTATCGCCTGTCTGAAGACGGCAAGCATTCGGTCATCGTCATCGAATTCGGCGGCAGCGATATCGGGCCGCTGATCCAGATGCCGTCGGCGCTGTCGATCCCGCTCAACATGCGCCTCTATGACTGGGGCTTTGCCAGCGAGCCGGAACCGCATCTCGGCGGCCGTGTGCTGGCGACACCGCGCGGCAAGGTTATCGGTGGCTCGTCCTCGATCAACGGCATGGTCTATGTGCGCGGCCACGCCCGCGATTTCGACCATTGGGCCGAAGAGGGTGCGGCCGGCTGGGGCTTCGCCGACGTGCTCCCCTATTTCAAGCGTATGGAAAATTCGGACGGCGGCGAGGATGGCTGGCGCGGCCATGGCGGGCCGCTGAATGTGCAGCGCGGCTCGCGTAAAAATCCGCTCTATGGCGCCTTTGTCGAGGCTGGTCGCCAGGCCGGGTTCGAACTGACCGAAGACTACAATGGTTCCAAGCAGGAAGGTTTTGGGCCGATGGAGCAGACCATCAGTGGCGGTCGCCGCTGGTCGGCGGCATCGGCCTATCTGAAGCCGGCGCTGAAGCGCAAAAATGTGAGTCTGGTCAAGGGCTTTGCGCGGCGCGTGATTATCGAGAATCAACGCGCCATCGGCGTCGAGATCGAAGCTCACAAACAGATTCAGGTCGTTAAGGCGCGACGTGAGGTGATCGTCGCCGCATCGTCGATCAATTCGCCCAAGATACTGATGCTGTCCGGCATCGGCCCGGCCGAGCATTTGCGCGAAAACGGCATTCCGGTGGTGGCCGACCGGCCCGGTGTCGGCCGCAATCTGCAGGATCATATGGAGCTCTACATCCAGCAGGAATCATTGCTGCCGATCACGCTCAATTCGGTGCTGAACCCGTTCTCGAAAGCACTCATCGGAGCGCAGTGGTTGTTCCTCAAGACCGGGCTTGGCGCCACCAACCACTTCGAAGCGGCAGCCTTCGTGCGCTCGCGCGCCGGCGTCGACTACCCCGATATCCAGTACCATTTCATCCCGGCGGCAGTCCGCTATGATGGCAAGGCGGCTGCGAAATCGCACGGCTTCCAGGCGCATGTCGGACCGATGCGCTCGAAGTCGCGCGGTTCGGTGACGCTGCGTTCGCCGGACCCGAAATCCAAGCCGGTGATCCGCTTCAACTACATGTCGCATCCAGACGATTGGGAGGAGTTCCGCCACTGCATCAGGTTGACGCGCGAGATCTTCGGGCAGTCGGCGTTCGACCCCTATCGGGGCAAGGAAATCTCTCCGGGCAGCCACATGCAGTCGGACGACGAGCTCGACATCTTCATCCGCGATCATGCCGAGAGCGCCTACCATCCTTGCGGCACTTGCAAGATGGGCCGCGCCGACGACATGATGAGCGTCGTCGATCCGGAATGCCGGGTCATTGGCGTCGAAGGCTTGCGAGTCGCCGATTCCTCGATCTTCCCGCGCGTCACCAACGGCAATCTCAATGCGCCATCGATCATGACCGGGGAGAAGGCTTCCGATCACATCCTTGGCCGGACGCCGCTGGCGCCGTCCAACCAGGAACCATGGATCAATCCGCGCTGGCAGGCGTCGGACAGATAGAGCATGATCGTGACTGCACGATCATGCATGCCGCGAAGACGATTTGGAGACCTCCCATGCGCGCCCAGCCCACGGCATCGCACTATGTCAACGGACGCTACATCGAGGACGAAGGCGGCGCGCCGCTGCCGGTCATCTATCCGGCAACCGGTGAGACCATCGCCATGCTGCGTTCGGCGACGCCGAACGTGCTGGAACTCGCCGTCGAGGCGGCGCGGGCGGCGCAGCCCGCCTGGGCGCGGCTGAAGCCGGTCGAGCGCGGGCGCATCCTGCGCCGCGCCGCCGACATATTGCGCGCCCGCAACGCCGACCTCGCCCGCATCGAGACACTGGATACAGGCAAGGCGATCCAGGAAACGCTGGTGGCGGACGCCCCATCGGCAGCGGACTGCCTTGAATATTTCGGCGGTGCGGTTGCCGCCTACAATGGCGAGTCGGTCGATCTCGGCGGACCCTTCGCCTACACAAGGCGCGAAGCGCTCGGCGTCTGTGTCGGCATCGGCGCCTGGAACTACCCGATCCAGATCGCCGGCTGGAAATCGGCACCGGCGCTCGCCATGGGCAACGCCATGGTGTTCAAGCCATCGGAAAACACGCCGCTTTCAGCACTCGCATTGGCCGAGATCTACAGCGAGGCCGGGCTGCCTGACGGCCTGTTCAACGTGGTGCAAGGCTATGGCGATGTCGGCGCCGGGCTCGTCGGCCACGATGTCGTCGCCAAGGTCTCGGTGACCGGCTCGGTGCCGACCGGCCGCAAGGTGCTGTCGCTCGCCGGCTCGAAGATGAAGCACGCGACGATGGAGCTTGGCGGCAAGTCGCCGCTGATCGTGTTCGACGATGCCGACATCGAGAACGCCATTGGCGGCGCCATGCTCGGCAATTTCTATTCGACCGGGCAGATCTGTTCCAACGGCACGCGCGTCTTCGTGCAGAGCGGCATTCACGACCGCTTCGTCGAGCGTCTGATCGAGCGGACCAAGAAAATCCGCATCGGCGACCCGCTCGACCCCGAAACCCAGATGGGACCGCTGGTTTCCAAGGCGCAGCACGACAAGGTAGTGGGCTATATCGAGATCGGCAAGCAGGACGGAGCAACGCTTGCCTGTGGCGGCAACGTGCCTTCGCTGCAGGGTTTCCAGGGCGGATTCTTTGTCGAGCCAACGGTGTTCACCGGCGTCACCGACACAATGCGCATCGCCCGCGAGGAGATTTTCGGGCCTGTCATGAGCGTGCTGAAATTCGACGGTGAGGACGAGGTGATCGACCGCGCCAACGACACCGAGTTCGGCCTTGCCGCCGGCGTCTTCACGCGTGATCTGCCGCGCGCCCACCGCGTCATTGCCGAGCTGCAGGCCGGCACCTGCTGGATCAACGCCTACAATCTGACGCCGGTGGAAATCCCGTTCGGCGGCTTCAAACAGTCGGGCATCGGACGTGAGAATTCATTGGCGGCGCTGGCACTCTATTCGCAGCTGAAGTCGATCTATGTCGAGACCGGGGATGTGGCGAGCCCGTACTGATCAAGTCCTACGCCTTCGGATCGGCCGTCCCATCCAGATACTGGGTCAGCGCACAGACCAGGTGGTAGAAGATGCTGGCAGGAACGTCCGATGCCAGCGAGCGGCCGCGCTCGTCGATGCGGTCGATCCACAGGCCGAGCGGCGCCGGGTCGATGTGCCAGCGAAACAGCCGGCCGACGCGCGCTTCGATCTCGGGCTTCAGGTCCGGCCCGCCCGAACCATCCAGCGCGATAGCCGCCTTCACCGCTTCGGCCTGCGGCCAGCTGCGTGATATCAGGTCGAGCGGCAGGCCCTGCCGCGAGACGGCGCCATAGGCAAGGCCGGTGGCGCGGTTGAGGCCATTGGCAGTGGCCGACGCGTAAAGTTTCCGGGCAAAGCCGCTCAATTCGGCCTGGCCGCTGCGTCCAGCGAAATCGACCAGCAGCGAGGCCCACTCGAAATGGTGGCCAGGCTCGGTCCATGACCCTTTCTCTCCTGCGGATGGCTTCCATTCGGCATCGAAATACTCGCCAAGCGTCCAGCTTTCCGGATCGAAGAAATGACTTCGGAAGAGGTCGATGATGCGCGCTGCGCGGCGCAGATGGGCGCGCTCGCCAGTCGCCTGATGCCAAGCGAGGAAGGCCTCGAGCAGATGCATATGCGGGTTGGAGCGGCGCTCGCCTTTGCCGTCCGATGTCTCGAGGAAGCCGGTCATGCGGCTGTCTTCGAGATGCGCATCGAGAAAGGCGAAGGTTTCCTCGCCGAGGCGCAAGGCGTCTGGATTGCCAGACATATGCGCATGCGCGAGCGCCAGGAGCACGCAGGAATGATCGTAGGCATCCTCGGTGGCGTCGGCGACCGAACCGTCGACATTCAGCGTCCGAACCCAGCCGCCCTTGTCGGTGCGGCCCTTGCCGGCCATGAAGGCGATGCCGTGGCTGATCAGCCGGTCGGCCGGACCGTCCCAGCCGCGCGCTCGGGCGACGGCGAAAGCATAGACCTGCCTTGCCATGGTGCGCATGCGCTTGGGCTTCATCAACGGCGAAGCGTCCAGGCCAAGCGCTTCGTGAAAGCCGCCATGGCGTTCGTCGACGCCCGATGTCGACCACAGCGGCAAGGTCTCCTGAAACAGCCAGTGATGCACGCGCCGCCGCCAGGCGCCGCTTTCGATGACGCGGTCATGCGCCGGCGTGAACCTGGTTTCCAGGCGACCCGATTTTTCGAGCTGCTCGACGATCTTCTTGACGTGCTGGCTGTGGCTGACCGGGGCGACGAAAGTGGCATCCGATGTCGAAACGATGGCGATGTCCTTCATGCCGATCGCCGACAGCAGGCGGCCGTCACTGCGAATGTAGGAATTCTCGCAATCGATGGCGACGACATCGCCGATGATGACATTGCCCCGGTCGTCTGCGGGGCCGACATCGAGCAGCGACTGCCACGAACCGAGATCGTTCCAGCGGAAGCCGGCCGGCACCATGGCGATGTCTTTTGCCCGCTCCATGATGGCGTAGTCGATCGAGTTCGACGGAATGGCGGCGTAGAGTTCTAGCGGCATGTAAAGGCCGGACAGATCCGATGTCGCTGCCTTGTAAGCTGCTTCGGTGGCCTGCCAGATATCCGGCTGGAGCGCTATGAAGGCCTCACGCATGGTGCTGGCGCGAAACAGGAAGATACCGGTGTTCCAGTAGAAATTTCCGGCCTTGAGATAGCTCTGCGCAGTCGCAATATCCGGCTTTTCGACGAAGCGCGATACATCGAAGATGCCGCCGCTTTCGGCTGCGACCTCGATATAGCCGTAGCCGGTCTCGGGCTGTGTCGGCTTGATGCCAAACACCACCAGCCGTCCACTACGCGCTGCCTCGGTGCCGGCTTCGACGCTCTGCCAGAACTGGCGCGGGGTTGATATCTCATGGTCAGACGGCACCACCAGCACCAGGCTGTCGCCGAATTCGGACAGCGTGCGCAGTGTCGCCAGTGCGACGGCAGCAGCTGTGTTGCGCCCGGTCGGCTCGAACAGCGGACCGCCGCCGGCGAGGTCGAGGCCGGCAAGATCGGCGTGGACACGATCGGCATGGCGCTCCGCGGCGATCAGGAAGATCGGCGTTTCGCCTTCCGGCCGGGCGGTCAGCCGACGCAAGGTCTTGGCCAGCATCGAGCCGTCGCCAGACAGATCGTGGAACTGCTTGGGGTTGTCCTCGCGTGACAGCGGCCACAACCGCGAGCCGACGCCGCCGCTCATGACAAAACTGACAATACGCTCGGTCATTCAACTACCATTCAAAAGGTCTGGTTGTAGGCGCCCACCTCGGGGCTGCGGCGCAGCACGGCGTCGACAGCCTCGAACATCTCCCGCCGACGCTGCGACGACACCGGGCTTTCGACGACCACGACCAGTTCCGGCTTGTTCGACGAGGCGCGCACCAGCCCCCAGGTGCCGTCATCCGCGACGACACGCACGCCGTTGACGGTGACCAAGTCTACGATCTTCTGGCCAGCAAAAACCATTCCGTCCCGCTTCATGGCCTGAAAGTCGGCAACCACCCGCTCGACCACGCCATACTTCACATCGTCCGCGCAGTGCGGCGACATGGTCGGCGTGCCGAAGGTCAGCGGCAGCGCGCGGTAGAGATCGGCCATCGAACTGCCGGGACTGCGATCCAGCATCCGGCAGATGGCGATGGCGGTGACCAGCCCATCGTCATAACCCCGCCCGATCGGCGGGTTGAAGAAGAAATGGCCCGACTTTTCGAAACCGGCGACGGCGCCAAGCTCGGCGACACGGCGCTTGATGTAGGAGTGGCCGGTCTTCCAGTAATCGGTGACGGCGCCGTTGGCGCGCAGCACTGCGTCGGTGTTGAACAGGCCGGTCGACTTGACGTCGACGACGAAGGTCGAGCCCGGATGCTGGCTGGAGATATCGCGCGCCAGCATCACACCGACCTTGTCGGCAAAAATCTCATTGCCCTCATTGTCGACGACGCCACAACGGTCACCGTCGCCATCGAAGCCAAGGCCGACATCGGCTCCCGTCTCCAGCACCTTGTCCCTGATGGCATGCAGCATCTGCATGTCCTCGGGATTGGGGTTGTAGCGCGGAAAGGTATGGTCGAGTTCGACATCGAGCGGGATGACCTCGCAGCCGATGCGCTGCAGCGCTTGCGGCGCGAAGGCGCCGGCGGTGCCGTTGCCGCAGGCGGCGACCACTTTCAGCTTTCGCGTGATGCGCTTGTCGCGGGTCAAATCGTCGAGATAAGTGGCGCTAAAATCGCGGACGAAATCGTAGGAGCCGCCGCCGACGAGATCGAAATCACCAGCCAGCACGATCGCCTTCAGCGCGCTCATCTCTTCCGGTCCGAAAGTCAGCGGCCGCGCCGCGCCCATCTTGACGCCGGTCCAGCCATTCTCGTTATGCGAGGCGGTGACCATGGCGACCGAAGGCACGTCCAGTGCGAACTGGGCGAAATAGGCCATCGGCGATAACGCCAGTCCGATGTCCCTCACCCGTGCGCCTGCTGCCATCAAACCGGACACCAGCGCCAGTTTGATCGACAGCGAATAGGAGCGGAAATCATGCCCGGTGACGATATCGGGACCGGCACCGACACGGCGGATCAGCGTGCCAAGCCCCATGCCGAGCGCCTGGACGCCGATCAGATTGAGCTCCGGCAGTTGCGCGGAGCCGGGATGGCCGAACCACCAGCGCGCATCATATTCGCGAAAGCCGGACGCCTTGATCAGCGCTTCGGTTTCGAATTCGAAACTGTTGGGCCGGGCGTCGCCAACGATGCTGAAGGACAAGACTGGAAAACTCCGAGTGACGGAAATTACGAGTTGTCGAGGACTGCGGCTTAGCACAGAAGGCTTTAAGCCACGTTTATCCCAGGAGGGAATCCGAGCCTTTAGGGCTATGCTCGACGAAAGCCTACGAAATGCGACAGAAGTGCCGCCATGCCGCTTGCAGGAACGAAGTGTGGCGGCTATAAGCCCGCGGTCTGGTCACGGAGTGTAGCGCAGCCTGGTAGCGCACCTCGTTCGGGACGAGGGGGTCGCAGGTTCAAATCCTGCCACTCCGACCAGAAAAAACAAAGAGTTAGCGCATCCCGACTTCGGCGCTCCACCTGTCCCTCCAGCGAGATTACTCTCGTCCCCCGTCAGTCGGATGGGCGAATTTCTATTCGCCGTGCCTCTGTGACCGCCCGACAGCGATGCCTGTTGCACTGGACAGTAACCAGACGGTCTCAACCGGCCGCCTGATGCCTTCATGCATGCGCTCGCGGGCAGATTCCGGAAAACATCCCGACTGGTACGCGCGTCCCGCTCAGCGGAGGCCAAAAAAGCTCAAGATCGCTATCACGATGACCACAGCTCCGACGAGCCAAATGATGTTGTTCATGATCTCTCTCCTGTTGCCTGGGGAAGCCCGCGCCTCTGGTAGAGAACGCGGGCCGATCAGCCTTTGCCGACTGATCTGCAGCAGACACCAAATCGTGATCCTGGCTGCGAGAAATAAACCGTCAGGCACGCCTAATGTTCCGTCGTGGCGTTCTATGATCATGGGCGCCGGCATCATCACCACGACAGCGCTGCCGTGACGGGCTCCGTCCTAACCCATCGGCACCATCCCGCGGTGATCGAGCGACGGGTACTAACGCAGGGATCCGGCCCCGATTCTTGATGGGAGTCGAGTTTGGATGGGGCCACGAGAGGCCTCTTGGCACGCGTCCCGATCATGTGCCCACGACCAGACTTAGGTCCGGCCCCTGCCCGACCGAAGTCCAGGTTGGAAACGCTTGCCCTTGCCCCAAATTCGGGTGGCGGGCAAAAATGATCAATGAAACTAAGAGCAGCAGCATGTCGAACCGTGAGACCAAAAGATCCCATGCCCTGAGCATGCGCATGACAGAGATCAAAGCCAGGATGCAGGAAGCCCAGATTACCGAAGACGAGATGAAGACCTTCCAGAAGGTCGCGGCCATCATGGAGGGCCGCGAGGGCCGAATCGAAGTTGACGACCTGATTGCCGCGCCATTCCTCACCGACACGCAGCTGAACAGCCAGAAGCGTTAAGCGACCATGCCGACGATTAGCAGACTTTTTGATTCCCCCGCCGATGCGGCGCGGGTTGCCAGCGACTTGGTGGCGGCCGGAATTCCTCGCGTACAGATCGCGATCATCGGGCCTTACAATGACGAGGCGGGATCTCTTCGGGTTTCCGCTTTGAGATCGTTACTTGGCGCTGCCGCCGGCGTGTTGGCCTGCCTGAGCGCCGTTGCGGCCTATGGCACCAATCCTGTTGCTGCGAGCGTATTGCCAACAGCGGTGGCTGGCGCGGTCTGCGGCGGCGTTGCCGGCGGTCTGCTTGGAACATTCGCCATGACAGCCATAGAGGCGGATGGTCAGGACGTTGCCGAGGGGGTCGTTCTGGTGACGGCGCATGTCGATGAAAATGACGCCGACATCGCTCAGGCAGTGCTCGGCGGTCGTCCCCCGTCGACGTTCGTGGCCGAAGCAGCGTAGGAAAGGCCCGCCCGACGTCGCCGGGACGGGCTCTCTGCGTTCACCAGCGATTGCGCCGGACGGAAAGGCTGGGCCGGTGGCAGGTTTCTTCGCGGGCCGCATATTTTGACGAAAAGGTCCGTCGGCTTTAGGGTCGATGGACCTGATGGAGTCAGCGAAACGGCGGGCCGAGTGCGACATGAATTTGAATTCAACCACAGCCCCGCCCTTGATTCTCGTGATTACGCTGGTTCTCGTCGCTGGCTGTTCATCGCTCGGCAGAACCGTCGATGCAGCGAAATACGATTCGATGACGTGCACCGACCTCAACAGGGCGATGGGAGACGTCGCCCGTGACATCTCGCAAACGGCAATCACGCGCGGCAAGGTGGCCAACACCAATGTTCCACGCTGGCTGCTCGGCGGCTCACGCGTGAAGACGGCGGTAGCCAACCGTGAAACAGCCAGGATCGACCGGCTTAAGCAGCAACAGGATGCCATTGCCGCTGTGCGAGCACGCAAGTGCCCCAGGTCCGCGAATTGAGCGGACAGCCAATGCCTCGGTGCGGAGCCCGGTTCAGGCGCTCAGGCGAAATCGCGTCACGTCGATCGCCGCGGCCATCAGCGTCTGTGTGTAGGCGTGCCGCGGATCGCTGAAGATCGCCTCGGTCGGCCCTTCCTCGACGATCTTGCCCTGTTTCATGACGATGATGTAGTCGGCCATGGCGCGCACGACCGACAGATCGTGGCTGATGAAGAGATAGGACAATTCGTGGTCCGCCTGCAGCTTGCGCAGCAGTTCGACGATCTGTTTCTGCACAGAGCGATCGAGCGCCGAGGTCGGCTCATCCAATACCACCAGCCTGGGCTTCAGGATCATGGCGCGAGCAATGGCGATGCGCTGCCGCTGGCCGCCGGAGAATTCGTGCGGGTAGCGATTGCGTGCGTTGGGGTCGAGGCCGACCTCGCGCAAGGCGTCGACCGCGCGTTGATCACGCTGCTTGCCCGAAAGATCAGGCTCATGCACCAGAAGTCCTTCGGTGATGACTTGGCCGACGGTCATACGCGGCGACAGCGAGCCGAACGGGTCCTGGAAGACGAGCTGCATCTGGCGCCGCAGCGGCCGCATCGCCTGCCTGTCGGCTTGGGAAATGTCGCGATCGCCGAAACGGATAAGCCCGTCGCTCGGCAACAGCCGCAGCAAGGCGCGGCCGAGCGTCGACTTGCCCGAGCCGGATTCACCAACGATGCCGATGGTCTGGTTTCGCTGCAGCCGGATCGAGATGTGATCGACGGCACGCAGCATCAGCGGTTCACCAGCAAGAAACCCGCCGCCAATCCTGAACGTCACTTCGACATTTCTACCTTCGAGCAGCACCGGAGCATTGGCGGGCGGCGGCGCCTTGCTGCCGGCCGGCTCGGCCGCCAGTAGCATTTTCGTGTAGGCATGCTGGGGATTGACGAAGATGGCCTCCGCCTCCCCCTCCTCGACAACCTCGCCCTGGCGCATGACATAGACCCGGTCGGCAAAGCGGCGGACGATGCCAAGATCGTGGGTGATGAAGACGATCGCCATGCCGAGCTTGCGCTGCAATTCGGCCAGAAGCATCAGGATCTGCGCCTGGATGGTCACGTCGAGCGCCGTCGTCGGCTCGTCGGCGATCAATATGTCAGGGTCGTTGGCGAGCGCCATCGCGATCATCACACGCTGGCGCTGGCCACCGGACATTTCATGCGGATAGGATTTCATCCGCCGCTCGGGATCGGGAATATGCACCAGCCGCAGCAGCTTGAGCGCCTCTTCCCGCGCCTCGGCGGCATTCAGGCCCCGGTGCCGGCGGATCGGCTCGATCAACTGGTTGCCGATCGAATAGAGCGGATCGAGCGAAGTCATCGGCTCCTGAAAGATCATGCTGATCTTGCGGCCACGAACCTGGTTGAGCTCGGATTTGCTGAGCGTCAGAAGATTGCGGCCGCGATAATCGACGCTGCCTGTCGCTTCGCCATTCGATGCCAGCAGGCTCATCGCCGCCATCATCGTCTGGCTTTTGCCGGACCCGGATTCGCCAACCACGGCAACGGTCTCGCCCGCATTGACGTGGATGCTGATGCCCTTCACCGCCTCGACTGCGCCGTCGAGCGTGCGGAAGCGGACACGCAGATCCTTGACGCTGAGGATCGTTTCGGAAGCAGCCATCTTAGCGATCCCCATCTTATCGATCTCTCGGGTCCAGTGCGTCGCGCAGGCCGTCGCCGACGAAGTTCAGCGCGAACAGCGTCGAGACGAGGAAGAAGGCGGGAAACAGGAGCAGCCAGTTGGCGGTGCCGATGTTCTTTGCGCCGACCGAGATCAGCACGCCCCAGCTTGTCATCGGCTCCTGCACGCCGAGGCCGAGAAACGACAGGAAGCTTTCCAGGATGATGACTTGAGGCACCAGCAGCGTCATGTAGATCACCACCGGGCCGAGCAGGTTGGGGATGACGTGGCGCAGCAGGATACCGCGCTGGCCGACACCCATGGCTTCCGCCGCCTGGACATATTCCTGCCGGCGGATCGACAGCGCCTGGCCGCGCACGATGCGCGCCATGTCGAGCCACAGCACGGCGCCGACCGCCAGGAACATCAGCACGAAGTTGCGGCCGAAAAACACTACCAGCATGATGACGAAGAAGATGAAGGGCAAGGAATAGAGCACGTCGACGATGCGCATCATCACCTCGTCGACCTTGCCGCCGGCAAAGCCGGCAGCGGCCCCGTAGACCACGCCGATGACCACCGCCACGACACCCGCGAGCAGGCCGATGGCCAGCGATATGCGCCCGGCCATCAGCGTGCGCGACAACAGATCCCGGCCGGTGTTGTCGGTGCCGAACAGGAAATACTGCTGCTTGATCGAGGCGCTCATCGTCACTTCGAGACCGTCGGGCGACTTGCTCTCGATCTTGGTGCCGTCAAAGGCATCTGAACGGTCGAGATAACGGATGTTGCGATCGTCGATCGGCCTGGTTGACTTGACGGTGACGAAGACCTGGTTGCCTTCCTGCCGCCACTCCTTGATGTCGACCCGCATGCGCTTGATCGCTTCGGTAAGCGCCGTCTCGATCATGTCGGCCTTCGGATAGGCTGACAGGCTTGGCGGCATGCGCACATAGTCGGCATAGATGGTGGTGTATTGATGGGGCACGAACCACGGCCCGAACACGCTGACGACACCGATCAGGGCAAGGTAGTACAGGCTGAACATGGCGGCGCGATTGGCCTTGAGCCGCGCCCAGGCGTCCCCCCAGAGCGAACGGCCGATGACGGTGGGGGCTGTGGCTGCGATGTCAGTCATAGCGCACCCTCGGATCGACGACCGCGTACATGACGTCGACGATCAGGTTGAAGACAATGGTAAAGATGGCGATCACCACCACCGTTCCCATCACCAGCGTGTAGTCACGATTGAGCGCGGCATCGACGAAATAGCGGCCGACGCCTGGAATGGAGAAGATCGTCTCGACAATGACCGAGCCGGTCAGCAATGCCGCCGCCGCCGGACCGGTGAAGGAGACGATCGGCAGGATGGCGCCGCGCAACGCGTGCTTGACCACCACCGACCAATCGGACAGGCCGAGCGCGCGCGCCGTGCGGATGTGGTGGGACCGCAAGGATTCGATCATCGAGCCACGCATCAGCCGGGCGACGATAGCGATCTGCGGCAGAGCGAGCGTCAGCACCGGGCCGACCTTGTTGATGAAAGCGCCATCGCCCCACCCACCGATCGGCAGCAGCCTCCAAGTCAGCCCGAACAGGAGTTGGATCACCGGCGCGATGACGAAGGTTGGGATGGTGCTGCCGGCCGTCGCCAGCGCGATCACCGTATAGTCGCCAAGCTTGTTCTGGTTAAGCGCCGCAATGGTGCCGAGCACACAACCGAGCAGCAGCGCCAGGACGAGCGCCGAGGCACCGAGCTGAACCGATATAGGCAGGCCCTTGGCGAAGAGTTCGGTGACGGTGAAGTCCGGCATGTTGTAGCTCGGGCCGAAATTGCCGCGCAGCAGATTGCCGAGATAATGGACGAATTGCAGCCAGAGCGGATCGTTGAGGCCGAACTGGGCTTCGAGATTGGCCCTGATCTCGGGGCTCAGCCCCCGCTCCTGGTTGAATGGGCCGCCCGGCGCGACGCGCATCAGGAAAAACGCCATGGTCACGATGACGAACAGCGTCGGGATGGCGGTCAGAAGCCGCCGTAATACGTATCGCAGCATCGGTGCCCCGCTTGACCCAGAGCAACGCGCGTCCAGCTGGACGGTTGCGCTCTAGCCTTCAAATCTTCGCACCGACATGCCGAAAATCGATTCCGGTTCTCGGGCCGATGCGATGGCAAACCAGCACCGCCGCGCATCTCTTTGCGCGGCGGCCCGGCTAAGGATCAGTCCTTGCTGATGAAGCGGGACGGATGGATGTCCATCACATTGTCGTCGAAGCCATGCAGCTTCGAGGAAACGATGTCGTGGAAGCTGTAGTAGAGAAGCGGAATGTTACCGACGTCATCGACAAGGATGCGCTCGGCCTCAGTGAGGTCCTTCATGCGCTCTTCCGGTTTGCCGCCGGCAGCCGCAGCCTTGTCCATGGCCGCTTCATATGCCGGGCTGACATAGCTCGAATAATTGTTGCCGCTGGCCTTGCGGGTGATGCCGAGGAAGGTCTCCGGATCCTTGTAGTCGGCGATCCAGGCGGCACGCGCCACGTCGTAGTCGCCCTTCTGCTCGAGGAAGGAGTAGTGGGTCTTGGTGTCGGTGTTGACGAGCGAGACGTCGATGCCGAGCGGCTTCAACTGTTCCTGGATGGCGACGGCCGTGTTCTTGTGGTTTTCCGAAGTGTTGTAGCGGATCTCCATCTTCAATGGATGCTCGGGCGTATAGCCGAGTTTCTCGAGGGTCTTCTTGGCAGCGTCCTCGCGGTCGATCTGCGACATGTCGGCGTATTTGGCCATTGCCGGCGTGTAGCCCGCGATGCCCGGAGGCACCATCGAATAGCCAGGCAGCATCGAGTTCTGCCAGACCTTCTCAGCGAGGAAGTCGCGGTCGATCGCCATCGAGATGGCGTTGCGCAGTTCGACATTGTCCCACGGCGCCTTGTCGGTCTTGATCGCATAATAATAGGTGCCGAGATAAGGTCCGACGCGGATCTGGTCGCCGAACTTGGTCTTGAGGTCAGCGAGTTGTTCGGTCGGCAGGTCGCCGTAGCTGTCGAGTTCGCCGGCCTCGAAGCGCTTCATCGCCGATGAGCGGTCTTCGGTCGGGATATAGTTGACGACGTCCATCTTGACGGTCGCGGCGTCCCAGAATTTCGGATTCTTGACCAGCTTCATGTGGTCGTTGGGTATCCACTCGGCCAGCGTATAGGCGCCGTTCGAAACGAGATTACCCGCCTTGATCCAGTCGGCGCCGAGCTTGTCGATCGAAGCCTTGTTGACCGGATAGGCGGCCTGGTGGGTCAGCATCTCCAGGAAGTAAGGCGTCGGCGCCTTCAGCGTGACTTCGAGGGTATTTGCGTCAATCGCTTTGACACCCATATCCTCCGGCTTGCCCTTCTTGGTGTTGACGTCCTCCGCACCCTTCACCGGGTACAGCATCGAGGCGTATTCGGCAGCGGTGGCCGGGTCTTCCAGCCGACGAAACGAATAGACGAAGTCGTCCGCCGTCACCGGGCTGCCATCCGACCAGAGGCCATCCTTGCGCAGCTTGAAGGTGTAGACAGTGCCGTCGTCGGACACTGTCCAGCTTTCGGCCGCGCCCGGAATGAGGTTCGTCTTCTGGTCATGCATGACCAGGCCCTGGAACAGGTCGCGTATGATATCGGCTTCGTAGACTGTCGAGGTCTTGTGCGGATCGACCGTCTCCGCTTCGGCGGCGCTACCTCTGTTATAGATGGTCTCGGCGAAAGCCGGCGTGTAGAACGTGCCGGCGGCCAGCGCCATGGTCGTGGCGAGCACCGTCGCCTTCAGCATGTTTTTCAGCATGAAGTTCTCCCTGTCGGCGCTGCCGTTGGCGCGCCTAGTAAGTGTTGACGCCCTGGAGCCGATATCTGACCCCTTTGAGCGCGCCGCTGGTTCCCGTCCTGCGGCTCGTGCCCAGACACTAACGCGGAGAATTTTTATTTCAACAGACTCTCTGGGTCACCCAAAGTAAGGCGGACGAAAGCTATGGCGTGGCCACTGAAACACCAGCCGAAACCAGAAGCTTGACTTGGTTTCTTCACCTCGACGCCATTTTTCACCGCGAATCGGAGCCATGCCAGTTTGCCGGAATGTCTTAATGCGTTCTTAAGCAACCTGGGGTTACATTATGAGTACCTTCTATATAGTTCGAACTTCAGACGCGTGGCGGCTATGAGCAACAGAGCAAGTAAATTGCCCAAAATCCGTCAATTAATGCGGAAATTTCAAGAAGAACACGGCACTTCTGCGGTCGAATTTGCCTTGCTTTCACCGATTTTCATTCTTCTTCTACTCGGAATGGTTGCATATGGTATATACTTCGGCGCCGCCAACTCGATCCAACAGATCGCAGCGGATGCCGCCCGCACGGCAATTGCCGGGTTGAACCAGACCGAACGCCAGACGCTCGTAGCCAGTTTCGTCACCAACAATGCCGGCGGTTATCCCTTCGTGGATGTCAGCAAGTTGACCTACCAGGCCAACGACAGCACGGCTGATGGAAGCCAGTTCGTGGTTTCCATCCAGTACGACGCCCGCAACCTGCCGATCTGGAACCTTTTCCCGGGCATAGCCATGCCCGGGACCACGATCAAGCGCCAGTCAACGATCAGGGTCGGGGGCATTTGAATGCTGCTGCATGCGTGCAATGGGATCGGTCGGCTTGCCCGGTTGATGCTGAGTGACAGGAAAGCGAACTTCACCGTCATGGCGGCATTGAGCGCGCCGGTGGCGCTGGCGCTGGCCGCGGTGGCGATCGACGAAGCCTCGATCTACACCGAGCGCCGCGAAGCCCAGGCAATGGTGGACCTGGCGGCGATCACCGCCGCCTCGAACATGACCAAAGTCAACACAGCGGTTGTCACCACACTGACCGACAACGGCATGCCAGGGGTTGTCGTTCAAAGCTCAGGACAGACGATCGAGCCGGCGGCCGGCAAAACCGTCGTGACGGTCACGCCCGGGCGATATGTGGCATCCGGCGCCAATGTGGGCCAGCGTTTCCAGGCCAGCGTAACACCCTACAATGCCGTCCGTGTCACCCTGAAGAAGATCCCGGCCCGCTATTTCGCGAGTTCGCTGATCCCCACTCCCGTCATCGGCACCCAAGCCATCGCCAGCATGACGCCGCAGGCGACGTTCTCGGTCGGATCGAGGCTCGCCAGCCTCGATGGCGGTATCCTCAACGCGCTTCTCGGCGGAC
Source organism: Mesorhizobium sp. M7A.F.Ca.MR.245.00.0.0 (assembly GCF_003997415.1). Taxonomy (NCBI): domain Bacteria; kingdom Pseudomonadati; phylum Pseudomonadota; class Alphaproteobacteria; order Hyphomicrobiales; family Phyllobacteriaceae; genus Mesorhizobium; species Mesorhizobium sp. M7A.F.Ca.MR.245.00.0.0. The sequence goes on along the minus strand of NZ_RZTE01000004.1, from coordinate 142,597 downwards.
TTCTCGGCAGCAACATCTCGCTCAGCGTCATGGACTACAACGCGCTGCTCTCCGCGGATGTGAGCGTGCTCTCCTTCGTCGACGGCCTTGCCACACAGTTGAACCTGACCGGCGTGTCGTATTCGGATGTGCTGGCATCGAAGGCGACCGTCGGCCAAATCGCCACGGCCATGGCCAATGTGCCGGGGCTTGGCAACACGGCCAAGGTCGCCCTGCAGACGATCGCGTCCAAGTCGACCGGTACGGTCCAGATCCCGCTCAGTCATCTGGTCGATCTCGGCTCCGTCGGCAAGTTGGGCCTCGGGCAAAGGCCCGCCGGCCTCGGCGTCGACGCCAGCGCCTTGGGAATGCTGACGGCCGCCGCCGGGCTGGCAAACGGTTCAAAACAGGTCGACGTCGCCCTAGGCGCCACCATTCCGGGCGTGCTGTCGACCACGCTCGCCATCGCCATCGGCGAACCGCCGCAATCCTCGCCGTGGCTGGCGGTTGGAGAAGCCGGCACCGTGGTTCGCACCGCGCAAACGCGCATCAAGCTGCTGGTCACGGTCGGCGTCGGCAATCCAAACCTGGGCGGCGGTATCAGCCTGCTGTCAGTCAAGCTGCCGCTGAATGTCGAAGTGGCCTACGCCGAAGCAAAGCTGACCGACATCAGTTGCCCGACCGGCCCCGACAGCCTGAAGGTTACCATTGCCGCGAAGCCCGGCATCGCGGCGGTGAACCTTGCCGCCAGCGATGCCGATAACAGCCCCACCGCCTTCGCGGATTTCAGCAACCCGCAGTCGTTCTCCGACGCCAACATCGCGGATGTCAGCCTCAATCTGCTGCTGTTAAAAATCCCGCTAATACTGGTGAAGGGTTCGGCGGGTGCCGACATCACCAACGTCAGCCCGACCAACCTGGTCTTCAACAAAACCGAGATCGCCGCCAAAACCATCAAGACGACGCCAACACGGGACATTACCCAGACGCTGACAACGTCACTGGTCGACAAGTTGTCGCTTTCCGTCAATGCGCTTGGTATCCTCGGGCTTGACATAACGGCGTTGCTCGGCACCGTGAAGCCAGCTGTGACGACGCTTTTGAAAACCGTAACGGCACCAGTCGACACATTGCTTTACAACCTGCTCGATACGCTCGGCGTGCATCTCGGCGAGGCCGATGTCCGGGTCACCGGCGCGACATGCGGACGTGCCGTTCTGGTGCAGTAACGGTCCGGGTATCAGACGAGCCTGCCAAAAAAGACTCCGAGCGCTGGCAGCAAAAGCTCGGTCGTGACGATCGCGGCATTGCCATCCAGCTGAACAACCGCTCCGATATTCCCCCGCAACGGCCAATTGGCCGGTCCTCCAGCGAAATTGAAGACACAGAGCAGTCTTTCACCGCCGCCCTCGCGAATGAAAGCGAGCACGTCACCCTCGGCGTCGAGAAAGCGGATCGAGCCTGATACCAGAGCCTCATGCTCCCCGCGCAAGGCCAGCGTGGTCCGATAGGACTTCAGCACCGAGGCCGTGTCGGCATTCTGGACGTCGACCGCGCGGGCGCGATGGCTGGCCGGTATCGGCAGCCACGGCCTGGCCGTGGAGAAGCCTGCATTGTCGGCGCCGGCCTCCCAGACCATTGGCGTGCGACACCCATCCCTGCCCTTGACGCCTGGCCAGAAGCGGATGCCGACGGGATCGCGCAGATCCTCATAGGCCAGCTCCGCCTCCTCCAGGCCCAGCTCCTCGCCCTCATAGAGGCAGATCGAGCCGCGCAGGCAGGACAACAGCATGATCGAGAATCTTGCGACGGCGTCGGGATCGCTGCCCGGCCTTGTCCAGCGGCTGACATGGCGCACCACGTCATGGTTGGAGAACGCCCAGCAGACCCAGCCGTCGGAGACGGCCGCCTCGAAGGCTTCGACGCAGCCACGCACATGCGCGGCCGAGAACTGCGGACCGAGCAGGTCGAAGGTGTAACACATATGCAGCTTGTCGCCGCCTGAGGTGTAAGCCGCGAGCGTCTGCAGCGAGCGGCCTTCATCGCCGATTTCGCCAACCGCGGCGCGGTCGTCATATTCATCGAGCAGCGCCCTGAAGCGGCGCAGGAACGCTAGGTTTTCCGGCTGCGTCTTGTCGAACAGATGCTCCTGGTAGAGGTAGGTGTTGGTCTCGCCGTTGGTGCCGGCGACACTCGACGCCAGCGGCGGATTGCTGCGCAGCCAGCGGTCATGGACATAGTAATTGACCGTATCGAGCCGGAAGCCGTCGACGCCGCGCTCCAGCCAGAACCGCACCGTGTCGAGAAGCGCGTCCTGGACCTCCGGGTTGTGGAAATTCAGGTCGGGCTGCGAGGCAAGGAAATTGTGCATGTAGTATTGCCGGCGGGTCGAATCCCATTCCCAGGCCGGGCCACCGAAGACGGAGAGCCAGTTGTTGGGCGCGCTGCCATCGGGCTTGGTATCGGCCCAAATGTACCAGTCAGACTTGGGGTTATCGCGGCTGGCGCGGCTTTCGACAAACCAGTTGTGCTTGTCGGACGAATGCGACAGCACCTGGTCGATGACGATCTTCAGGCCGAGACGATGCGCCTCGGCGACCAACGCATCGAAATCCTCGAGCGTGCCGAACATCGGATCGACATCGCAGTAATCCGACACGTCGTACCCCATATCGGCCATCGGGGACTTGAAGAAAGGCGACAGCCAGACTGCGTCGACACCAAGCGAGGCGACATGGGCGAGCCTCGACGTAATGCCGGCGAGATCGCCGCTGCCGTTGCCGGTCGTGTCCTGGAAGGAGCGCGGATAGACCTGGTAGATGACGCAGCCGCGCCACCATCCGGTCCTGTCACCTGCCGCCATTGCGCTTCTCCCCTGTACCGGCTTGCGCTCGTTCGATCATGAAGATCACCGCCCGTCCCGATATCGGTCGCGAGTTGTCCGCCGCATCCGGCGCTTCGATGGCTGGAGCCCAGAAGAATCCGTCTCGCTCAGGCAAGGTGAACATGCAGGCCCGGCGATCGCCGTTGATGATGACGGCCAGGCGGCTGACGCCACCCAGGATCATGACGAGGCGGTACCGCTGCGGGTCCTGCCAGCACTGTTCATTGAGCGGCGCGCCTGTCTCGGTCAGCCATGCGACGTCCGGTATCTCTGAACCTGCCGGTGGCTGGCCAGTGAGGAAGCTTGTATCGGAGAGCGCCGGCATCGATCGGCGCAGCCTCGAGAGTTCCGCCGTGTAGCGCTCCAGCGCCTGGTCGCGGCCGGCCCAGTCGAGCCAGGTGATCTCGTTGTCCTGCGCATAGGCGTTGTTGTTGCCTTGCTGGGTCCGGCCGAACTCGTCGCCTGCGGTCAGCATGATGGTGCCGCGTGAGGCAAACAGCGTGGCGAGCAGCGCGCGCTGATCGTTCTGGCGAGCCTCCCATACGGCCGGATCGTCCGCATCCCCTTCGACGCCGCTGTTCCAGGACAGGTTTTCATTGTGACCGTCGCGGTTCTGCTCGCCATTGGCTTCGTTGTGCTTGCGCTCGTAGCGCACGATATCGGCGAGCGTCATGCCGTCATGGGCGGCGATGAAATTGACGGTCCGACTGGCGTTTTGCCTGTTCGTTGCGAACACATCGGACGAACCGGCAAGCCGGGTCGCCAGCGCACCGACCATGCCGGCGTCGCCGCGCCAGAAGCGCCTGACGTCATCGCGATACTTGTCGTTCCATTCGAGGAAGGGCGGCGGGAAATTACCGAGCTGATAGCCGTCGGAACCGATGTCCCACGGCTCGGCGATCAACACCCGATCGGCCAGCAGTGCGTCATCGCGCATCGCTCTCAGCAGCGGCGCCTCGGCATCGAATGTGCCCTCGACCCGCCCCAGAATGGGCGCCAGGTCGAAGCGGAAGCCATCGACACCGGCATCCCTGACGAAATGGCGAAGCGTGTCGAGGACCATTTCCTGGACCACAGGATGGTCGCAAGCGACCGTGTTGCCGGTGCCGGTGTCGTTGGCCAGCCCGCCGTCTGATGAGTGCCGGTAATAGGCCTGGTTGTCGAAGCCGCGCAGCGACAGCGTGGGACCAAGCCTGTCGCTCTCGCCGGTGTGGTTGAAGACGAGGTCGAGGATGACGCCGATGCCAGCCTCTCGCAGCACGGCGACCGTGTTTCGCAATTCCATGACGCCGCCAGGCGCCAGGCGCGGATCGAGGGCCATGAACGTCACGGGATTGTAGCCCCAGGCGTTGCGCAGCCCGAGCGGCGGCAAATGCCGCTCGTCGATCGACGCGGTCACCGGCATCAGTTCGACCGCGCCAACCCCCAGTTTTTTCAGATGCTCGATAACCGCCGGGTGAGCAAGTGCGGCGACTGTTCCGCGCAATTTTTCGGGAATGTCCGGATGCAGCATGGTGAAGGCGCGCACCGGCACTTCGTAAATAAGGCCGCCCGGCTGGAATAGCGGCGGGGGGCCAGCCTGCACCGGCTTCGGCAGCGCAGCGGCAATCGCCTTCGGCATCAGCGGTGCGGTATCGGCGCCCTCGCCCCGGCGCCGGGCCAGCCGCCAGTCATAGACATAGGACCTGTCGATCTCGACGGCATAAGGATCGGTCAGGAGCTTGGCGGGATCGAACCACAGTCCGCGTTCCGGCGCGTAGTCGCCATCGGCGCGAAAGCCGTAGCGGATGCCCTGGCCAAGGCCCGCAACGAACAGCGCATGGACGCCCTCACCTTCCGGCTGCAGTTCGAGCCGTTCGATTTCCCGGTTGCCCTGCTCGTCGAAGATCGAGACCCAAAGCCGACGGGCCGCCTGCGACCAAGCGGCAAAGCGGATGCCTTCGCGGGTGACGGCGGCGCCGAGCTGGGTCATGCAGTCTCCCCCTTCGCCCCTTGTGGGAGAAGGTGTCGCCGAAGGCGACGGATGAGGGGTGTTCCAGCTTGGCAAGGACAGGGATCCTTCGCGCACCCCTCAACCGTCTCGGCCCTACGCGCCGATCCACCGCCCTGGGGCGAGCCACGGGTCTCTCCCCGTCCTTCGAACCCCACAAGGGGAGAAGGAAAGACGCGCACCGCCAACGTCAAGTAATCACGCTTGGCTTGGGGCGGCCGGTATGGCTGTGAATCCCGGCAATATCATCGGCTGCGGCTATCAGATCGGCAAGGGCGGCCTGGGTGTCGAGGTCGTGCCTCGACTTGTCCGGCTCGTAACGTTCGATGTAGACGCGCAGCGTCGCGCCCGACGTGCCGGTGCCGGAGAGGCGGAAGACGACCCGCGAACCACCTTCGAACAGCACCCTGATGCCCTGATGCTCGCTGATCGAACCGTCGACCGGATCGCGATAGGCAAAATCGTCGGCGCTGGCGATTTTCATGCCGCGCACGCTGGTACCCGGCAGCGCGCCGAGCTTGGCGCGCAGTTCGTCGACCAATGCGTTGGCGCGGTCGCTCTCAACCTCTTCATAATCGTGCCGCGAATAGTAGTTGCGACCGTAGGTCGCCCAGTGCTCAGTGACGATCTGCTTGCAGCTTTCGCCGCGCGCGGCAAGGATGTTGAGCCACAAAAGCACCGCCCATAGGCCGTCCTTTTCGCGGACATGGTTGGAGCCGGTGCCCGCACTCTCCTCGCCGCAGATCGTCGCCATGTCGGCATCCAGCAGATTGCCGAAGAACTTCCAGCCGGTCGGCGTCTCATAGAGGGCGATGCCGAGTTTTTCAGCGACGCGGTCGGCAGCGCCACTGGTCGGCATCGAGCGGGCGATGCCCTTCAAACCGGCCTTGTAGCCGGGCGCCAGGCGGGCATTGGCGGCGAGCATGGCAACTGAATCCGACGGGGTGACGAAAATGCCCTTGCCGATGATCAGATTGCGGTCGCCGTCGCCATCCGAGGCAGCGCCGAAATCCGGCGCGTCCGGTCCCATCATCTCGTCATAGAGGTGCTTGGCATGGACGAGGTTCGGATCCGGGTGATGGCCGCCGAAATCCGGCAGCGGCTTGAAATTGCGGCAGGTGCCGTTTGGCGCGCCGAGCCGGTTTTCCAGGATCTCCTTGGCGTAGGGGCCGGTCACCGCGTGCATGGCGTCGAAGCGCATGCGGAAGCCGGATTTGAACAGTTTGCGCAGGGCATCGAAATCGAACAGGCTTTCCATCAGTTCGGCATAGTCGACGACCGGGTCGATGATCTCGACCGTCATGCCGGCGGCCTTGACCGTGCCTGTTGTGTCGATGTCGATCGGATCGATATCGGCGATCTTGAAGCTTGAGATCGTCTTGGTTTTCTCGAACATCGCGTCGGTCAGCTTTTCCGGCGCCGGGCCGCCATTGCCGGCATTGTACTTGATGCCGAAATCCTCATGCGGGCCGCCGGGATTATGGCTGGCCGACAGGATGATGCCGCCAAAGGTCTTGTACTTGCGGATGACATGCGAGGCGGCCGGCGTCGACAGGATACCGCCCTGCCCGACCATCACCTTGCCGAAGCCGTTGGCGGCGGCCATGGCGATGGCCTTCTGGATGACCTCGCGATTGTAGAACCGGCCGTCACCGCCAATCACCAGGGTCTTGCCCTTGAAACCGTCGAGCGCGTCGAAGATCGACTGGATGAAATTCTCGGCATAGTGCTCCTGCTGAAAGACAGGCACCTTCTTGCGCAGGCCCGACGTGCCGGGCTTCTGGTCGGAATAAGGCTTGGTGGGGACGGTCCGTATCATACTTCAGGCAACCCTTTTCGAAAGCAGCGAGCGATAGAGTTCGACATATTTTTCGGCGCTCTTGTCCCACGACACATCGGCCTTCATGCCCTGGCGCTGCAGCGATTCCCAGACCGTCGGACTGGCATGGGCGTCGACGAGGCGGCTAATGGCGTGCAGCAAGGCACCGCCATTGTTGGGCGCGAACTGGAAGCCGGTGGCGACGCCGGCAGAGACGGCGGCCTCATTGGCGTCGATGACCGTATCGGCGAGGCCCCCGGTGCGCGCGACCACCGGCACGCAGCCATAGCGCAGGCCGTAAAGCTGCGTCAGCCCGCACGGTTCGAAGCGCGAGGGGATGACGATGGCGTCGCAGCCGCCCTGCATGATGTGCGACAGCCCCTCATCGTAGCCGACGACCACACCGATACGGCCGCGATGCCGGGCGGCAGCGGCAAGCAGCGCGCCTTCGAGACCGGCATCGCCCGATCCGAGGATGGCCAGCCGCGCGCCAGTGGCAACGATGCCGTCGATCACCAGCGCCAGTATGTCCATCCCCTTCTGCCAGGTCAGCCGGCTGACGACGCAGACGATCGGGCTGTCGTCACGCTCAAGGCTGAAGCGGTCCTCCACGGCAGTCCTGTTGGGCGCGCGCGCCTTCAGTGTGCTCGCCGTGTAGGGGGACACCAGATGCTTGTCGGTTTCCGGATCCCAGATGCCGGTGTCGATGCCGTTGACGATGCCATAGAGATCGCTGGAGCGCATGTTGATGAGGCCGTCGAGACCCATGCCGAATTCCGCCGAGCGGATCTCCTGCGCGTAGGTCGGGCTGACCGTGGTGATCGCCCAGGCGGCCTGCAGGCCAGCCTTGAGGAAGCCGACACCACCATAATATTCGACGCCGTCGAGCGCCATCGCCGCCGCCGGCAAGCCGAGCTCGCCGAAAATGCCGGCGCCGAACTGGCCCTGGAAGGCGAGATTGTGGACGGTCATCATCGAGGGAATGCCAACTGCCTTGCCGTAGCGCATGTAGGCCAGGGTCATCGCCGACTGCCAGTCATGGGCATGGACGATGTCGGGTTGGTAGCCAGAGATGGCGCCACCGGCGATGTCGCCGCCGACTTGGCTCAAGGCCGCGAAACGCCGCCAGTTGTCTGGCCAGTCCACGCCGGTGGCATTGCCGTAGGGACCGCCGGGACGGTCAAACAGATGCGGCGCATCGAGCACGAACAGTTCGAGCCCAGCGAGTTGGACGGAATGGACGGAGGCCTTGCCGCCCTGCAGCAAGGGATATTGCAGAACCGCCCGCTTCTTCTTGAAGGCGGCCATGACGGTCGGAAAGCCCGGGATGAGCGTGCGCACGGTCACGCCCTTGGCCGCCAAGGCGATGGGCAGCGCGCCGGTCACGTCGGCAAGCCCTCCGGTCTTGATCAGCGGAAAGATCTCGGGCGTGACCGACAGAACCTGCATGCGTTAGAGCCCTAACTTGTCGATCATGTCCTGCGTGACCAGGCAGATGCCCTTTTCGGAAACGCGGAAGCGCTTGGCGTCGAGAATAGGATCTTCGCCGACCACCAGCCCTTCCGGTATCCTAACACCATGGTCGATGACCACGCGCTTCAACTTTGCGTTCCGGCCGACATGAACGTCGGGCAGCATGACGACTTCTTCCAGCGTCGAATAGGAATTGATGCGCGCGCCGGTGAAGATCAGGCTTTTTTTCAGCGAAGCCCCCGAGACGATGCAATCGCCCGAGACAAGCGAAGACACAGCCGAACCGCGGCGGCCATCCTCGTCATGCACGAACTTTGCCGGCGGCTTCAATTCGGCATAGGTCCAGATCGGCCAGTCGCGGTCGTAGAGGTCAAGCTCCGGCGTGATATCGGTCAGGTCGATATTGGCTTCCCAATAGGCATCGACCGTTCCGACGTCGCGCCAGTAGGCTTCGTTCTCGGCGGTCGAGCGGACGCAGGATTTGGCGAAGCGATGCGCGATCGCCTTACCGTGCTGGACGATATAGGGGATGATGTCCTTGCCGAAGTCGCGGCTTGAGCCCGCCTCGGCCGCATCGCGGCGCAACTGCTCCATCAGGAATTTGGTCTTGAAGACGTAGATGCCCATCGAAGCCAGCGCGAATTCCGGCTTATCGGGAATGCCGGGCGGATCGGCGGGTTTTTCGACGAAGGCGATGATGTTGTCCTTGGCGTCGACATGCATGACGCCGAAGCCGGTGGCTTCCATGCGCGGCACTTCGAGGCAGCCGACGGTGACATCGGCATTGGCGTCGACATGCTGGCGAAGCATCATCTCGTAGTCCATCTTGTAGATGTGATCGCCGGCCAGGATGACCATGTATTCGGGCCCGTAGGCCTCGATGATGTCGATGTTCTGATAAACGGCGTCGGCGGTGCCTTCATACCACTGCGTTTCCGAGACGCGCTGGCTGGCCGGCAGGATGTCGAAACTCTCGTTTCGTTCAGGGCGCAGGAAGTTCCAGCCGCGTTGCAGATGGCGGATCAGCGAATGCGCCTTGTACTGAGTGGCGACACCGAGGCGGCGAATGCCGGAATTGAGCGCGTTGGAAAGCGCGAAGTCGATGATGCGCGTCTTGCCGCCGAAATAGACAGCCGGCTTGGCACGCCGGTCGGTCAGTTCCTTGAGGCGGCTCCCACGGCCGCCGGCCAATACATAGGCCATGGCATCGCGCGCCAGCGGCTGGGTCCGTTTCAGGTCTGCCATTTCTACCCTCCCAAGTTACTCGATATCGACATGGCTCAGTCGGCAACGAGTTCAAGCATGATCGTCGACAGCGGCGGCAAAAGCATCGTCGCTGAGATGTTTCCTCCCTCCGCCCGCGCCTCGACCATGCCGCCATTGCCCTTGCCGGAACCGCCATATTCCGAAGCGTCGGTGTTGATGATCTCACGCCATTTGCCTGATGTCGGCAACGGCACGCGATAATTGTCACGCGGCACCGGCGTGAAATTGGAAATGACGGCCACCGAGCTGCCGCCCGGTGCACTGCGCAGCCAGGCAAAAACCGAATTCTGGCTGTCATCGACGATCAGCCAGGAAAACCCTTCCGGCTCACAATCACGGCCATGCAGTGCCGGGCGCGAACGGTAGAGATAGTTGAGATCGCGCACCGTCTGCCAGACGCCGCGATGCGGCCGGAATTCAAGCAGGTTCCAGTCGAGCGCGCGCGCCTCGCTCCATTCGCGGCGCTGCGCGAACTCCTGCCCCATGAAAAGCAGCTTCTTGCCGGGATAGCCCCACATGAAAGCGTAGTAGGCGCGCAGCGTCGCAAACTTCTGCCAGTCGTCGCCGGCCATCTTGCCAAGCAGCGTGCCTTTGCCGTGCACGACCTCGTCATGCGAGAGCGGCAGCACGAAATTCTCCGAGAAGGCGTAGGTCAGGCCGAAGGTGAGGTCGTTGTGGTGGTGCTTGCGGAAGATCGGTTCCTTGGAGAAATACTCCAGCGTGTCGTGCATGAAGCCCATATTCCACTTGAAGCCGAAGCCCAGCCCGCCTTCATGCACCGGTGCCGAGACCTTCGGCCAAGAGGTCGATTCCTCGGCGATGGTCATCACGCCCGGATGGTGGCCGTAGACCTCCTTGTTCATCTTCTGCAGGAAGCTGACCGCCTCAAGGTTCTCGCGGCCGCCTTTCTCGTTGGGGATCCATTCGCCGGCCTTGCGTGAATAGTCGAGGTACAGCATCGAGGCGACCGCATCGACGCGAAGTCCGTCGACATGGTATTTCTCGGCCCAGAACAACGCATTGTTGACCAGGAACGACACCACCTCGCGGCGGCCGAAATTGTAGATCGCGGTGTTCCAGTCGGGATGAAACCCCTTGCGCGGATCGGCATGTTCATAGAGCGCGGTGCCATCGAAATTGGCCAGGCCGTGCTCATCGACCGGGAAATGCGCGGGCACCCAGTCGAGAATAACGCCGACGCCGGCACGGTGGGCGCCGTCGACGAAGCGGGCAAAGCCGTCCGGATCGCCAAAGCGGGCCGATGGCGCGTAGAGGCCGGTCGTCTGGTAGCCCCAGGACGGGTCATACGGGTGTTCGGAGATCGGCATGAATTCGATATGGGTGAAGCCGGTCTCGACCACATAGGGGATCAGCCGGTCGGCCAGTTCGTCCCATGACAGGAACGTACCGTCGTCCCGAAGCTGCCAGGAGCCGGCATGGACCTCGTAGATCGAGATGGCTTCGCGCCGGTGATCGGCATTGCGCCAGAAATTGCGGTGCGCGTCATCGCCCCACTCATGCGCCGGCGGCACGGCAACGACCGAAGCGGTGGCCGGACGCAGTTCGGATTTGAAGGCGAACGGATCGGCCTTCAGCGGCAGCCTGACGCCGTCGGGGCCGATGATCTCGTATTTGTAGGGCCGGCCGGCACCGATATCGGGAATGAACACCTCCCAGATGCCGGTGTCGCGGCGATCCCGCATCGAGTGCCGGCGGCCGTCCCATTCGTTGAAATCGCCGACCACAGAGACACGCCGCGCATTGGGAGCCCAGACGGCGAAATGCACGCCCGTGGCGCCTTCGTGCTCGATGACATGGGCGCCGAGCTTGTCGAACAGCCTGAGATGCGATCCCTCGGCGATGTAGTAGTCGTCCATCGGCCCGAGCACCGGACCGAACGAATAGGGATCGGTCAGCCACCAGTCGCCGCCGGCATTGCGCGCGTGATAGCGAAGCGGCTGCCGCTTCTTGATCGAGAGCTTGCCTTCGAAAAAGCCGCCATCGTCGCGCCTGGACAATTCACCCGCGATGATGCCGGTCAGCGTATAAGCGGTGACGAATTCGGCATTCGGAACAAAGCAGCGGGCCACAAAACCCTTCCCAGCCTCCTGAACACCGAGAACGGCAAACGGATCGCCATGCGTGCCGGCAACAATCGCCGCAACATCGCTGGCTGCCGCCAGTCCGTCCGGCCCGCTTGTCGCAGCGGTCGCGCGCGGCTTCTTCATCAGGCAGTGTCCCTCCCCAGGCACCGAGTGTTTGTTTCTAGTGGTGTGATCCGACTTTCAAGTTCACACCACCGGGACCACATTGTTTGCGGCCTCATGCAATCACATCAGGCAGGCACGTTCCAGATTTCTTTCGCATATTGGCGGATCGTGCGATCGGAGGAGAACCAGCCGACACGCGCCACATTGCGGATTGCCCTGGCGTACCAGTCGGGACTGTTGCGCCAGACCGCATCGACCTCGCGCTGGGCGGTGGCATAGGCATCGAAATCGGCGGCGACCATGAACCAGTCGCTGTTGTAGAGGCCGTTGACGAGGTCGCGGTAACGCTCCGGATCGTCCGGCGAAAAGACGCCCGACGAGACGGCAGCGACCGCTTGCGCCAGCTCAGATGATCCTTCGATGACGGCGCGCGGATCGTAACCGTTGTTGCGCCGCTCGGCGACCTCGGCGGTGGTCAGGCCGAAAATGAAGATGTTGTCGTCGCCGACGCATTCCTTGATCTCGACATTGGCACCGTCGAGCGTGCCGATGGTCAGCGCGCCGTTGAGCGCGAACTTCATGTTGCCGGTGCCCGACGCTTCCATGCCGGCAGTCGAGATCTGCTCGGAAAGGTCGGCCGCCGGCATCATGATCTCGGCCAGACTGACATTGTAGTTCGGCACGAACACCACCTTCAGCAGACCGCGCACGGCCGGATCGCGGTTGATGACTTTTGCGACATCGTTGGCGAGTTTGATGATCAGCTTGGCATTGTGGTAGCTGGGCGCCGCCTTGCCGCCGAAGAATTTCACGCGCGGCATCCAGTCGCGCTCGGGGTGCGAGCGGATCTGGTCATAGAGGGCGATCGCCTCGAGAATGTTCAGAAGCTGGCGCTTGTATTCGTGGATGCGTTTGATCTGGATGTCGAAAAGCGCCGAAGGATCGACCTTGATGCCGAGCCGGTCGGCGACGAGGTTGGCCAATCGCGCCTTATTGGCGCGCTTGACGGCGGCGAACTTGTCGCGAAAGGCAGCGTCGCCGGCGAAACCGTCGAGATCCTTGATGGCGTCGATGTCATCGAGAAAACGGTCGCCGATCGCCTCACGGGCGAGCGACGTCAGTCCGGGATTGCATTGGATCAACCAGCGCCGCGGCGTGATGCCGTTGGTCTTGTTGTTGATACGATCGGGATAGAGCTTGTGCAGGTCGGCGAACACCGTCTCCTTCATCAGGTCGGTGTGAAGAGCCGAAACGCCGTTGATGGAATGCGAGCCGACAAAGGCCAGATTGCCCATGCGCACCCGACGGTCGCCATTTTCCTGGATCAGCGAGATGCGGCCAATCTGCTCGTCCGAGAACTGGTTGGAAGCACGCGCCTCCAGAAGCACTTCAGCGTTGATGGCATAGACGATCTGCATGTGGCGCGGCAAAAGCCGCTCGAACAGCGGCACCGGCCAGCTTTCCAGCGCCTCGGGCAGCAGTGTGTGGTTGGTGTAGCCGAAGGTGCGCTGGGTGATATCCCACGCCTGGTCGAAGTCCATGCCGTGGACGTCCATCAACAGGCGCATCAACTCCGGCACGGCGATGGCCGGATGGGTGTCGTTCAGGTGGATCGCAGCCTTGTCGGGCAGCGACTTCAGGTCGCCATATTGGCTCAGATGGCGCTGCACGATGTCCTGCAGCGAGGCGGTGGAGAAGAAATACTCCTGCCGGAGCCGCAGTTCCTGCCCGGCCTTGTGGGAATCGGCGGGATAGAGCACGCGCGACAAGGCATCGGCCTTGTTGCTTTCGGCGAGCGCGCCGATGTGATCGCCGGCATTGAATTTGTCGAGCAGGATCGGATCGACCGGCATGCCCGACCAGAGCCGCAGCGTGTTGACGCGATTGGCCCGCCAGCCGACGACGGGCGTGTCATAGGCCACGGCCAGCACATGCTCGGTCGGCTTCCAGACATGGCGTTCGAGGCGCCCGTCCTTGGAGGTGATCGATTCCACCGAACCGCCGAAACCAACCTCGAAGGAGCGTTCGCGACGTTCGAATTCCCACGGGTTACCGTGATCAAGCCAGGTCTCTGGCAGTTCGACCTGCCAGCCGTCGTGAATCTCCTGCCGGAACATGCCATTGGCATAGCGGATGCCGTAGCCATGCGCCGGAATGTCGACGGTCGCCATGCTTTCCATGAAGCAGGCCGCGAGCCGGCCGAGGCCGCCATTGCCGAGCGCCGCATCCGGCTCGAGTGCTGCAATCAAGTCGAGGTCGACACCCAACGACGACAGCGCCTCGCGCATGTTGTCCATCAGGCCCAGATTGGAGAAAGCATCGCGCATCAGGCGGCCGATGAGGAATTCCAGCGACAGATAATAGACGCGCTTTTCCTTCTGGTCGTAAGCCTCTCTCGTCGCCTGCATCCAGTGATCGACGATCCGGTCGCGCACGACCTTGATCGAGGCGGTCAGCCAGTCGTACTGGGTCGCAACGGTGGTGTCTTTGCCGACCCTGTATTTGAGGGCAACCAAGACTTCACGTGCGAGTGTCTTTGGGTCAGGATTTTCGAGCAGTGGCGGAAGGGGTTCGGATGTCATCGCGCTCGTCATGATGCCTCTCGTGCGGTTGCCATGATCATACCGGCTTTCATCGCTCCTCCCAGCCCATGCTAGCTGATACCGCCATATATTCAATCGATTTAAACAGATTCGATCCGGCTTGCCCCCTGCGGCAATTTGGCAATTCTGAAGTGTGACGCGCCAAGACGGCCCGCGCGCCGCGCTTCAAATCCCTGTTCCGTGCTTGCCGTTGTCGCCATGCGCCAGCCACTTGGGCGACATGTATCAAGCCGCCAGCGCCGCCTCCGGCGGGGCCTTGGCTCCTGTCATGAAGGCGACGGCGTCGGACATCGTATATTGCTTGGGGTCGATGACGGCGAGGCGACGCCCCAGCCGATGGATGTGAATGCGATCGGCCACTTCGAAGACATGCGGCATGTTGTGCGAGATCAGCACGATCGGGAGGCCGCGCTTCTTGACGTCGAGGATCAACTCGAGCACGCGGCGGCTTTCCTTGACGCCAAGGGCGGCCGTCGGCTCGTCCATGATCACCACACGACTGCCAAAGGCGGCCGCACGCGCCACGGCAACGCCCTGCCTTTGGCCGCCCGAGAGCGTCTCCACAGCCTGGCTGATGTTCTGGATGGTCATCAGGCCAAGTTCGGTAAGCTTGTCGCGGGCGCGCTTTTCCATCGCCGGGCGATCGAGCATGCGAAGCCAATCGCCCAGAAAACCCGGTTTACGGATTTCGCGGCCAAGGAACATGTTGTCGGCGATCGACAGCGCCGGCGACAGCGCCAGGTTCTGGTAGACGGTCTCGATGCCGGCTTCGCGGGCCTCCATCGGCGATTTGAAGGAGACGGGTTTTCCTTCAAGCCGGATCTCGCCTTCATCGGGCACGGCAGCGCCGGAAATCGCCTTGATGAGCGACGATTTGCCGGCGCCATTGTCGCCGATGACAGCAAGGATTTCGCCGGGGTAGAGGTCGAAGTCGGCGTTGTCGAGGGCGGTGACGCGGCCGTAGCGCTTGACCAGGCCACGCGCGGTGAGAATGGGTTCCTGGGTCATGGTCATGCCGAAACCTTTCTGATCCATTGGTCGACCGCCACGGCGCCGATGATCAGCACACCGGTGAGCAGCACCTTCCATTGCGGATCGGCGCCCAGCATGTTGAGGCCCATGGAGACGACGCCGACGATCATCGCGCCGAACAGCGTGCCCAGGATCGAGCCGCGCCCGCCGAACAGGGAAATACCGCCGATCACCGTCGCGGTGATCGCCTGGAGATTGTAGTCGGTTACGGCAGCCGACGGCGAGATCGAGAGCCGTTGCGGCCGATGGAGACCCAGGCAGCGAAAGCGGCGATCAGCCCGGCAAGGGTGTAGACCGTCATCAGCACCTTCTTGGTCTGGATGCCCGACAGCTTCGCCGCCTCCTGATCATCGCCAACGGCGTAGACATGGCGGCCCCATGCCGTGTGATTGAGCACGTACCAGAGGATCATCACGAGCACGACCGTGGCAATGACGCCGAGCGTCAGCACCGCCGTGCCGACCTTGAAGCTGATGGCAAAGAGATGCAGCAGCGGCGCTTGGGTGTCGACATCGGTGTCGCGGATCGTCTCGTTGGCCGAATAGATGAAGTTCGTGGCCATGACGATGTTCCAGGTGCCAAGCGTCACGATGAAGGGCGGCAGCTTCATGTAGGCGACAAGCACCCCGTTGAGCAGCCCGCAGGCCGCGCCGGCGGCAAGCCCGATCGCCACTGCGAGCGCGCTCGGCATACCGTAGCTGACAGCGCAATTGCCCATGATCACCGCTGAAATTACCATGATCACGCCGATCGACAGGTCGATGCCGGCGGTCAGGATGACCAGCGTCTGTGCGGCACCCAGAATGCCGATGATGGCGATCTGCTGCAGGATAAGCGTCAGCGTGTAGGACGAAAAGAACCGCCCTCCGATGGTGATGCCGAAAACGATGATCGCCAGAACCAGGACGATCAGCGGCACCGCGGCAGGTGTCGAATGCAGGAAATGCTGGATGCGCTTGACGGCCGATTTGTGCTCGTCGAAAGCGGCAACGCTTGTGTCGCTGCTCGAAAGAACTTTCTCGAATTCCTGAGCTTGAGCCATGTTTTCTCCCCGTAGGCTTCAGCCAAACGCCGACGCCAGTCCACGCCTTTCCGGTCTGTCGCCGGGATTGTTCGCGGTCACGCGAGCCATCGTCCACCCGAAGCGGCCGGGGATCAAGCCCCGACCGCCCAGGTTCCGTAGATGCCTGTCAGACCGGCATCAGCCCCAGCACTTGGCGAGGCCTTCCTTGGTGTCGATGGACTTCACGCCGGTGGCCGGCTTGTCGGTCACCAGGTTGACGCCGGTATCGAAGAAGTCCTTGCCTTCGGTCGGCTTCGGCTTGGTTCCGTCCTTGGCGAAAGCAGCGATCGCCTCGATGCCGAGTGCTGCCATCTGCAGCGGATATTGCTGCGACGTGGCGCCGATGACACCCTCGGCCACCGACTTCACGCCGGGGCAGCCGCCGTCGACGGAAACGATCAGCACCTGGCTTTCGAGGCCAACAGCCTTGAGCGCCTGGTAGGCGCCGACAGCTGCGGGCTCGTTGATGGTGTGGATGACGTTGATGGTGTTGTCCTTCTGCAGAAGGTTCTCCATCGCCTTACGGCCGCCCTCTTCGTTGCCATTGGTGACGTCATGGCCGACGATGCGCGCATCGTCCTCATCGCCGATCTTGTTGGGATCCTTCACATCGATGCCGTAGCCCATCATGAAGCCCTGGTCGCGCAGCACGTCGACGGTCGGCTGCGACGGGGTCAGGTCGAGGAAGCCGATCTTGGCGTCCTTGGCCTTGTCGCCTAGCGTGGCGGCTGCCCAGGCGCCGATCAGCTTGCCGGCTTCAAGATTGTCCGTCGCAAAGGTTGCGTCGGCCGCATCGATGGGATCGAGCGGCGTGTCGAGCGCGATCACCAGCAGGCCGGCGTCACGCGCCTTCTTCACGGTCGGCACGATGCCCTTGGTGTCGGATGCAGTGATCAGGATACCCTTGGCGCCGTCGGCGATGCAGCTCTCGATCGCCGCGACCTGGCTCTCGCTGTCGCCGTCGATCTTGCCGGCATAGGTCTTGAGGTCGACGCCGAGTTCCTTGGCCTTCGCGGTGGCGCCCTCCTTCATCTTGACGAAGAAGGGATTGGTGTCGGTCTTGGTGATCAGGCAGGCACCGACACCAGCCGCGGATGCGGACGACGCAAACGCCATCAGCCCCAGAGCCGCGGCGGCAAACACGGTCGATTTCAACAGTTTTGTATTGGTCACGATTTCCTCCCAGTGGAACCATCCGGATGCCGGCCAACCGGCACCTGCAGCGCGTCCAACGAAATTCTCCCAGCGTGGACGCTGCCTCAACAGACACCAGCACGAAGCCTCTGTCAATAATTAAATCACTCTTATTTATTATTGACAGCCTTGCTTCGTTCACCCATTCTGGCCCAAAAGCATTGAGGGGAAAACGACGGGAGGAACAGGGTGGAAACGGCCATTGCGAGGCACGGTTCGCCCGAGGTGAATGACAGTCTCATTCACCGCGGCACCAACCAAAGCGGCATGCGCGACCACAATGAGCGGTTGGTGCTGTCGCTGGTGCGCCAGCACGGCAGCCTGGCAAAATCCGACATCGCCCGCATGACCGGCCTTTCGGCGCAGACGGTTTCGGTCATCATGCGCGAGCTGGAGGAAGAAAGCCTCCTGCTGCGCCAGGCGCCGTTGCGCGGCAAGATCGGCCAGCCTTCCATTCCGATGGCGCTCAATCCCGAAGGCGCTTTCTTCATTGGCCTGAAGATCGGCCGCCGCAGCGCCGAACTGGTGTTGATAGATTTCCTTGGCCATGTCCGTTCGATGCTGCAGCATTCCTATCGCTACCCGGCGCCGCGCGAGACGGTGGACTTCGTCACCAACGGCATGCGGCAGATGCGCGGCGCGCTGACGCCCGCGCAAGACAAGCGCATCGCCGGGCTCGGCATCGCCATGCCGTTCGAATTGTGGAACTGGGCCGATACCGCCGGCGCCCCCCGCGACGTGATGGACGAATGGCGTCACCGCGACATTCGGGCCGACATCCAGGCGCAATGCGATTTTCCGGTCTATTTGCAGAACGATGCCACGTCGGCCTGCGGCGCCGAGCTCGTCTTCGGCCAGGCGGGCGCTGCGCGCGACTTCGTCTATTTTTATATCGGCGCCTTTGCCGGTGGCGGCATTGTGCTGAACGGCCGGCTTTTTGGCGGCCCGACCGGCAATGCCGGAGCGCTGGGCTCGATGCCGGTGCCCGGGCCGGACGGCAAGCCGACCCAACTGATCGATGTCGCTTCCATCGCCATGCTCGAAAAGGCGCTCAATGCGCGCGGCGTCGAGGCCTCGCATCTGTGGACCTCGCCGGAAGACTGGGGCGAGATCGGACCCGAGCTTGACGACTGGATCGCCAGCGCCTCAAGGGCGCTCGCCTACGCCATCGTCGCCGCATCCTCGATCATCGATTTCGAAGCGGCGGTGATCGACGGCTGGATGCCGAAGGCGGTGCGCCGCCGGCTGGTCGACGCCATCATCGCGGCAATCGCCACGATCGATGGCGAAGGCTTGAAGCTGCCCGCCATTCGCGAGGGAACCGTCGGCATCCATGCCCGGGCGCTCGGCGGCGCCAGCCTGCCACTTTCCGAACGCTTCCTGATCGGCTCGACGACGATTTCCAGGAGCGCCTGATGCTGATCGGAATTCCGGCGCTGCTCGGTCCGGAGCTTCTGGCGATCCTGCGCGGCATGGGTCATGGCGACGAAATCGCCCTTGTCGACGGAAACTATCCGGCGGAACAGCAGGCAACCCGGCTGGTGCGCGCCGATGGTCACCCTCTTATCCCCGTACTCGACGCGATATTGAGTGTGCTGCCTGTCGATGACGCCGTCCCGGAGGCGCTGTTTCGCGCCTCGGTCAAGGGCGATCCCTCGCTTGCCGATCCCGTCCATCATGAGATCGAGGCGATCTGCGCCAAACGGGCGTCAGGCCGCAAGGTGGTTGCGCTGGCTGGCGCCGACTTCTATGCACGGGTCAAATCGGCGCATGCCATCGTCGCGACAAGCGAGCCGCGGCTCTACGCCAACATCATCATCCGCAAGGGTGTGATCCATCCGCCGGAGACCAGGAAGCCATGATCCTCTGCTGCGGCGAAGCCCTGATCGACATGCTGCCGCGCACGACGGCAGCGGGCGAGCCAGCCTTTGCGCCTTATGTCGGCGGCGCGGTGTTCAACACGGCGATCGCACTTGGCCGGCTCGGTGCACCGGCCGGCTTCTTTTCCGGCCTGTCGTCGGATCTGTTCGGCGGCCAGTTCCGGGATGCGCTGGGGGCAAGCAAGGTCAGTTCCACCTATGCGCACACCTCACCACGGCCAACGACGCTGGCCTTCGTCAAGCTCACCAACGGCCAGGCGACCTACACTTTCTATGACGAGAACACCGCCGGCCGCATGCTGACCGTCGACGACCTGCCGCAGCTTGGCAGCGAGATCGAAGCCATGCTGTTCGGTGCCATCAGCCTGATTTCGGAGCCCGCCGGCAGTGCCTATGAGGAGTTCATGCGGCGCGAGCATGAAAGTCGAGTGATGATGCTCGATCCCAACATCCGGCCGAACTTCATACCGGACAAGGCCAAGCACCTCAGGCGCATTCGCGCGATGATGGCGATGGCCGATATCGTGAAATTGTCGGACGAAGACCTGAACTGGTTCGGCGAAGCCGGCTCGCACGAGGATGTCATCCGCAACTGGCTGGATCGAGGCCCGAAGCTGATCGTCGTCACCCATGGCAGCGAAGGCGCCGTCGGCTATACCAGGGAACATGCCGTCACCGTCATGCCGGAAAAGGTCGAGGTGGTCGACACGGTCGGCGCCGGCGATACCTTCAACGCCGGCATCCTCGCCTCCTTGCATGAGCAGGGCCTGCTGACCAAGGCGGCGATTTCCGGCTTGTCGAAAGACGCCATCCACAACGCGCTGGCGCTCGGCGCGAAGGCGGCGGCAGTGACCGTGTCGCGGGCCGGCGCCAATCCACCCTGGCGACATGAAATCGCCTGAGCAACGCTCAACATAAGTTGAGCCCAATCGATCACTTTATGTTTCGGAGGGGCTCTTTACGGGGCTATAAGGGCGGGATGGCGCCCGACGAAGCCCGGATTTCCGGCATCTGACTGACATTCGCCGGGAAATACTGGTAACGGACTGCGACACTTGGGCAATTTGGGGCTCCGCCTGCCCGGCTTTCTCGGCAAGCGCAACTCTGGTACCAGCGGCCGATTATCTGGCTAACCCGTTTTGAGGCCGACATGCAGTTCATCGATCTTGGCGCGCAGCGCGAACGAATCCGCGACCGGCTGAAGGCCGCGATCGACCGTGTCGTCGACGAAGGCCGCTATATTCTTGGCCCGCAAGTCACCGAATTCGAGAATAAGCTTGCCGCCTATATCGGCACCAAGCATGTCGTGGCCTGCGCCAACGGCACCGACGCGCTGCTGTTGCCACTGTTTGCGGCCGGCATCGGCCCGGGTGACGCGGTGTTCGTGCCGAGCTTCACTTTCGCCGCCACCGCCGAAGTGGTGGCACTGGCCAAGGCCGAGCCGGTGTTCGTCGATGTCGACCCGCATAGCTACAACATCGACATTGCCAGCCTCGAAGCGGCCATCGCCATGATCAAGAAGGAAGGAAGGCTGAAGCCGAAGGCTATCATTCCTGTCGATCTGTTTGGCCTAGCCGCCGATTACGAGGCGATCATGGCAATCGCCAACCGCGAAGGGCTGATGGTGATCGAGGATGCCGCCCAGTCGATGGGCGGTTCGCTCGACGGCAAGATGTGCGGTGCTTTCGGCCATGTCGGATCGACCAGCTTCTATCCGGCCAAGCCGCTTGGCTGCTACGGCGACGGCGGCGCGATGTTCACCAATGACGATGCGCTGGCTGAGCAGCTTCGCTCCTTCGCCTTCCATGGCAAGGGCGAGACGCAGTACGACAATGTCCGCGTTGGCATCAATTCGCGACTCGACACGATCCAGGCGGCGATCCTGATCGAGAAGCTGGCTATCCTGGAAGACGAGATGGTCGCCCGGCAGGTGGTGGCAAAGCGCTATGCCGAAGGGCTTGGCGATATCGTCACTGCGGCGCGCAATCTGGACGGCAGCCGTTCGGCCTGGGCGCAATACGCGATCGAGACGCCCAAGCGCGACGGGCTGAGGGCGCATCTCGGCGAAAAGGGTATTCCGTCTGTCATTTACTACGTGAAGCCGCTGCATGCCCAGGTCGCTTATCGCGACTACCCACGCACGTCGACCGGCCTTGCCGTATCGGAAGACCTGCCGAAGCGGATCCTGTGCCTGCCCATGCACCCTTATCTCAGCGAAGCCGACCAGGACCGCATCATCGAGACGATCCGCAACTATATCGGCTCGAATTCGGCGCAGGCCGCGGCAGAGTAAGCTGCCGAGCCTTTCTCAGCCGGGGCCCGCCGCCCTGCCGCTGGCAATGAAATGCGGATTGGCAAAATCCTCGTCGTCGCTTTGCCTGCGCTTGCCATAGACCAGAGGTTGGCCGTCCAGCGTGCGCGTCATGCCGCCGGCGGCGCGCAGGATGGCGTCGCCCGCCGCTGTGTCCCATTCCATGGTGCGGCCGAAGCGCGGATAGACATCAGCCTCGGCACTGGCGAGAAGGCAGAACTTCAAGGACGAACCGACCGAAACGATTTCGGCGGCACCGAGGTCGCGAATATAGGACTCGGTTTCCGGTGTGTTGTGAGACCGACTGGCGACGACGGCCAGCGGCGTCGCGGCCGTTCTCGCCGCGATCGGCCGGCGGCCGACGATCTGGTAATCGCCATCGATTTCGAGTGATTCCGCCCTGCCCGGCAGGCCGGAAAAGAAGCGGCCCGTGCAGGGCGCAAAGACGACGCCGACTTCCGGCACGCCATCGCGAACCAGCGCGATGTTGACGGTGAAATCGGTGCGGCGGTTGACGAACTCCTTGGTCCCATCGAGCGGATCGATCAGAAAAAAAGCCCCGTCCAGGTCGGGCGGCACGATGCCGGCGGAAGCTTCTTCCTCGGCCACGCAGGGGATATCGGGAAATGCGGCACGCAGTCCGGCGAGAATGATCTTTTCGCTCTCGCGGTCCGCCTCGGTCACCGGCGAGGCGTCGGACTTACGGTCAACCGCACAGCCGGCGTGGAACACGCGCATCACCTCGCGCCCGGCCGACAAGGCCAGGCGCTCGAAGATTTCAAGCATCAGCCTGTCGTCAGATGCCGCCGCCGCTATCGTATTGGTCTTCGGCAATGTCGCGCTCGTTCAGCCAGTGTTCCAGGGCGTCGACCATCTCTTCGGCCGACTTGCCGAGTGTCCGCAGATGGACCTCCGGGGTTTCCGGCGCTTCATAAGGGGAATCGACGCCGGTGAAATTCTTGATCTCGCCATTCAGCGCGCGCGCATAGAGGCCCTTCGGATCACGCCTGGCGCATTCCTCGAAAGGCGTATCGACGAACACCTCGACGAATTCTCCGTCGGCCATCAATTCACGTGCCATGCGCCGCTCGGCGCTGAAGGGCGAAATGAACGAAACAATGACGATCAACCCGGCATCGGCCATCAAACGCGCCACTTCGGCGACGCGGCGGATGTTCTCGACGCGATCGGCGTCGGTGAAGCCAAGATCGCGGTTGAGACCGTGACGGACGTTGTCGCCGTCCAGGATATAAGTGTGGCGGCCGGTGGCGAACAGCTTCTTTTCGAACAGGTTGGCGATGGTCGACTTGCCGGAACCCGACAGCCCGGTGAACCAGAACACGGCGGGCCGTTGGTTCTTCATGTCGGCGCGCACGCGCTTGCCGACATCGAGCGACTGCCAATGGATGTTTTCGGCGCGGCGCAACGAGTGCAGGATCATGCCGGCGCCGACCGTGGCGTTGGTGATGCGGTCGATCAGGATGAAGGCGCCGGTGGTGCGGTTTTCGGCGAAGGGATCGAAGGCGATCGGCGTCCGCGTCGAGATGTTGCAGATGCCGACTTCGTTCATTTCGAGCGACTTGGCCGCTTCATGGGCAAAGTCGTTGACGTTGATCCGATATTTCAGGTCGGTGACGGTGGCGCTGGTCTGGTCGGTCTCGGTGCGCAGGATGTAAGAGCGGCCTGGCAGCAACGCATGCTCGTCGAACCAGACGATGTTGGCGGCGAACTGATCGGCGACCTGCGGCCGTGCGGCAGGCGAAACCAGCATGTTGCCGCGCGAGATTTCGACTTCGTCATCGAGGACGAGCGTGACGGCCTGGCCGGCGGCCGCCTGGGCGAGATCGCCGCCATACGAGACGATCCGCTTGACGCGCGAGGATTTGCCGGACTTGGCGACAACGACCTCGTCGCCGGGCGCAACCGAGCCGGAGGCGACCGTGCCGGCAAAGCCGCGAAAGTCGAGATTGGGACGGTTGACATACTGGACAGGGAAACGAAACGGCAGTTCGACCATCGCTTCGTCGACCGACACGGTTTCGAGATGCTCGATCAGCGTCGGACCGGAATACCATTCCATGCTTTCCGACCGGCGGCTGACATTGTCGCCATAACGGGCCGACATCGGGATCGGCACAATGGTCTGGTAGCCGAGATCGCGCGAGAATTGCCCGTAGTCTTCGACGATCCGGTCGAAAACCGCCTGATCGAAATCGACAAGATCGATCTTGTTGACGGCCAGCACGACGTGGCGGATGCCGAGCAGCGAGGCGATGATCGAATGCCGCCTTGTCTGGCGAAGCACACCCTGCCGGGCATCGATCAGCACGATCGCCAGGTCGGCGGTCGAGGCGCCGGTGGCCATGTTGCGGGTGTATTGCTCGTGGCCAGGTGTGTCGGCAACGATGAATTTGCGTTTCGGCGTGGCGAAGAAGCGGTAGGCGACGTCGATGGTGATGCCTTGCTCGCGCTCGGCCTCCAGACCGTCGACCAGCAGCGCGAAATCGATGTCGTCGCCCGTCGTGCCATGCTTGCGCGAATCGCGTTCGAGCGCGGCGAGCTGGTCCTCGAAAATCTGCTTGGTGTCGGACAGCAGGCGCCCGATCAGCGTCGACTTGCCGTCATCGACCGAGCCGCAGGTCAGGAAGCGCAGCAGCGACTTCTTCTCCTGCGCAGCCAGATAGTCGCGAACGCCGTCGGTGGGGGCGAGGCTCTTTGCCATGATGTGGCGCATGGTCAAAAGTACCCCTCGCGCTTCTTCTTTTCCATCGAGCCGGCTTCATCGCGGTCGATCAGGCGACCCTGCCGTTCGGACGTGCGTGCCGTCAGCATTTCGCCGACGATGGCTTCCAGCGTGTCGGCATCCGATTCGATGGCGCCGGTCAGCGGATAGCAGCCAAGCGTGCGGAACCGCACCAGCCTGTTCTCCACCGTCTCGCCGGGGCGCAGTTTCATGCGCTCGTCGTCCCGCAGGATCAGCATGCCGTCGCGTTCCACCACCGGTCGTTCCTTGGCGAAATAGAGCGGCACGATCGGGATACTTTCCTGCAGGATGTACTGCCAGATATCGAGTTCGGTCCAGTTCGACAGCGGAAAGACGCGGATCGATTCACCCGATGCGATGCGGGTGTTGAATATCTTCCACATTTCGGGGCGCTGGTTCTTCGGATCCCACACATGCTGGGCGTTGCGGAAGGAAAAGATGCGCTCCTTGGCGCGCGATTTCTCCTCGTCGCGACGAGCGCCGCCAAAGGCCGCATCGAAACCGTACTTGTCGAGCGCCTGGCGCAGCGCCACGGTCTTCATGACATGGGTGTGGGTGTTCGAACCATGGTCGAACGGATTGATGTTGTCGCGCACGCCGTCTTCATTGACATGAACCAGGAGATCGAAGCCGAGTTTCTTCGCCATCTGATCGCGAAAGGCGATCATCTCGCGGAACTTCCACGTCGTGTCGACGTGAAGAAAGGGGAACGGCGGCTTGGCGGGATAAAACGCCTTCATCGCCAGATGCATCAACACGGATGAATCCTTGCCAACCGAATAGAGCATGACCGGCTTGGCAAAAGCGGCCGCAACCTCGCGGAATATATGGATGGACTCGGCTTCAAGCCGCTGAAGATGCGTAAGCGCTGTTGTCATGGGCCGTGGGCGTTCTTTCGTATCTTCCAACAGAAGACCTTGCCTCAAATCATCGAGCTCTTCGCGCCCGGTTCGAGCCTTGTTTCTGGACGTTCTTTCTCGTGCCGGCGTTCTAGCAGATCGCCATTGTCAAGAACAATGCTGGACTGACCCGGCCGCACATGGTTCGAGAATGAATTTTCCACAGATGCCGGCAAATCCGGAAATTCCTGCCTGCAAGCTCAACGGCCCAGAAAACGCGGGGAAAATATTGCTTGAATGGATCAGCTGCGGCTTTCAAGGGACTTCCTCTGGTCGGCCCGCGCCTGCCGCCGATTTTCGGTGGCAATCTGCCCTATACACTATCGAAAATGGGGGGCAGCCGCTATACCAGCCTCGGGAAACGGGCAAGTGCATCATCAGGCATGGGGCAATTTCGAGGCGAGCGTATTCAACTTCGCTAAACAAGATCCGCCGCATGAAACTTGCCGAAGACAGCGAGCCCGAAAATTGACCCGGCTTTCACCCCTGAGACAGCAATTCACGCCTTCGCGGATCAACAACTACTTCTCCATCCTTTGCTTCTTTTTTCCACCGGTTCTGGGATCGGTGGTCAGCTTTGTATTCAATGGCGGAGGCCTTTCGTCAGTCCTGCTGATTGTTTTACGGAAAAGGCGCTTCAACGCCGACCGGCCCATGATCTGGTTGACGGTCGCGATCTATGCCTACTGCGCCTCCAATCTTCTGGCTTCCATCGTCAACAATTCGTTCGCCCGGGATGCGCCACATCTTATCCCGCTCGTCACCTTCCTGTTTTTTCCCGTGTCCTATTCGACCTGGAGCATCACGCAGAAAACCACGCTTACCCGCATCATCGTGCTTTCCAGCATGGCCGCCTGTTTTGCCGCGCTGCTCATGGCCGTCATCCAGCAATATTGGATTGGCGTCAGGGCCGAGGGGGGAGCCGGAAATCCGATCGTCTTCGCAACCGTGGTGTGCCTTGCCGTGGTGATGTGTGTGGCTGGCGCCTTGTCCGGTGTTGAGCAAGCCCGGACACCCCTCTTCTACGCGGCACTGGCAGGGACGATCGCCGTCATCTATTCCGGCTCGCGTATCGTCTGGCTGGCACTGCTGATCGCCGGCATCGCCGTCATGCTGATCAACCGGCACAGGCTCAGAGGCAGGAATGCCGTTCGCCTGCTGCTGCTGCTGGCAGCGGTCGGCGTCGTGATCGCCGCTTCCAGCTTCCAGGCGATATCCGGGCGGGTCGACTTTTTGCGCTCCGATTGGGGTGCGCTTGGGGCTGGCGGCAATTACGACACCTCGTTGGGAATACGTGTTGCGCTTTGGGATATCGGCCTCAAAGCATTCCATGACATGCCACTGTTCGGGCACGGTGTGGGTGCAACCCAGCATCTGATCAAGCAGGGCTTTCATGAGCAGTTCGCGATGGACACAGGCTTCAACCATTTTCACAACGGCTTCCTGACCGCCTTGGTGCAAGCGGGAATTCTGGGTGCCGTGACGCTGGCGGCGATCTTTATCGTTGCCGCTGGAAATGCCGCCCGGGTCTTGCGAAACAGCAACGATCCGAGCGAGCGGTTCGGCGCGACCATGATTGTCGTCGTGGTGATCACCTATCTGACGGCCGGAATGACAGGCATCCTGATCGGCCATGACATTCTGGACTCGGTGCTGATGGTCTTCATGGTGAGCGGAACATATCTCGCCTCCGGACGCCATGTTCCTTTGTTGGAAGAGCAGGCACCTGCGCCAGTAATGGAAGCGCGAGTAGTCAGCAAAGAGCTGTTTCGGGCAAGGCCATGAAGGTTCTGGTCACGGGCGCGACAGGTTTCATCGGGCGTCTTGTCGTGCGCCACCTTCGCGAATCCGGTGCCGAGCTTCGCCTCGCCTCCCGCCATCCCGAGAGGCTGGGTTCGGAGAACGAGACTGTGCCGATGCCCGGCTTCGATGCGCCGGCCGCCGCCTTCCTGGAACTGACCCGGCATATGACTGACGTCGTCCATTGCGCCGGCCTCAACAATGATCAGGGAAATGCAACCGAAGCCGATTACCAGGCGGCCAATGTGGAACTGAGCGCAAGGCTGGCGCATGCAGCGGCCGCCCAGATAAGCGGACGTTTCATTCATCTCTCCTCGATCCGAGCGGTGATCGGCGCGCATGTCAGCGCAACGATCGACGAGGACACGCTTCCTGCCCCACAATGCGCCTATGGACGCTCGAAGCGCGAAGGCGAGATCAAGGTTTTGGACGCCTACGCGTTACACGGGCGCTCGGACGCCGCCGTGTTGCGCCTGCCTCCGGTTTATGGAAGCGGCATGAGGGGAAATCTGGCAACGCTGATGCGCCTTGCCGATACGCCGCTGCCGCTGCCGACGGGTGCCTTGACCGGAATCCGCTCGCTGATGTCTTCCGAGGCCGCGGTGCGAGCAGTGTCGCACCTGCTCAGCCATTCCGGACCGCTTCGCCCGATCTATGTCGGCGCAGATGTGCCGCCGGTCGCCGTCGAGGCCATCATCGCCGCCTTTCGCAGAGGTTTGGGGCGGCGTGTGCGCCTGATGGCTGTGCCGGCCGGTCTGATACGGCCGGTCGTGGCCGCGCTCGGCAGGCGGGCGTTCTGGGACAGCCTGACCGCGACGCAGATATGCGACCCCGCCCTGCTGGTATCGCAGGGGTGGACGCCTGAAGCCCGCACGGTCGAGCGGCTGGCCGAGCTGGCGCGGCTCGGTAGATCCTGACTTTCTTGCTTGACCATGATCTTTTCCAAAAACCGGCTTCCACTTTTTGGGATCATGGTCTGCGGTAGAGCGTTCCAAACAGTATCCGAAGGTCGAGCCAGAACGACGCAGTGCGGAGGTAGGCAGCATCCGTTTCGGCCAAAAGCTCCGGGTTCGACATGTCGATGCCCCTGATCTGGGCCAGGCCGGTTATGCCCGGCAGCGCCGCCAAAACCCCCAGCCGCCTGCGACACTCGATCAACTCCGTTTGGGTCGGCAGGCAGGGGCGCGGCCCGACCAGGCTCATTTCGCCCTTCAGGACGTTCCAGAATTGCGGCAGCTCGTCGAGCTTGAACTTCCGTAAGACCTTCCCGACCGATGTCACGGAATCCGCCGGCGCCTCATGCGAGGGTAGCGACGGCGTCCCGACATACATGGTGCGCAACTTGTGGCAGCGGAAAAGCCGACCGTCACGGCCGACCCGCACCTGCGAAAAAATAGCCGGGCCCGGCGACGATGCCCGAACGGCAAGGACGGTGAGCGCCAAGACAGGAGATGTCGCCACCAGCAGCAGAGCCGCACCGGCAATATCGAAGATTTGCTTGGCTGCCTTCATGAACGGCCGATAGTGCTCCCTGCCGAAGTCCCGAGGCAACGCCGCAGGCCAATGCCGTCAATCCGGTCGACGTAGCATGAGCCGATCTCTTGACCAAGCGCGCCACGCAGCCGTCGCAATGTTCAGATGCGCCCCAGGATGAAGGCGAGATAGAGCCCAATGTTTCCGGAAACGGTCTGCCGATAGACGCCGCTTTGGCGCAAGCCTGCCAAGCGGCGGGAAAGGCCACCGTTGCGCCCGCGGATGAAAAGGTCGAGGCACGCCGTCGCGTCCTCGGTCAGGAGATCGCGATTGACGGCGAGACCGTCGAGGTTGAGGTCCGTCCAGCCGGCGAATTCCCCCTTGAACAGGCGGCCAAGCCGAGAGAACCTTGCTTTCCAGGACACGTTGGCGCCGACCAGGTTCGCCGCGTGCTGCCGGTAGCGCACCAGCGGTCGCGGATCGTAGCGGACGATGCCGGCGGCGGCGGTCACTATGAGATAGGCCCACCAGTCATGGCTGACGAACCCGGTCCGCGTGGAGGCCCTGGCCAGCAGGTCGCGTGCCGCGGCGTTGAGCAGGATTGTGTTGCCGCCGGCGATGCTTTGCACAAGCGCGTTGCGAAAGGATGGCGGCCGGGCAAACAGCGGCGAATGGCCGACAAGGCTTCCTGTTTCCGTCATGGTTGCGGTTCGCGAACAAAACATCAGCGGGGTTTTCGCATCCTGGGTCCGCATCCAGCTGATAGCGCTCTCCAGCCTGTCGGTCTCCCAGATATCGTCCTGGTCGCAGAAGGCATAGCAGTCCGCCTCGATGCGTCGGTCGACGATCATGGAGCGGAAATTGGCGGCGAAGCCTTGCCGCGGCCCCTCTACCAGCGTCATCCGCCCCTTGGGCCGCCAGCGGGATTTCCATGTCTCGATGATGGCGGTCGTGCCGTCGGTGGAGCCATCGTCTGAAATCCACAAGTCGACCAGAGGGTGCGACTGCTCGAGCAGGGACTGCAGCTGCTCCTCGATGAAGGCGGCGCCTTCTTTCGTGCCCATCAGGACCGCGATGCGCAGATCATCTTTGCTCACGAGCAAGATCGCTTTCTGAATTCTGAACCGGGCCTAGCTCGCCTGCCCCGCCGTTTTCGGGATCGCGTCTTGCCTCGCACTTGCCCTGGCCTTCTTGGCGCGGTCGAGACCTGCCAATGCGGCGAGCGCGGCAGCCTTGTCCTGGTTTTTCGCCGACTGCTGCAGGGCCGAGAGCGCGACCTGGACATCCGACCATTCCACGACGTCCGTGCTGAGACCGAAAACCTTCGAGATGCCGAGTTCGACGAGTTCCTCGTCTTCGCCATGCAGCGTTTCGTGAAGTTTTTCGCCCGGCCTGATGCCGGTGAACCGGATCGCGATGTCCTTGTATGGGCTCTTTCCGGACAAGCGGATCATCGTTTCGGCCACTTCAAGAATCGGCACCGGCTTGCCCATGTCGAGCATATAGACGGCATAATCGTCTCCGCTCTGCCGCGACGCGGCATCGGCCGCCGACATGATGACGAGATCGACGGCTTCGGCCACGGTCATGAAATAGCGCGTCATGCGCCGGTCGGTGATGGTGACGGGCCCCCCAGCCTCGATCTGCGCCTGGAATATGGTCGCCACCGAACCGTTGCTGCCGAAAACATTGCCGAACCGCACTGCAATGAATTTGGTGGCCGGGAGGCGCCCGCCCGGCTCGCCATGCAAGGCGCTGATGATCTGTTCGGCGGCCCGCTTCGTCATGCCAAGCACTGATGAGGGATCCACCGCCTTGTCGCTCGATATCAGGACAAATTGCGCAACCCCGCACTTGGCGGCAACCTCGGCGCAGACGAGCGTTCCGAAAATGTTGGTTTGAATGGCCGAATCCCAGTTCTCCTCGAGCAGCGGCACGTGCTTGAGCGCCGCGGCGTGAAAGATGATGTCCGGCCGGAATTCCGTGACGACACGCATTATCTGGCGCCGGTCGGAGACATCGACGATGCGGACCTTGAGTCGGTCATGGTCCTTCTCGTCAACATACTGGCTCAGTTGGAAGATGCCGAATTCGGAGTTGTCGGCGACCAGCACCGCCTCGGCTCCCAGTTCCAGCGACCGCTTGACCAGCGTCTGGCCGATAGAACCGGCACCGCCGGTTACCAGAACGCGTTTGCCGCTGACAAAGGCGCCGATGCGCTGGATGTCGGACGCGACCGCCGGACGGCGCAGGATCGTTTCCATCTCGACGGTGTCGAGAACCAGCTTTCCGTGCTGTTCCAACTCCGAAAGGCCTGAGAACTGCACCACATTTATGTCGCCGTGCCGGGCAATGCGCACGAGTTCCGAATAGTCCTCGATTTCGTGCTCGGCGCCGCTGCCGAAAATCAGCAAGTCCAGGCTTTTGGTGCCGGTCGCATAGTCTTCCAGGACATCGATCAGGCGCGGCATGGTCGCCACCACGGGAACACCTTGAATCCGCGTGCCCAACGGGGCGCCGCGCTCGGTCGCCATGATGCCCGCGATGGAATAGTCCGCCGGTTGCGCCGTGCGCGTGAAGCGAATGATCAGGTCGGCCTCGCCGAGCCGGCCAACGAACAGCGCGCGCTTGGGCTCAGTATCGTCGGACTTGCGGCCAAGAATGCCCCAGCTCGCGCCGTCACGCAGGAAGCGGTAGAACAGCCGGGGTGCCGATATGATGGTGAAGGAGACGAGGAAGAAGACGATGAACTGACGCTCGTTGAGCCCCGCCACCGGCCGGTAAAAACGCAGCAGCAGCGATGCCATGTAAAGAGTGAACGTCAAAATCGCGCAGCTCTTCAGGATGTTGAAAAAGTCCGGCGTCGAGGCGAAGCGCCAGACGGTGGTGTAGAGGCCACTGTAGCGGAACAGCAAATGGCTGATGACGACGATGCCCGCCCATGTCGCCAGACCCTCCTTGGAGAGCGCGTCGAACGAAAGATTCGACCGCGAAAGCACCAGGCTGAGCGCCACGGCGACCAGGACCATGACCACGTCCTGGACCATGATGAAGGCGCGCCGCATCTGTGGCCTGAGCCCTAATACTGATTCGAGATAAGAATTCATTGGACGGCAGAAGACTCCAGGATCAAAGGCATCGACACCTGCGAGGTGCGAACACGAAGATACTTCGCGACCAACCACCTTACTCAAGTGCCATCCCCGGCCCCCGCCGTCCTGTATCGCATACTGCGGGGGCGAGGGCATAGCCAGAGGTTTTTGCTGAGGAGGCGCGATTTCGTCCTCTTGTATCGGTGGTAAGGATGAACCTCCAAAAGGATCAAAGAGCTACTGTGAGGTGAGCGCTATTTGATCAGCATCAACGGCGGCTCCACGACCGCCTTTTCGATCACGGCCAAACTGTCGTGCAGATGTATTGCCGGTATACTACGATGCAGAACCATGTCCGACATCGAGTTATCGATTGGCGCATACCAGGCATGCAGGCAGTCAATGATGTCCTTGACCACCTCAATGAACGTTCCGGGGCGACGCAGGCCGCCCTGCCAGTCTTCCCAGTACGCCGTGTGCAAGTCTTCGCAGATATAGACCCCCCCATTCGATAGCAGCGGGAAAAGAGTGCGGAAGCTCGCGAGTTGGTGCTCAGCTATATGGCTTCCATCGTCGATCACAATGTCCAAACCACCCATCTCTTCGACTATAGACGCCAGAAACTTTGGATCCGCCTGGCTACCGACGCGACCGTGGCAGTTCATTCCAAGGGACTCCACTTTCACCGCACTACTTGGACTGATGTCGATCCCGAAGAGGATGGCGCGCTCTCCGAAATAGGGCCGCCAGACGTTGAACGAACCACCGTCTGCGATGCCTATTTCGAGGAAATGTAGCGGTCTGCTCAGATTGCGGTATGGCGACAGGTAGCGGTCGTAAATATCAAGGTAATGTAGCCACTTCATTGATGGGGCCTTCGAGGATCTGTTAAAGAACAAATCAGCCAGCGGAGACCGTGTTTTTTTAGATAGCTCGGCTATTTCAGCCTCGTCTCTAATGATTCGAAATTTCTCTTCCATCAATCTACCTACACCGATAGAGTTAAACATTAGTCTGGCACGTACAGCTCCAGCAAGATCCATGCCGCGCACCCCTCTTGAGATCCGCTTCCGTGGGGAGTAGACAGCGACCGCTTATTAAATACACGTCCACCCTGAGTGTTCCAATGGGTTGCATTCCTGAGCAGCTATAGCCTGCCAGAGGCACATGCAGCGCTGTGGCAGCAGGACAGAGAGGCAGGGCGGTCCGACGGGTCGCCCGGCGATCTTTCGCAGCGGACATTCGATATCTACCTATAAGCGATGCTTCGAGCCCCGAGACAAACGAGAGAAACACTGTGAGATTTCGGATCAGGCTGCCGTCCCGGACAAGAGACCGAAGCATTATTGGCGGTTTGGAACCCCTGTTGAACCGTCATATTGATGAGCTTGTTAACGGTCTTGTCTCCGGCACAACTCCAGAGATTCCGATTGGACGAAAGGACGATCTCGCGGAACATCTCAATATGGTGAGACAGGAATTCGTGGGTCGAACCGAAATTGAATATGCGCACGCAGCCCTGATCGTGCTTTTACGTCGCGGCATTGCCGAAAAAATCATTTGGAAGCGCTTCGAACAAATGTGGGACAAGTGCGGGCCCGTTCTGCTGCACCGATTGAGCACCCGGTGGCTGGTCTCAGCCTGCGACACAATTACCGACTTCTCTCCCGATCGAGCCGAGCGTGCGCTGGCGCTTGCCGGGTCGCTCCTGATGAATACAGTCAAGCTCTATGAAACCGAGATTTGGATGAAGGCCACCGAAGCCGAAGAATATAAACGCTTTCCACAGGGAGGCATGACACTCTTCGACGGCGTGACACCCTTTATGGTTGGCGCCGGCGACATGATTTTAAATCTAAATACCAGGGTTCAGTCTCTATCCGAAAAAAAAACCTTGGCTTCGAACATTCTAAAAGAGATGTTTCGTAGGGCTCATGTCAATCAAACAGTATTCCAACGCTTTCAGGCGTTGCATCACTCAGATCTCACCAAGTGGAGCCCATAAACTTCCAATTCAACGGCGAGCAAGCGAGTAGGCTCGCCACACCTCCAGTTCCCTTCGCCTCAGGTGAATGTTCGATTGGTCCAACGGCCTAATTTCTCGAAAAAGACCAGCGGCGACCAAGCGTTCAGCATAGCTGATGTTGGTCTGTCTAAATGCCAGTTTGGTTTCGGTGGATAATGGAAGGCAGGAGAACAATTCACCATCTAATACGCGCTTTATCGCTCCCGACAGTCCAGTGGCATCACCCCTTTGATAGAGGGTAACATCAGCAGGAAGTTCCAAGAGATCGAAAAGGCTAGTGAACTTGGAGGAATATCCTATCAACGCGACCTGCCGGCCCGACAGGAGCCCCCAATAAGCGACATGATACGAATTTGTTATGATCTTACCGGTCAAAGCGAATTTGGACCGGAATTCAGGTTCCGACATAGAATTGGTGCCAACTATCACATTCGGCTCGATAGCCGAGAGGACATCAAAGACCGCTTGCCCGCTTGCGGCCGGATTTCGGTTGAGGAAAACGCCCAGCGCCGTTCCTGGCAAGATATCGACGATATCTCCCATCACGCTGGCGCAGGGTACTAGTGTAGAATTGGATACTGCCAGAGCACGATCGCGAGAGCCAAAAAAAGAAAAATCCGTTGAAATTGAGGAAGAGAGTTCTCCGAACCCGTTCAAGGGCTGGATACTCTGGCCGACTCCCCATGCGACTTTTCGGTCCGACTCAACCAAGGAGCTTGCATAAGCTCCGAAATCATTGAACGCGCCACCACCCAGAATGAGAATTCGAGAGAACCCGCTTTCCGAAGGTGAGTGACATTTGAAGTCGAAATAGTGGCGTGGACTGGAAAGATAGTCGCCGATATTAAAGGTCGGAGGCCACGCATGCACAAACGACAGGGTCGCTTCCCCGCAATGCATTGAAATGGCCGGAAATTGAGCTTGGATCCCACCCGAAGACATGGACGTGCCTCGCTCATCGGTCAACAGTGACCACCATGGAGAGATCGACGAGCCCTGCCGCCAATGTTTCGTCCTCCTCTGTCACTCTGAAAGCGATGGCGTCGATAATGCGGTGGAGAGGCACCTCATCAACTTCTGGCAATCCGCGGACCTGACACGTGACAAAATAGTGACCAGGAAGCAGTAGGCAAGTGAACTCAAATCTTGATCTTAGAGATGAACCAGCCTGCGCCAGTTCGACCCGAGACGCCCTGCACTTGGCGCCTGCGACATGGAACCCGGTTGTGGTTGTTATGCCGATGCCGAACCCCACCCGAGTAGCGTCCATTGAAAAATCGGTCCAATATTCTATGAAGTATCTTCTGCCGAGCCTCAGCACATTCACCTGCTCGCCGCTCACAGTGAGTATGCGAACGTCGCGAATGCGCGCGCCTCGCTCTTCTTGATAGGCAGTTGACTTGGAAACAAGTGAAGGATCGAAGCTATCCGCAGATTCCAAAATTTGATTGGAGAGCGCTTCGCGGTGCTCAATTTCGTTTGTGGGCGCCTGCGAATTGTCGACAACAACTTCATCTTCGGATTCTGATCCCAGCCAAGGCAATTCGGCTGAGATGACGCGAGATATCGTTGCGTCCCTCATCGCCACAATTTGCGTCCGGATTTCCGCCGCGCCCTCCGCACTGGCATTTACCAGCCGCTGATACTGGCCTGTCACCGTCTTTGGGCGGCCGGTCAACATCATTTCACCCGCGTCGAGCAGTACGGCGCGATCACAAAGTTGGACGATGGTCTGAGCGGCGTGGCTGACGAACAGAATCGTACCGCCACGTTCCTTGATCTGCTCGATTCGCGCGAAACATTTACGGGAGAACGCCTCGTCACCCACCGACAGCGCCTCATCGACCACCAGAATATCCGGATCGACATTAATGGCGACGGCGAATGCCAACCGCACATACATACCTGAAGAATAGGTCTTTACCGGCTGCTCGATAAAGTCTCCGATATCGGCAAAGGAGGCGATGGAGTCAAAGCGATTGTCCATCTCGGCACGGCTGAGGCCAAGGATGGATGCGTTGAGATAGGCATTTTCGCGACCGGTGAAATCGGGGTTGAACCCCGCGCCCAGTTCCAGCAACGCCGCTACGCGGCCATTGACGGTGACCGAACCACTGGTGGGCTGCAGTGTTCCACAGATAATCTGCAGAAGCGTCGATTTTCCCGAACCGTTTCGCCCGATGATGCCGACCGTCTCGCCTCGCCGGACGTCCAAAGAGATATTGGTCAAAGCAGCAAAGTCGCGGAAGTAGCGCCGAGGCTGCTGCCTCACCAGCCGCTGCAGTCTCGGCACCACCATCTGTTTCAGCCGGTCTTCAGGCCGGTCGAACATCAGATGGTGCTTGGATAGTGCCTTCACAGAGATGGCGATTTCAGAGGACATCTGCGAAGCCCTTGCGCGTGGCCCGGAAGAACAAAAACCCAACGCCGGCAATGATCGCTGCCGTCACGGTATAAAAAGCCAACGCGTGAAAGTTCGGCATCTCACCAAAAATCAGAACCCTGCGGGCCTGTTCGACGGGAATCGAGATGGGATTCAGCACCAGCCACGGCCGCACGGCCGCAGGCAGCGCCTCAGCCGGCACAAATATCGGAGACAGGAACATGAGCGCACTGACGATTGGGTTCAGTACCTGGCCGACATCGCGAAAATACACACCAACAGCGGCAAGGAACCACGACACACCAAGGAGGAGGAGGATAAATGGGGCCACAACGATCGGCAGAAGCGGCGCCGTCAAGGGAATCGATCCCTGCGAAATCACAAGGAAGACGAGCATGACCAGAAAACTGACCATCATGTGAAACAACGCCGCTGCAAGCGCCACTACCGGCAGCACTTCAAGCGGGAAAACAATCTTCTTCACGTAGCTAACATTCGCCAGCACAAGCGTAGGTGCCCTCGTCAGCACCTCGGAGAAGGTTTGAAAGAAGATCAAGCCAACGAACAATATGATCGCGAACTGGGCTGTCGGTTGCCCCTCGCCTCCCCCGGCCCAACGCATCCGCAGAACCGTGCCGAACATGAATGTGTAAACTGCGAGCATAAGCAACGGGGTCAATAGCGACCACAAGATGCCAAGCATCGACCCTCGGTATCGTCCAGTCACTTCTCGACGTGTAAGGCTGATAATTACGTCCAGATAGTTAACAGTCACAGTTCGACAACCTTAAGAAGGGCGCGGAGACGTCGGACCAAAGTGTCAGTGTCGACTTGGGATGTTACGTGACGCTGAGTCAAATGAGGCTGGCCCGGAAATGGGCTTTCAACCATCTGCGAACGGCACACCACCACTTCGTAGTCGAGTGAAAATAGCGCGCAGGTGCGCGATAGCCACATCTCGGTGATGCCGAGTTCGTTCCAGTAGCCGACCCAATCGTCGGGCGTCAAATCGACCAGCTTGGTGCCGGGTTGGCACCAGATTATGTTGGCGAAAGCTGACCCATGCGCGCCAACAATCACCTTGGCGTTTCGGAACAACGCTATTTGATCGACATATGGTAGTTTTGATGGGTCGACCGCAGTGAATCCCAAAGCTTCCAGCGCCGAGACTACCTCAGGTTCGTTGTCAATGAACCGGTTCGAATATGTGTTGGCCCGATCCCGTGCGAGGTAGATCAGCGGTGGGGTAGCAGAAGTAGTCGGCAACGCGGGTTGCAGGGCATACTGTGCGAGGGAGTCCGGGTTGGGGTAATAGGTCGTCCCAGTCGTGAGGCTATTGCAGACCATAGCAGAGCGGAATCGAAATGGCGTATGCGGCAGAATTAGAAAATGATGGGGCAGAAAACCCCAAGTCGCCAGGATACCGCGCACCCACAATGGCGCATCGTTTGGCAGCACTACCTTGAGGCGGTTCTCCTTGATTTCGTTCTCCCAGAACAAAATCTGCGGGATAGCATCGAATAAGACGTGTCCAAAAGCAAAACTTGAGTGAAGCGGGATTAGTACATCTTCGTCAATGAACTGAAATTCATTGGATAGCAATATGTAACTCCCATCCTCTTCGTCCAGATAATCTAGAAGATCGAGATTCTGATACACATATCGGTAGACGATAATGGACTCTTCTACAATCGCTCCACCTTGCGTGATAACGCCGATAGCGCGGGAGTGCGCTACACAATTTAGAAATCGTCCGAATTGAAATGGTACGGCGTTAAAGTTTTTCTCTGCAAAAAGTTCCTTTAGTCGACCCAGCTTAGTGGCACCGCGACCCGCAGTAACCTTGACGCTTTTGCTGATGACGGCCCTGCCCGGATAGGCTGTTAATATGGTGTCGTTCTTCGACGCAAGCAACTCGGCCCTCGTTTTAACTTGTCGGGCCGATCGAGCAAGGGCGACGCTCTGCAAGACCAATGGAAATGTGGCAGCGGGCGCCGAGGAGCCGCGGTTCAGAAACGGTGATCGACGCCACAGCGATCGAATTGGTCGGGCGGCGGCGCGAGCGGCCCGGAAGCCACATCTGACAACCCTGTATGCCGCCGGCGCGTTGGCCAGCATCCCTTGAATCTTCAACTTGGTCGCAGCGAAGCGCTGCACGGGCGAATCCGCCTTCCATATCGTACCGCTTGAAACCGCAAGGGAAGTTCCTGTGTGCGTCCGGAAAGGATGCGGATCAAATACATCGTCAAGAACAGACTTGCTTTCTTTAACTCGAAGAGTCGCATCCAGAAAGGCTCTCCCGAACTTCCTATCCGGCTCCAAGTGACAGCCCTCGGCCCATTCGTTCCATGCATTTATAAAAACAAGCCGTTCCTTTGGCGCGCGCTCGACCATAGTAAGGGACGTGGCCGCCCTTAACCAACGCTCATAGTTATCAGGGGTGGCAGCAAGCATTGCGACCGCGCGGTCGCCAATCCGGGCAGTGTTGTCCCATGACGGGACTACCGTCCGATAAATTTTCTTATCGCGATAATCGCGCCCGAGATAATTACCGGCCACATCTGCATAATCTACGAACATGCCTCTGAAGGAACCAAAGGTCGTCACTTCACGGTTGATGTTTTCGACCAGCATGTTGTGCGGGGGGAACTCCACTCCGCCGTCAAATCCAAGTGATTCATAGTCGAGATTGCCGTGCGTTAACGCGGCAACAAGGTGGATTTCTCCAATTCCGATTTTCCGGCAGTGCTCGCGCCATTTTTCTACAGCTCGGGCGGGGTTAGGAAGCTGCTGTGGTCTGTAGACAAGCAAGATCGGTCGTCCGTCGACGCGAAGATATCGGTCATCTCGCAAAAAAGGTGCTACGCTTTCGATAAAGCTGATTTCATAGTCCGGCCCATAATCCTGCGAAATCAGCATCTGCTGCTCCGCACCGTCCCATCTTCGCGTCCAGTTTTCGTTGGCCCAAGATAAACAAAAGGGCATACGAGCCGACCTGTCCGCCAGATAAGCGTCAACGGGCTTGTCTAGCAACCGCCGGCCACCGAACCAATAATAGTGGAAGCAAAACGCATCGACACCGTATTGCTGAGCAAGTGCTATCTGTTCATGTTGCGTCTCCCTCACGCGCAGATCATAGAAACCAAGATCTGTTGGCAAATGTGGTTGATAGTGACCGTCAAACAGAGGTCTTGCCTTAGTCACGTTTGTCCACTCAGTAAATCCCTTCCCCCACCAAGAGTCATTCTCGGGGAAAGGGTAGAATTGAGGGAGATAGAAAGCGATATATATCGGCTTCATAAATAGCTTCCAGAACGCAGTTTTAGGATCACCTATATATATCTCATCGTTTGAAAAACGAAAAAACACTATAGATCAGAGATGTAAAATTTCCTGAGTTGCCTCTATGCATTTTTCGTATTTCATCCAACAGAAATTCTTCCCTCTCCTTATACTCTTCTGCTACCCCTGAAATTCTCTCTTCTTGTTTTTTTAAAAAAAACTCACGTTCCTGCTCTAAATCGACCACTTGGCGTTGAGCCTTCTGCAATCTCCCTTCGAGATGCAGAAGGGCCTCTCGTTCAAGCACCGCTTCGCGTTCCAACTCAATCAACTGCCGAGCTAACGCGTCCGATTGCGTCTTATGGACCTTCTTTTGCGCAGTCAGTCGGCTGATTTCCTTGTCCCTTTCGACAAGCAACTGACCTTGTGCGCTTTCGCGCTGAGCCAGCGCCTCAACTTGCGCTTTCAAGCTAGCGCCGTCGTCCGCCAGCACGTTGATCGCGCCATCTTTCTCAGCATTCCTGTTCTCCAAGGCTGACACGGTTCCAGTAAATGCAGCCTGCCTTGCGTTCAACTCCAGGATGCACGCAGCGCCAAATTGCCGCGTACCTGCGTCAAAGCCCGCTTTGATCTGATCTAGCCGAGCCAGTGCTTCTTGATCGTGAGCATCTTTCTCAAGGGACCGGACCGCGAGATAAGTATCTTTGGCCCATTCCGGGATTGCTTCATCTGCAAGCAAGCGCTCGACACTTGCGAGGTGGTGCTGATGCTCCGCCGATAGGAAATCATCAATCTGAACCTTCGCCTCGGCAGGCGTCCGAGGCCAACCTATTGACAAGGTTTCACCTATTCTTGCGATTGACGGATACCAATCTGCAATGAGAGATTCATAAGAAAGAAAGGCACGCGCAGCGCCGCGAGTGGCTCTCTCTGCGTCAAGCACATAGCGTAACCAGAGCAACGAACCGAACGCCGCCGTCATCCCGTCGCGCTTCTTCAATGAAGCAATAACGGAAAGTGGATTGCGCACAGTCAGGACATATCGAACCTGAAAGTTCATGGAAGCGAGAATTGCCCCGTAGAGCGGCACGAATCTGGAAATGCGGGGCTCTTTCAAGACGATTAGTGCGTCGTCGCCGTACTCCTCCCCGATGATGCGAGCGATCTCGACTTTGTAAAATTCCGCCCTGGATGCTGAGAGGCTATCGGGGTCAAAAGGCCTCCAGTCATCCCAACGGCTCCCGGCCTCAATAAGCATCTGATCGTTCAATAATGTCAGACGGGTCGGTTCCCAATAACCATTCGCGTTGTTGCTGTCCGCCGGAATCGAATCCTTAGGCAGTTCCGCGCCAAGCAGATTGATCGCCCGCGTCAGCGCGCTGGTGCCCGAGCGATGCATGCCCAGCACCATGATGCAGGTGCGTTTGGCTGCTTTCGGCTTTGCCTTGCGTGCCTTCGGCTCGTCGACGGGCGCGGCATCGCGCGTGTTTTCCGCTGAAGGGTGCTTGTTCATGCCGTCAATGCCTGTTTCGGCTCACCGGCTAGCAGCCGGCGCACCACCGCTTCCGTCGATTGCCGCCAGTCCGGTGCATTCCAGCCGAATGCCGCCGTGAATTTCGCGCTCGACAGCCGGGAATTGCCGGGGCGGCGCGCCTTGGTTGGGTAGTCCATCGTAGCAATGTCCCGTACCCGCGCCCAGGGACCACCCAACACGCGGCTTGTGTCGAGGATATGGCGGGCAAAGCCGCTCCAGTTGGCCTCGCCGGTTCCGGCCAGATGATAGATGCCGGATGCGGCGGCGCCCTCGTGCAGCCGTGCCGCCGCATGCAGGATCGCGTCGGCGATATCAAGTGCCGATGTCGGATTTCCCCACTGATCGGCCACCACCGCGATCTCGTCGCGGTCGGCGGCCAGCCGCAGCATGGTTTTCACGAAATTCTTGCCGAACGGGCTGTAGACCCATGCCGTGCGCAGGATCAGATGGTGCGGATTGGCTGATGCAACCGCCTGCTCGCCGGCAAGCTTGGAGGCGCCATAGACGCTGCGCGGTGCGGTGGCGTCGGTCTCGACATAGGCGGCGTCCTTGGTGCCGTCGAAGACATAGTCGGTCGAAAGATGGATGACGGGAACGCCCAGGCGGCTTGCTGCTTGCGCCACCTTGCCGGCGCCGACGGCGTTCACCGCGAATGCCAGATCGGGCTCGTCCTCGGCCTGATCCACCGCCGTGTAGGCGGCGGCCGACACGACGATATCAGGCTTCGCGGCCGCGATGGCTTCGATCACCGTGTCGGGTCTTGCGAGGTCGAGTTGCGGACGGCCAATGGCGATGACCTCAACGCCGGCGGCCGCCTGGCCGGCCTCCAGAAGGCTCGCCGCGACCTGTCCGTCGCGTCCGGTGACAACCAGCCTCACGCCGCCCCCTTGCGTGCTTCGCCCAGCCGTTCACCGGCATAGCGCTGCTCGCGGATCGGTCCCCACCACCATTTGTTGTCGAGAAACCAGTCGACGGTCTTGGCGAGGCCGCTGTCGAAATTCTCATTGGGCGCCCAGCCCAGGTCTCGGCCTATCTTCGAGGCGTCGATGGCATAGCGGCGATCGTGACCGGGGCGGTCGGTGACGAAGGAAATCAGGTCGCGATAGCTCTTGCCCCCTGCCCGCGGCCGCCTGCCGTCGAGCAGATCGCAGATCGTCTCGACGACGCCAAGGTTGGTCCGCTCGGAATTGCCGCCGACATTGTAGCTTTCGCCCGGCAGTCCCCTGGTCGCGACAAGTTCCAGCGCGCGCGCGTGATCCTCGACGAACAGCCAGTCGCGCACATTGGCGCCGGCGCCATAGACCGGCAGCGGCTTTTCATCGAGCGCATTGAGGATGACCAGCGGGATCAGCTTTTCGGGAAAGTGATAGGGTCCGTAATTGTTCGAGCAATTGGAAAGCACGACCGGCAGGCCATAGGTTTCGTGCCAGGCCCGCACCAGATGGTCCGAGGCCGCCTTCGAAGCGGAATAGGGCGAGGATGGCGCGTAGGGCGTTTCCTCGACGAACATGCCGCCGTCGAAGGGAAGATCGCCGAACACCTCATCGGTCGAGACATGATGGAAGCGGAAATGGCTCTTCCGGTCTTCGGGCAGGCCGCGCCAGTACTCCAGCGCGGCATTGAGCATCTTGTAGGTGCCGACGATGTTGGTCTCGATAAAGGTGCCCGGCCCATCGATCGAGCGGTCGACATGGCTCTCGGCGGCAAGGTTCATGACGATGTCGATATCGTCGCGCCGAAGGATGTCGAGCACAGCCTTTTCGTCGCAGATGTCGGCCTGCGCGAAGCGATAATTGTGTGCG
This sequence comes from Mesorhizobium sp. M7A.F.Ca.MR.245.00.0.0, assembly GCF_003997415.1. Classification (NCBI taxonomy): domain Bacteria; kingdom Pseudomonadati; phylum Pseudomonadota; class Alphaproteobacteria; order Hyphomicrobiales; family Phyllobacteriaceae; genus Mesorhizobium; species Mesorhizobium sp. M7A.F.Ca.MR.245.00.0.0. The sequence continues at coordinate 99,838 of NZ_RZTE01000004.1, read as the reverse complement.
TTCTCGATCGGCCGTAGCGAGGCCAGGTTTCCCGCATAGGTAAGCTTGTCGAGATTGGTCACCCGATAGGCCGGGTTGGCGCATAGATGCCGGCACACCGCCGAACCGATAAAGCCAGCACCGCCCGTCACCAGAAAATTCATGCCGCTGTCCTCACGTAATCCATCAGGCGAACACCTCGGCGGCGGCCAGCAGCGGCGCCTTGAGGTCCTTGTCCGAGAGCTGGAACCCGCCGGTCAATGACGGCCATTCGATGCCGATGGCGGGATCGTCGAAACGGATCGACCGATCATGCGCCTGCGAATAGGTGTCGGTCACCTTATACAGAACCTCGGTGTCGGGCACGAGCGTCACGAAACCGTGCGCGAAGCCTTTCGGAACCAGAATCTGGTTGCCCTTTTCGGCCGACACTTCGAGAGCGACCCATTTTCCGAAGGTTTTCGAACCGCGGCGAATGTCGACCGCGACATCGAGAATGCTGCCCCGGATGACGCGCAGCAGCTTGTCCTGGGCGCGCGGCGCAAGCTGATAGTGAAGCCCTCGCAAGACGCCCGCCGCGGCGGAATAGGAATGATTGTCCTGCACGAAAGCCAGGTCTATGCCGGCCTGCGAAAAGCGCTCGGCATTGTAGGTTTCCACGAAGAAGCCGCGCGCGTCGCCATGTCGCTTTGGCACGATTTCCAGCACGCCATCGATGCCAAGGGGCCTGACCTCCAACACCTAGCCCTCCGACAGGTCGACGACACGCCGGCGCAGATAGGCGGCATATTCATTCTTGCCCAGGCGGTCGGCGCGACGCAGAACCTGGTCCACTGTCAGCCAGCCCTGTTCAAAGGCGATCTCTTCGGGACAGGCAACCTTGATGCCCTGGCGGTGCTCGATGGTGCGCACGAATGACGAGGCCTCATGCAGGCTGTCATGCGTGCCGGTGTCGAGCCAGGCATAGCCACGCCCCAACCGATGCACATGCAACTGGCCGCGCTCGAGGTAGACGTTGTTGACCGCCGTGATCTCGAGCTCGCCGCGCGCCGAGGGACGGATGGCAGGGGCGATGTCGACGACGTCGTTGTCATAGAAGTAAAGACCGGTGACCGCCCAGTTGGATTTCGGCACCTGCGGCTTTTCCTCGATCGTCAGCGCCGTTCCCGTGGCCTTGTCGAAGGAAACCACGCCATAACGCTGGGGATCCTCGACATGATAGGCGAACACCGAAGCGCCCTTTTCGCGCGAGGCAGCGTCGCGGCAAAGCTGCGACAGCCCGTCGCCGAAATAGATGTTGTCGCCGAGGATCATCGACACGTTGTCCTTGCCGATGAAATTGCGGCCGATGATGAAGGCCTCCGCCAGCCCGTTGGGCTGCGGTTGCTCGGCATAGGACAGGTCGAGGCCGAACTCCGATCCATCGCCAAGCAGATCGCGAAAAACCGGCAGGTCACGCGGCGTCGAAATGATCAGAATTTCACGGATACCCGCGAGCATCAGAACGCTCAGCGGATAATAGATCATCGGCTTGTCGTATATCGGCAGAATTTGCTTAGAGACCGCTAATGTTAGTGGATAAAGACGCGTTCCACTGCCTCCAGCAAGGATAATTCCCTTCAAGAAGCTCTCCTTGACATGCCTGAACCCCCCGGCCCCAGCCGACCGTGCTTAGGTTCCATGCATTGGCTTGTCAATCTCGGCGTTCGGCAAACGTCTGGGTCACGATCCGGCGCCAATCCATCGCCAATTCCAGGCGACGCATTGCTATCGTCTTGCCAGAGCCGGCCTGACGGGAACAAGCAGATTGTCATCATGGGCCTCGGTCGACTCGCCTCTCTGGCTTAACCGCCCAGCGAATCCCTTGTGAAAGATGATGCCATTCATATAGGCGAAAGTCATCGCAAGCGCCGCCGTTCGCATGGGATAATCGACCAGGGAATGAACGAGCAGAAACGATACTGAGAGAAATGCCATTTTCTGCAGCGGATCTCGCCGTGCCGCAAGGGAAAACGCAAAAAGTAATACGGAGTAGGCCGCGACCAGAAAGACAACAGGCGCGCCACCTTCAAGCGCCAATTCCAGATAATCATTGTGGGCGTGATTGACGTAGGGCTTGAAGATCATCTCTCCCTTTTCGTAAATCTGGTAGACTTTCGGAAAACTCCCAAAGCCGACGCCCGTCGCCCAGTTCTCTTCAATTCCCGCGATCGTGGTGCGGGCAAATTCGGCCCGTCCAAAGGCCGGGTCAACCACTTCCGCATCGATCTTCGTCCACGCTCCGATCGTGTAGAGCGAAAGCCCGATGAAGACAGCGGGTATTCCATACCCGCCCAGCCTCGAGCGCGCGGACAGAAAGACGACTGATATTATGGTGATCGCCAGCCCTATCAGAATACCGGCGCGCGAACCGGCAGCCAGAAGCAGCAGCAGCAGCGTTATCAAACCGAGCGACCCGGACAGAAGGTGCCCGCGAAACAGGCCGTAGTAGACGACGAAGGGGATGGAGACGAAGAGCAAAGCTGAAAAATGGTTCTGGTTGGCAAACAGTCCCGCATTGATCGTGAACGGCAGCAAACCCTGTATGGCAACCGTATCGGAGAGCGAATACTGGATAGCCGCAGCCAATCCGTTACAGATGACACCCATCAAAAAGAAGGGCAGGAGGCCGTAGACCTGATCTGGGCGCAAGCGGGTGACGCTCAGAAAGAATGCAGCCATCGCCACGAAGTACAACAGACACTCGATCGTGCGTCCCACGCCGACACTGACGAAACGCAGCCCGGTTTCACCGCTCAGCCATGGATTTGCAAGTAGAACCTCAGGCCGCAATCCGCTCAACAGGGCGGCGGGCAGCGGCATGATCTGAAAACAGAACACGGCAAGACCCAGAGCAAGCAACCACAGGGCCGAGCGAGGGATGCCGTGCTCAGACGGCCTTGAAACGATGGCCGCGGCCGCGACAATCGCCGCCACCTCGATCACCGCATCGGTGTAGAGACCGCTCGCGGTGCCGCCGCCAATCAGCACTGACAGGAAAAGAACCGACCCAAGCAGATATTTTTCCCATTCCGTGGACCGGGCTGACCGCTCTCTCAAGATGAAACTCTTTCGATGCTCAATTTGTGCATGACCAACGTGCCAACGTATCGAAATCGCCAGCTCTCAGCGATGGCAGCTGTTTCCAGCCGCAACACTTGCATGGGACACGCGCCTAGTCCGATCGCGAAATCCAGACTCAACTGCCGCCGATTGAATGTGCCCTCCGGAATGTTGAACCGAGCTATTTCTCCCGCCGGATCCGCGCATCTGATGGACCAGAACAACTGCTTGGGCAGCTTCAGGTTTCTCGCGGAGGCGACCAGGGAAATCCTGTAGGAGCCGGGAGGCAGTTCGACATATTGCTGGAGCGCGGCGTTCTTCACCGGCGTATTCAGAAACCGGACAGTCGCTCCGCTATCGCTTTCGCCGACATCGCGCGCCCCGGCAAAGGTAATTTCCAGACCGGAGCGGTCGCGAACCTGCCAGTCGAATGGCTTGTCGCTGAGGATCTGTTCAAAGCCGCCGTTGAAGATGTATCCGGCCATTGTCCGCTCCTGATCGGTCAGGCTGAACAGGAACAGCCGATAGGCCGCCTCGTATTCCTTCTGCCGGATGTACCCGTTGATTACGGCAGACAATTCCTTCGACGTCGGTTGTGAGCTCGATCCGGCAAGGTCCAGCAACAGTTGGTTTGCGACGCGCAGGCCCCGCGGATCCTTACCAAGGGCGGAGAAAAGATTGGATCTCCACGGTGCCTCGATCCTCAAGGCTGCCAGGACAGCCTGATATCCGTCCGGGTTTGAAAGAATAGCCGGCAAGCCCGCCGCAATGACTGGAAATGTGTCCGGCCACCGGCGCAGCAACGTGTCGATCTCGGCGACGGCCTTTGACAGGTCGCCCATCTCGATCGAGCGATCGATCGATCTCTGAAGCGAATGGATTTCAGTCTTGGACAGCTTTCGAGCTTGGTCGAAGAGTTCAAAAGCCTCGTCTTTCTCGCCTTGTCGATACTCAATCTCGCCTATCAGGCTGTAGAGCCGGGCGTCCGCGACGTTGAAACGAAGCGCGCCCCTCGCCTTTGCTGCCAAGACGTCGAGATCAACACCGTCGCCTGTTCCGCTCAGCCGACCGGCAATTTCGCCTATCAAGGCATCTATGTTCAACGGATCGAGCGCAAGCGAGACGGCCGGCGTTTCCGACTCAAGAAGCCGACTTAGCCCTATCGACGAAACCGCCAACACCAGAACGGAGGCGACGAACCAAACGCCTGAACGCCGGAGATTTCGCGTGAGCGGGCTCGCCTGCTCCGTCATCGACTTTGCCCTCAATTTTCGGGGTACTCGCGCCATAGTCGTAGTACTGATAGTTCATGTATTTATAGGCGTAATTGTAATCGAACTTGTTGACCGTGAATTTCGACATCGCCGCTCCGATCACGTTCGCACCGGCTGAGCGCAGACGCTTGAGTGCCGTTTTGGCTGACTTGCGTGTGACCTGATTGGTCGAAACGACCATCAATGTGCCTTCGGCAAGCCGGCTGAGGATTGGTGCATCGGAAAGACCGACGACCGGCGGGGCGTCGATGATGACCAGATCGAAGCGTTTGCCGAGATTGGTCAAGATCAACGCCATCTTCGGTGACGAGAGCAGGTCGGCCGGATTCGGCGGAATCGTTCCGGACGTCAGCACGGTGACATTAGGGTATTTCGTCGGTCTGAAAATGCCCGGCAGATCGTCCTTGCGAACGGTATTAGTCAGCAGGTTGCTCAACCCGATCGCATTGTCGAGGCCGAACAGCCGGTGCAGGTTGGGTTTGCGGAGATCGCCGTCGACAAGCAGAACCCTTGCGCCGAGTGCCGCGAAATCCTGGCCAAGCTTGAACGACGTGGTCGACTTGCCTTCCGACGGTTCCGAACTGGTCACCAGCAGCGATCGCGGCGCGCCCTCCGCACCGGAGAACTGCAGCGATGTTCGCAGCGAACGATAGGCCTCGGAGAGCCCGGATTTTTGATCGGCGATGCTGGCTATGAGTTCGCGGTCACCGACAAGCGGCAGGATGCCGAGCATCGCCAGCCCCAGCTCTTTCTCGATCTGCTCCGGGTTGGTGAAAGTATTGTTCAGCAACTCGATGATGTAGATGATCGATGCAGCCAGGGCCATGAAAAGCGCGAGAGCGACTGCAAGGTTGATGCTCAGACGTGGAGAATAGGGGGCTGTGGGCAGCGAAGCGAAATCGACTATCGCAGCGCTTTGCGTCTTGAGCTCCGAGCTGACGCCGACTTCATTCAGCTTGGCGATAAGGCTGTCATACTGCGACCGGTTGGAGTCGACCTCGCGCTTCAGGATCGTGTATTTGATATTCTTGTCGTTGAAGACGACCTGCTGCCTCTCCATCTCCGCGAGCTTGGACTTGAGGTCGGCTTCCTTGTTCTGTGCTTCCTGATATTTCAGCCGCAACGAATCGGTTATCGCCAGCACGCCGTTGTTGTAGATTCGCTGCAGTTCCTTGATCTGCGATTGCAATTGCTGCATTTCCGGAAAACCGGGCTTCAGGATGCCCAATTTCTGCTGATACTGGCTGGTCAGATCCGCCAGCTTTTCGCTAAGCTTCTGCAGACCTTCGCTTTCCAGAACCGGACCGAGGCTCGACCCGCGGCCTTTTTCTATCTGATCGACCACCCGCCCCGCATCAAGACGCTCCTGGATTGCAGTGGCCAGGGCGGTGTTCAGGGCTTCGATGTTGGAGCCGATCAGCGATTTGTCATCGCCGGTAACCGTGATGCCGGCATCTTTTGCATAGGTGACCAGTTCCTCTTCGGAGGTCTGCAGCTTTTGCTTCACCTGCAAAACCTGTTCCTGGATGAACTGCCGTGCCAGATCAGAGGTCTCGCTGGTCTGATCGAGACGTTGATCGATAAAGCTCTGCGCGACCTGATTGGCAACGTCGCTTGCATATTTCGGCTTTTGATCGACGAAGGTGATCGATAGCAGGCTCGTATTGGTGACCAGATTGACCGTCAGATCTTCCTGGATGCGCTTGATCGCAATTGCCTCGCGCTCTTCAGGCGTTTTCTCCTCAATGGAGGGTGACTTGGACATCCCGAACGCACGGTAGACAATATTGCTCGGGGAAAAGCTCGGCGTCGGAAACAGAAAATCCGGTTTTTCGCTAAGCCCAAGCTGGAACACCACGCGCTGAGCCAATGCCCGGCTCTTCAGCTTCTCCCGAGCGGTCAGGAAGGCCCGGACGTCGCTGTTTTCGGAAACGACCTCAATGTCCTGAAACACTTTCGCCGAAGGCACCAGAACTTCGAGCTGCGTCGTCGCCTGATACTTTGGTGTCTGCATCATCGTCACGATGACGCCGGCAACGAGCCCGGCCGCCGCCATCATGACGATCAGCCAGCGATACTGGACGATGTATAAAAGCAGCTTGAGCGGGTTGAACCCCTCATCCTGGCCCGCATAGTCGCGACCATAGGGACCGTAGTTTTGCGGCACGTCGTAATAGGAGTCCGCGGACAGGGCCTGGCCATGTCCGGGTCCGGCAAGTTGGGGCTGCCTGTTGCGATCGAGCATGCGCGAGGTGATCCTGGGGTTGTCCGTGTCTACGGAATGACCGCAATGCGGGCAGCGCTGGAGGCGAGGCCCAGCGCATCCTTCAAATTGTTCATCGCGATTTTCGACTTCGAAGCAAAAACGACGACCACGTCGCCGCCATAGATGCGCGGGTTGCGGTTCTTGCCGGCGCGGATTTCCTCGACATTGTAATTTGCGACCAGCTTGTTTTGGCCGACATTGCGATAGACGAAGACCTTGCCGGCATCACCGACCGGATTGAACCCTCCGGCAAGGGCGATCGCGTCGAGCAAGGAAGCGCTGCTGGACACCGGATAAATGCCGGCCTTGTTGACTTCACCATCGACCGTGATGCGCTGGCCAATCGACTCCTTGACGAAAATCGTCACGTCAGGCGACTGCAAGTACTTTTCACCGTAGGCAGTCTCGATTTCCTTCTCGAGCTGACGAACGGTCTTGCCGGCTGCAGTCATGGTTCCAATCAGCGGAAGCGAAATCTGCCCGCCTGCGTCGACCTGAACCGTTCTGTTCAAATTATCGACCTGAAACACACTGACCTCGAGCACATCGTTGGCAGACAGAGGCTGCTCGCTGCCGTTCTGGGTATTCTGCGGCGGCGGGAGATCCTTGACCACCTGCAGCGTACCACCGCCAGAGAGCGCCGATGAAGACGCCGTCGGCTGCAGCGCATCGACAGAACTGGTGGAGGACGTCGATGTCGACGAAGTGCTTGCGCAAGCAGATATTGCTAGCGATGCGAGCAAAGCGGGCACGGTGCCCGCATGACTTCTTGCAAGATCGAAAATGCCCATCAAAGAGCCCCGCTCTTGAACAACCGGCCCAATCCGCCAAACCGCCCCGCACTGCTGCCGCCCGATTTTCTCGCGCTTTGCTTTCCGATGGGCACGAGCGGCCGATTTTGCAATATCGCGTCCGGGCGTTTCACTGCCATGTTGTAAGCCTCATCTTCCCCACACCGGTTCGCGATGGCGACAACCGCCTGCGAAAGCCCTGGCCGCCGCCGGCTGGCGCCGTGGGTGTCGGAGGCGACAATATCCACCCTGCCCTCATCCAGCAGCTTCTCCGAGTAGTAGAGCGCCGTACGTCCGAAGGCCCCCGTCACAGAATCAGCCGTGAGCTGAATAAGGCAGCCTAGCGTATTCAACCTCTCGATGACGTCGTAATTCGCCTTGATCCAGGTCAACCGCTCTGGATGAGTGAGGATCGGCACGAAGCCGGCCCCTATGAGACGGGCGGCGAAGTCTTCGAGCCGCGGAGGCAAAATGTGATGTGGCGGTTCGAACAGGAAATAGCGGGATCCGTTCAGAGTCGGCACCGCACCAAGCCTCAATCGATCGGGGAGATCAGGCGCGAGATGAACATCAGCGCCAACATATAGGGTAAGCGGTATGGCAGCGCGATGAAGCTCCAGTTCTAACGCCTGAACAGCCCCGGCAATCTTTGGCGTGGCGTTCTCATAAACCCCAGGCATTACATGCGGCGTACATGCCATATGCGTTGTACCGTCGGCCACTGCCAGCCGTGCCATCTCCAGCGACATGGCCAAGTCTGGAGAACCGTCATCGAGACCGGGCAGGATATGTGAATGCAGGTCGATCATTGGCGTTTCTGGTTGAGAGGAGGCAAAACTTCGCCTCGCCAAAATAGAAATGCGTCACCCGCATGGAGGCGAATGACGCATTTGACAAATTTACACAAAACAGCGGGTGTCGTATGCCGCCTACCGGCTGACCGCGTCGTCGTCATCCTGCAGGCCGATAATAAGGGCGGCGGCACCACCAACGGCGGCGCCGCCCAGGAGAACCGGCAGCATGCCAGGCTCTGAACTGGCGGGCACGGTCGTCGTAGCCGGCGTCCCAAGCGAAACGCACATGCCGCCTTCGACAGGGTCAATCTTGACGGTGGCATTGGCTGGAATATCGAGCGCGCAATTGGCTCCGACAGCCAGCGAAGCGGACGCCTGCGCCCCGGTCATGATGCGCGCGCCCGCATACACCGGCGCCTCGGCATCCACCCCTGCATAGCCGCCGGCCTGGGACATCTGGACATCACCCCGGACCTGCGTAAGACGACCTATCGCGTCTTCGGACGCCGGCACGGTTGCAAGACAGGAACAAGTTTGCTGGGCTACAGCTTCGGGCGCAGCGAACAGGAGGCCCCCTGCGACGAATGCAACAAAAGCAAAAGCAGCCCCGAACCGATGGCAACTCATCATTTTTACCCCACCAAAACCTGCAACTCGCCCTGTCGGTACGAATTACACCCGCCCGCCCCGAGCAATAGAGCAATATGGTTAACAAACCCAATAAACGAGCAGGCCCGCGGCCAATCCAGACCCCTCTACAGCGGCCGACCCCGCCATGTCTTCGTCAGCGGCTGACGCCGTTGTCGTCATCCTGCGTCGCCGCGAGCACGCCAGACGTCAGAAGCGCGCCGGCGAAAATCGCCTCCGGCGGACCGAACCCGGCGCCGCCGCCGGAGGGCTGAATAGCAGCCGTCTGCTCAGAGCCGACAAGCTTGAGGCAAATGTTGTTGCCAAGGCGGGAAACGTCGAGGCTCGAATTGGCCGAAACCTCCAGATTGCAGCCGCCGACCAGAACGGAGGCCGCGCCGTTGGCGCCAACCACCACACGGCTGCCGAAATCGAGCGCGCTTCCAACCTTGGCAGCGCCATAGCCCGCCGTCTGCGACACCATCACATCACCGGTGGCGGAACGGATGGATCCGATCGGGTTTGCCGAACCTTGATAGGGTGTCGCGCAGCTGCACGAAGCATCCTGGGCAAACGATGAAGCTGGACCAAACCCGATTGACACGACAAATACGGCAAGCGCAGTTTTAACCACAAGGTTCATCAGTCTTCGATCCCTTCTTGCTGCACCACTTCAGACGCACCCAGTCAAAGGCATTGCATCAGCGCGTACCAGTTTTTGGCCACAATTCCAACCTGTTTCGCGCGCGCGAGGCGATTTAAGCTGACGCGTGTCTGTCCAAGCACAGTACTTTAGCCAGATCGCATCAATAGTTTTCGACTACCTGTCACAGGTTTCTTACTATCGGGCAAAAATTTGAGGTCTCCTTTCCGCGGTGACTGGCTCGATAAGCTTTGACCAAGCTGAGCGCGTCAAACCTTTCGCCAACCAACCTAATATATTGAATTATCAATACATTTTTCGGTAGATATTCCTTGATGGCAGCCGCGCGATTTCGACCGTTGGTCGTGCTGACAGCATGTAATTCGAGATCGGCTCGATACCAATCGCGGCCAACGGGGTAGGCGGCCGGCTCGGCTACCCATTCCTGCTCTCCCGCCATAGAGATCTGCTCCATGCCCCAACCGCGATCCAACTCACCAAGTCGACGTGCCTCAGACTTGGCGCCTTTACCGCCTATTTTGGCCGTACCACGTTCCCTTGCCGGTTCCATGTTGGGCCAGATGGTTCGCTTCGACCAGAATGGCCAAGTGTTTTTTGACGGTGTTTCGGTTTGCACCTGTCAGGTTGACGATCTCGCTGATGGTTATGCGCCCACGCTCGTTGATGGCCTCAACGATTTGCAGAGAGAGTTCGGGCAACCTGCCGAGCACAAGGCGTTCCCGCTCGATTTTTTTCTCCAACCTCCGCTTTTGCTGCTGCAGAGCGCGCAGGAAGTACACAGCCCATGGCTGCCAATTGGGGTTCGGGCTGCGGATCGTCTTCTGGGTCTGACGTAGCGCCAGATAGTAGCTTTCCTTGCTGTTCTCAATCACGCTTTCGAGGGAAGAGTAAGGCACATACGCATATCCGCTGCGCATCAGCAGGAGCGTCGTCAGAACGCGCGACAGCCGTCCATTGCCGTCCTGGAATGGGTGTATCTCCAGAAACACCACCGTGAAGATTGCGACGACGAGCAGAGGGTGCAGGCTTTGCTCGTTGAGTGTGTCGCGTGTCCACTCGACAAGCTCTTTCATCCGCTTCGGCGTATCGAAAGGCGTCGCCGTTTCGAAGATGACGCCGATCTCTTTTCCGTCGGCATCGAACGCACTGACATTATTGGCGAGTGTCTTATATGCACCGCGGTGGCGTTCATCCTTGTTGCTGAACGCCAGCAGGTCACGGTGTAACTGTGTCAGGTGGTTTTCGGTCAGATCAATCGCATCGAAATGCGCGAAGATCATTTCCATGACCTGCGCATATCCGGCGACTTCCTGCTCGTCTCGGGACTCAAAGAATTTGATGTCGAGGTTGGCGAGCAGCCGCTCCACTTCGCCGTCAGTAAGCCTGCTTCCTTCGATACGGGTAGAAGAGCCAATGCTCTCGATAGTCGCAACGCGGCGCAGAGCCGATAGGCGTTCCGGAGCGAGCGCGCCCAGCGCTCGCCAAGCCCCTTTGAATTCGTCGATCTCCGAGACCAGAGCAAGAATCTCGGTGGTAATTTGCAGAGAGTCTATCTTCAGGGTCATACCCACAAATATACCCAAAAATACCCGAAAATTCAAGAACCGGCATACCCAATAAAGGACCCATAAATACCCAAATGCGGGCGCCGGCCAGCTTGAGAACAAGACCCACTCACTTCGCCGCAAGAGCCTCCGGTCTGTACTGGCGACCTGCTCAGCAAGGTTTGTACGTTGCGCCGGCCTGAACCGGCTGGCCGCAGAGAATTCCGCCCCGCGTAAGTATGGTGGCCAAATCTTCGCCCTCAGCCGTCAGGCACTGCACAACAAGGGTATCGCCAACCTTGGAAGCGATCTTGCCGTCGCAAGGTGTTCCGGAACCGACAGGTTTGCAGGCCAGGACGAGCCCCTGGTAGTCTCGGCGCGCCGCTTCCGTCACCAGGAGGCGCATGGCCTGAGGCCTGGAAAACGCCGCCCCGCACAGCAGGATCTTGCGACCGCCGACACGCAGATCATCGACCGATGGAATGGCGAGCTTGCCGCCAAACGGCTTGAGCTCGGCTACCGGCTTCGCGGGGGACGGGCCGCCCCTCTGCATCACGATGATGCCCAGAAAGCCAACACCAAACAAAACTGCCACGACGGCAAGCAACGCTATGCTCCTGACTGACAAAACCATCCTCCCTCCGACCCTGTGCGGCCGGTCCGCTCATTTCGTCGCAAGGGCGCTCAGTCTTTCTATCTGCTGCATGTACTTCTCGATGACGATCGTTTCCGAAAACTGCCGCTCGACCTTGTTTCTGCTCTGGGCTCCCATCCTGTCCCTGGACGAGTCGTCCAGCCGCGCAAACTCGACCATCTTGCTCGCAAGGTCATCAGGGTCCCTCACCTTGCATAGGAAGCCATTGACCGCGTGGTCCACCACTTCCCTGCATCCTGGCACGTCGGTTGCGATCAGCGGCTTGCCCATCGCAGCCGCCTCGAGCAGCGAGCGCGGCGTTCCCTCCCTGTAGGAGGGCAACACGATACAATCGGCGGCACGCATGAAAGGCCGCACATCGTCGGTGGAGCCGAGATATTCGACCAATCCCTCGCCAACCCATTTTTCCACGTGTTCGCGGCTGACCGCAGTCCGGTTTTCGACATCAAGAAAGCCGAGTAGCTGGAAACGCACTCCGGGCACCTCACGGCAAACCCGACGGGCCGCCGTGATGAACTCGCCGACACCCTTGTCCCAGAGAAGCCGGGCCACGAGAAGAAAGATGATGGCGCCAGACCCGGTGCGCGCTTCGGGCGAAGGGGCAAAACGCACGAGGTCGATGCCGGAGCCAGGCAAAAGCGCGGTTCGATCCTTGCGAACCAGGCGTTCGTCGACGAACAGCATCCGGTCATCGTCATTCTGGAAGAAAACCATTTTGGAACGGGCCAATGCCACCCGGTACAAGGCCTTGGCAATCCTGAGCAGCAGACCACCGCGGACGAACGCTGTCCCCAATCCCGAAATGTTGTTGATGACGGGAATGCCGTTCAGATTGGCCGCAATGGAGCCGAACACATTGGGCTTGATCGTGAAGCCGACAAACACCAGCGGTCTCTCGCGCCGCAAGAGACGCCAGTAGCGCCACAGAAGGACCAAATCCCGCAACGGTGACGTGCCGGAATTGTCCATGTCGAGTTCGACATAGCGGCAGCCCATGGCCGCAATCAGCGGAGAATACTCGTCTCTCGGCGCAACGACGACCACGTCATAGCCACAGCTCCGCAGCGCCTCGATCAGTCCCTTGCGGAAATTGACGACATTCCAGGATGTGTTTATCGAGACGACTATCTTGTTGCGAGCAACGGCCGTCATCTCTGCCCACCCGGATATGACGACGGCGCTCTCAACAGCATATCCGCAAACCGATCCGGCGATCTTTCCGACAAGGTCTTTCCGTACAAGGCCGACCGATCACCGCCTTGAATGACCTTCAGCAGTGCTTCCGCAATTTCCGACGCGCCAAAGCCGGCTGAAATCTCCAGGCCCGACAGCATGTCCAGATCTCCCGCACAGGGGGTGGTGACGATGCCGGGAATCCGGCAAGCCATCATTTCCAGAAGGACGTTGGGAAATCCCTCCGTCGCCGACGTGAGCATGCCGGCACGCGCTGCGCGAAACAGCGGAAACGGGTTGTCTCTCTGGCCGAGCAGATTTAGTCGCGAGGCCAGATCAAGCTTGCCGGCGCGGGCTCTCAACTCCGCTTCCATGGGACCAGAGCCAACCATGGTCAGCTCATAATCCTCGCCGGTCCTTCGTCTGACTTCGGCCAGCACATCAACCGCGATCGTCGGACGCTTCACATCAATCAGCCGGCCGCACCAGACTATCTGCGGACGGCGGGAAAGTATCTCGGCGTCGTGCCCCGACGATGCTTCCATGGACATTTTGACGATGAGATCTTCGTCGACCGGGTTGGGCAAAGTACACAGCTTGGCGATTGCTCGCCGGGGCAATACGTCACGCAGGCGTTCATTCATATAGCTCGTTTGCGCGACTATCATGTCCTGGCTGCCATAGGCAGCGTAGAGCGCCTTGTAAGCGAGCGCGCGAGGACCCTTGAAGCGATCCAGAAGTACCGTGGACTCGCGGGCGACCAGCCTATGGCTGCGGAGAAGTCCAACGCTTCGGGCGGCAGCCAGAAACGAGTTTACCCGTGCGTGGCTCGAGAACACCAAATCGTACCGACGCCGGATCAGCCGCGGGGCGAGCAAAAACTCGCTCATGGCCTTGCCGCCGCCAAAGCCGTAGCTGCACCGAATTCCGTCCTGGTGTGATCCAGCGGCCTCGCCCGCCGCCTGGCTACCCAAGAAGCCGATTTCGACGTCCCAGTCGGGTCGCCTCGCGAGTGCGCGCGCAACAAGTTTCAGGATGGTTTCGGCACCGCCTCTTCTGTCGAGCGGAATGGCGATCAGCGCGAGCTTCCTTTTCATGGGCCGCGGGAACTCACTGTTTTCGCCGAAAGACATAGGCGTAGGTTTCAGCGGCATCCTTGCGGAGGAACAGAGCCGAAACGCCTAACCAGATGCGCCAGGCAAGAAAGGCCGGCACGAAAAAATAGAAGTAGGAGCTTTTCCAGAACAGACGGCGCTCGATAAGTTCCAGGTCGTTCCGTTTTGCGATTGTTTCGACGTCACTGGGCAAGCACTTGTCGTAGAAGGCCGGAAACCCGTCATGACCCATGCCCTTTTCAGGATAGATCGCAAAAAGCAGCCGTCGCTTCATCCCCTCCGGCAGGACCCGATTCAATCTGGCAAAAACGGCGTTGCGCGAGGGCGAGAAAATGGCAACCATGCCTCCCGGTTTCACGCAACTGGCAATGCCGCGCAGGGCGCCCTCGCCATCACGGACGTGCTCGAGCGTTGCCTGGCAAATGACGACGTCGGCATCGCCCCTCCCCCTAAACGAGGTAAGGTCCGCTTCAATCTCCTCGTCGTATATTCCGCGTGGCGCTTTCGACAACTCTTCCGCGTCGAGGTCGAGCCCAACGACAAAAAGCCCAAGGCGCCGCTTCTCCGAAAGACTGACGAACGGCCTGGCACCCCCGCCAAGATCGTAAACCCGTGCGTTTGAAGTAAGTAAGGGAGGTGCTATCTCCGTCGCAAAGGTCCGGTTGCCGTCGATGCGAAGGCGCTGCGGCAGAGCACTGTCCAGGAACTCGGAAATGGCCACATTCGCGCGAACAAACTTTCGCAATATCGACACTGCTTCACCACCGGTTTCGTTTGGCGATCTGCGCCCACTCGGATTTGACATCCGCGCTATATCCTGTGGAAGACGTAGAGCCGCGTATGATGCGAAAATGGGCCGAGCAACCGGTCCACAGCAGCACGCAAGCCTCTCAGGATTCCATTCTTGCTGTCGTACCAGGCCTGCATCGGCTTGGAGAAAAATGTCTCGTCCTTCAGCCCCTTGAAGCCTCCCCTCGGCTGTGATTCCAGAAGCTTGAAGCCGTGCTGTTCGAAACTGGAAACAATCGAAGACGGCTCAAGAACGAACTGGTAAAATCCGGCCTGTTCACCTGGAAACCTGGGATAGAGATCCATTCTGATCTTCAGCCGCCGGAGAGGAGAAATGCTCGGCACTGTCACGAAGGCAACTCCTCCTGACCGGATGATGCGCTTCATCTCCAATGCGATCTCATCGTAACCGTCGAAGAAGTGCTCGATCACCCCCAGAGACCACACCCCATCGAAGAATTCGTCCGCGAAGCCCGTTGCTCGAACATCCCCCACGGTCACTTGCAAATGGGGCGCGGCACGATTCACCATCCCCACGGTCTTCTGCGCGAAGTCGATCCCGTAGGCGGAAAAGCCTGCCTGGTCGAGGCCATGGACCGTATTGGCCAAGCCACATCCAGCGTCCAGGATCTTGGCCGATCCGGTCAGGTATCGCTTGGTGGTTTCAACGACAAAGCGATCCGGCCTCAAGACAATCCCTTCGGCCCAGTGAGAATCCCAATAGTCGTCATCAGCCACCGTGCCGACATGGACGATGCGCCTGTTTTTCTCGTCGTAAAATGCTTTCTTCTCATTCATTTCTGGCATCCGGCCCGACCACCAAAACGGTGCGCTGTTTCGCACCAGGCCCTTGGTCTGCAATCACATTCCTCAATGCGAAAAAGGAACAGGCAGCGGCTACGACATATCCGAACAAAAATGCCATTTCACTGCCAAGCGGCACCCGCCACCAAAGGCCCAATGCCGCCAGACAACAGCAAGCCAACGCCCCTATCGCGTAGGAATAGGTCAACGTCATCGTTTTGCTCGACCGAAGCGCAAACGGATCGATGATCACTTTTTTCGTTCTGTTGACCAAAACAGCACAAGAAACGATCCCGAACACCACAGGATCAAAAGACTTCCCCAGCCACCCGGATGCATGGCCCGAGAAAAACAGGCCAACTATTCCGGCCGCGGCCACAGTCGCAAAAATGAGTGCGATGGCCGCTCCCTCGAACAGTCCGCGCCGAAACTCCCTGACGTTTCCATTTGCGGCACTGAGAAACGCCCTTGGCACAAATACGAAGCTGGCCGCATTCATGAAGAAGCCGACGGACCGTTGTGAAAGATCGACGCAAAACGAGAAGACACCGAGATGGGTCTCGGAGCCAAGCAACAAAACAATGTATCGAATGCCGACAAACACGCCGCTCTCGGCCAGATTGCTCAACACAAATCCCCAGCCTGTGACCAGAGACCCGGCAAGATAGGAAAAGCCAGGCCGTCTCAGATTCATAGGTCCCAGGAAGGCAAATGAAATCAGCGCTCCGACGAAATAGCTGAGCGAAAAGGCTGCAAGAGCCGAGCCTACTTTCGCATCGCCGACAAGCAGGATTATGGCTCCTGCCTGGTATGCGACGGCCTGGCCAATCGCCGACCAACCGTACGCCCACAAACGCAGTTGTGACCTCAAAATCTCTTGAAGTGCGGTGTGCAAGCCGAAAGAAACGATGATGGTCGCGGCAACGGCATTGCCAAATCCCAGCCACGTCAGTGCCAGTCCAGCCAGGACGACAAACAACGCCACAACTGCCAGCACGGTCAAAATGGACGATACGTACTCTCTACCCATTCCCGCGGCATGCATTTTTGCGGAAACCGGCATTATCGAATAGGTCGCGACTCCAAAAACAAGTGTCGAAATAAATGAAACTGTCGCAATCGTCGTGCTGAAAATACCGTACTGTCCAGTCTCCAGATGGCTGCCGATGTACAGCAACGTCGCTATGTTCAGAAGACCAGGAACAATTCGTATTACGATGGCTTCCACCAACTTCCACAAGCTGGCTTCTTTCATGAAGTCACCCGCACGAATGACCTCTTGAGCAAGAACGGGAAACTCAAGACACCAAAGCTCAAACAGGCAAGAACCGCCTTGCTCAGGAACCGAACCGACCGATATCGTCCTAGCCAGAACGCCTTGATGTAGTTCAAGTTCAGCAACAACATCGGGTATGCATTTTGTCGCTGAAGAAGCCGAATCCTTGCCGTCATCCCCTCCGGCAAATATCGTTTTCGTCCAATCTCGACATTGACACAGATAACGTCGTATTCGATCGCCAATCTGGACCAGAGAAGAGATGTTGGAACGCGGCGGAACCGCCCCGCTGGGGGCACGGCAACCCGTTTAAGCAAAGGAGTTTTGATGACCTCCTTCTTGTCGCCGACCACCCGTTCGTCGGCCCGCATCTTTATCAGGTTTGTCCGTTCCGACGGAAACGGCTCTGCTGCGGTCTCTGGGTGGCCAAGAGCCATCGAGAACACAAAACCCGCAATCTTCTGATCGACACCTCTCTGCGAGAGGTGCTCACAGACCTCCGGCAAGCGATCGGTGAAGAGATCGTCGTCATCATCGAAGACCATGCAATAGTCGCCAGTGGCGGAAGCAATCGCCGAAAACATCGCACGGCCTCTGCCGTCATTCGGGCCGGTGGTGACCACCAAACTGGCATCGCGAGACGCGATTTCCGCAAGCGCTTCGTTCGTTCCGTCGGTCGAACCGTCGACATGGACGCATATCTGCAATGGACAGTCCGTACGCAACAGTTGCTGAACCAGCGCCGCAACGCGATCCCGCCGATTGAACGTGGGGATGCAGACGCTCAGTAGCGCCTGGGACTGCAATGGATTGCGGACTGCCTGTTTGCGAGCCGTATCGATTCCATCTGCTCCTGGTTACGTGATCATGGAACAGCGCGGATCAGCCGGGAAACGCCGAACCCTATCCCCGCGCAAAATACGCCTTGTACCACTCGACGAACCGCCCGACGCCCTCGGTCACCGTCGTCGCCGGGCGGTAGCCGACCGCCTGCTCCAGCGCCGAGGTGTCGGCGAAGGTATCGGGCACGTCGCCGGGCTGCAGCGGCAAGAGTTCGACGATGGCTTTGCGGCCCAGCGCGTTTTCCAGCGCCTCGACATAGGCGGTCAGCTTCACCGGGTTGTTGTTGCCGATGTTGAAGATGCGCCAGGGGGCGCTGCTTGTGGCAGGATCCGGGCGGCTGGAGTCCCAGGCGGCATTGCCCGTGGCCGGGCTGTCGCTGGCGCGGATCACGCCTTCGGCGATGTCATCGACATAGGTGAAGTCGCGCGTGTGGTTGCCGTTGTTGAACAGCTTGATCGGCTCACCGGCAAGGATGTTTTTGGTGAACAGGAACAGCGCCATGTCCGGGCGCCCCCAGGGACCATACACCGTGAAGAAGCGAAGACCGGTCGTCGGCAATCGGAACAGATGGCTGTAGCTGTGCGCCATCAGCTCGTTGGCGCGCTTGGTCGCGGCGTAGAACTGCAGCGGATGGTCGGCCGGACGATGCTCGGAAAACGGCATGTCGGTGTTGGCACCGTAGACACTGGATGTACTGGCATAGGTCAGGTGCGCGACGGCGCTGTTGCGGCAGGCCTCCAGCATGTTGGTGTAGGCGATGATGTTGCTTTCGACATAGGCATGCGGGTTTTCCAGGCTGTAGCGAACCCCGGCCTGGGCGGCGAGATGGATCACCCGGTCGAATGCATGGTCGGCAAAGCAGGCGTCGACCACGCTCTTGTCGGCGAGATTGCCGCGGATGAAATGATAGCCGGCATTGGTCTTGCGGCTCGCCCCGTCCAGAAGCCGCAGCCTCGCCTCCTTGATCTCCGGATCGTAATAGTCGTTGACGTTGTCGATGCCGACGACCTCGTCACCGCGCTCCAGCAGCCGCTTCGCTACGTGATATCCTATGAAGCCGGCCGCGCCGGTGACCAGAACCTTCATCAGAAACGCCCATCCGTGACATGCCTGGGGAACAGACCCTTGATGTCGTAGATGACGCCCGGGGTCTTGCAAAGCGCCATCAGGCCGTCGACGCCTAACGCGCGGAACTGCCTGTGGCCGACGGCCACGATAACGCCGTCATAACGCATGTCGGGAATGTCCTTCATGCTGGCTACGCCGAAGGCACGCGCGCATTCCTGCGCGTCGACCCAGGGGTCCCATATGTCGATGCCGGCGTTGTATTCCTTCAGTTGGGCAACGATATCGGCGACCTTGGAATTCCTCAGGTCCGGACAATTTTCCTTGAAGGCCGCGCCCATCACCAGAATCCGGCTGCCAACGACAGGTATTCCCTTGCGCATCATCAGGCGGGCCGTCTGATCCGCCGCGTGCCGACCCATGCCGTCATTGATACGGCGGCCAGCAAGAATCACCTCCGGATGATAGCCGAGTTCCTGGGCCTTGTGGGTGAGATAGTAGGGATCGACGCCGATGCAGTGGCCGCCGACGAGACCAGGCGTGAAGCGCAGGAAATTCCATTTGGTGCCGGCGGCTTCCAGCACTTCGGACGTGTCGATGCCGAGCTTGCCGAAGATAAGCGACAGCTCGTTCATCAGCGCGATGTTGAGGTCGCGCTGAGTGTTCTCGATGACCTTGGCCGCTTCGGCGACCGCAATGCTCGAGGTACGGTGTGTGCCTGCCGGCACGATCGAGGCATAGAGCGCATCGATACCTTCGGCCGCTTCCGGCGTCGAGCCGCTGGTGACCTTGACGATCGTTTGCAACCGATGCTCGCGGTCGCCCGGATTGATGCGCTCGGGACTGTAGCCGAGGAAGAACCCCTCATTGTAGCGCAGGCCCGAATGTTTCTCGATCAGCGGCGCGCACACCTCTTCCGTGCAGCCGGGATAGACCGTCGATTCGAAGATCACCACCGCGCCTGGCGATATGACCTCGCCGACCAAAGTCGATGCCATGATCAGCGGTTTCAGATCCGGACGGTTGGCCCTGTCGATCGGCGTTGGAACCGTGACGATGAAAATCCCGCAATCGCGCAGATCGGCCTTGTCGGTGGTGAATGTCAGCCGCGACGCAGCACTGATCTCATCGCTGCTGGCTTCCAGCGTATGGTCGTCGCCACGCCTCAGCGCGTCCACCCTCGACTGGTCGATGTCGAAACCGACGACATCCCTGCCGGCGCCGAAGGCGACCGCCAGCGGCAGGCCGACATAGCCAAGCCCGATGATCGCTATTTTCCTGGAGGCGAGATCCATCTGCTTCCTGCGCTTGCTATTCCAGAGCCATGCTTCGCATTGGTTATCTCGCACCAAAGCCGGTAAGCATCGTTTTCAGCGTCTTGAGAGTTATCAAAACGTCCAGCCAAGGCGAAAAGTTCTTTATGTAATAGAAATCATAGTGCAATTTTTCCATAACGTCATCGACGGCAGCCACATGCCCCTGATTTACTTGTGCCCACCCACTTATGCCCGGCCTGACGATATGCCTGTAACGGTAGAATGGCAGCTCAGCCTCGTACCACTGCGACAGCACGACAGCTTCCGGCCGCGGTCCGATCCAACTCATTTCGCCACGCAGGATGTTGATGACCTGCGGCAGTTCGTCGATCCTGGATTTTCGCAGGAAACGCCCGACTCTGGTGATGCGGTCATCGTCGTGCCTGGTGATCGCCCTTTCCTTGTCGCTGCCGGCGCCAGAGTGCTGGCGCATCGAGCGAAACTTGTAGACCGTGCAGATCTTGCCCCGGTAGCCCATGCGTTGCTGGCGAAACAGCGCAGGACCATCGGAATCCAGCCGGATCAGCAACGCTATTAACGCCAGAACGGGGGAAAGAACGATGATCAAGACAAGTGCCGAGACCCAGTCGACCGCCTGCTTGATCTTGAGATAGGCCTGGTTCGGATTGAGCGAACCAAGCGTGTTTTCCGACAGGTGCTCGATCTCGACCCGACCGGTCAGCGACTCTCTGACCTGCTTGACGTGGTATACGGGAGTTCCCGAAAGGGCCCGATCCGCGATGTATCGTTCCCATTCCGCGCCAAGATCGGCACGCAGATCAACGACCACGCCGCTGGCTCTTTCGATTATCGTACTGGTCGACTTGATCCAAAACCAATGCACACCCGGTAACGTCTTGAGGCGCTCGACATCTCCGCCGGGAATCACCACGAGCCGGTACGGATCGAGACGCCGCGTCAACAGGCTCAGGCCGAAGTACCAGAGCGTGGACTGCGTGAAACTGGCGGCAGCCTGAAACCGGCTGTACTCGAACCGAAAAAAGAAGATGGTCAGGAAAACAGCCCCGTAGGACAGGGCAAATGTCGGCAAGATGTAACTTGCCGCGGCCACGCCCGGGAAATTTCCGATGCGGCGATAAGACAAGAAGCCCACAAGGTGCGCGATGACCGCAGCGGCTACTGTTACCTGAAGATTGGCCGAATAGATAAATTCAGGATTGAAGACAATCCGGATGATCGCCGGCGCAAAAATCGCGAATGTCAGTCCGCCAAGCAGTTGAAACCGAATCCTGAACAGGAAGTGCCGGCTTCCGACAATAGTCGACGCTGCGACATTCAACGTCTTCCCCCCTTCCCCGAAGCTGCCGTATCGGCGACAGACCAGCGCGATAGTGCATCTGACCTGATCGTTCACGACAACGAATCGGACGTCTCGCCCCCCGGCGATTCGATACAGTCGAAGACCAAGAGCTACGACAGCGCGGCCGCGCCAGCAAGCATCTATTTCTCAGATCAACAGTTCGGGAAATTGAAAAGCCTGGGCTAATAAAGCGACTTAATGATCATTACTGAAGATGTCGCAGCGTCTAGGGCGATATAACCGACAATCTATCGAGGTTGGCGGACATCAGACCGGAAATCCGCCAGTGACGCCGCTCCGGCCAGTGGCTTGATTGCCCCTGGCCGTTTCTTCGATCGCGCGCTTCAGCCGCGCTTCAGCAGCGTCCAGACGGCCGGCACCAGGCTTGCCGCGAGCGCCACCTTGATCAGGTCGCCGACGATGAACGGCACGACGCCGAACTGCCACGACTTTTCCGGACCGATGAGCAGCGCCAGCCAGGCAAAGCCCATTGCCATCATGACGACTTCGCCAACCAGCATGGCGTTGAAAAGCTTGATTGGATGGCGGTCCCAGCCGCGATCCGCCGCCCAGCCGACAATTGCCGCCATGACCACGAAGCCGGCGAGATAGCCGCCGGTCGAGCCGAGCATGTAGGCAATGCCGAGACCCTTTTCAGGCGTGCTCTGGAAGACGGGGAAGCCCATGGCGCCCTCGGCCATGTAGAGCAGCAGGGTGGCGACGCCGAGACGCATGCCGAAGGCGGCGGCGATCAGCAGCACGGCCAGCGTCTGCATCGAAATGTCGACCGGCCCGAGCATTACCTTGGTCTTGGCCGACAGTGTCAGCACAAGCGTTCCGGCGATGGCCAGGAAAAGCTGCGTTGCCAGCCGCGCCGCGCCGTTTTGCGGCAGAGCCAGAGAAACAAGCGGACGCATCGTAGTTGCAATTGCCATGGTATTTCCCCAATCCGATTGCCGCACTCCGATGTTCGCGGCCTCACATCCTCCTATATTGGCTTGCGTGTTGTGCGGCAATCGGTTTTGCCGTTTCCCGAAACAAGGCACCGATGCATGGCACTGAAATTCGATACCGGCTTCGACCCCTTCTATGGCCAGGGGGTGAATGTCGCGCCCGATGTCCAGCGCATCACGGCCCGCAATCCAAGCCCCTTCACCTTTCACGGCACCAACAGCTACGTTGTTGGCCGCGATACGCTGGCGGTGATCGATCCGGGGCCGGAGGACGAGGCGCATCTGCGGACCCTGATAGAGGTGATCGCAGGCCGGCCGGTCAGCCATATCTTCGTCAGCCACACGCATCGCGACCACTCCCCGCTGGCGGCCCGGCTGAAAGAGCGCACCGGCGCCCTCGTGCTGGCAGAGGGGCCGCACCGGCCGGCAAGAGCCCTGCATATCGGCGAGACCAATGCGCTCGATGCCAGTGCCGACACGGCTTTCATCCCTGATGTCGCCCTGCCCGACGGCGAGGTGGTCGACGGCGACGGCTGGTCGATCAGGACGGTTCTGACCCCGGGCCACACCGCCAATCATGCGGCGTTCGCGCTGCAGGGAACCGGCATCCTGTTTTCGGCCGATCATGTCATGGCCTGGGCAACCTCCATCGTCGCCCCGCCGGACGGGGCGATGGCCGACTACATGGCCTCGCTGGACCGCTTGATCGAACGCGGGGACCGCTTGCTGTTGCCAGGACATGGCGGGCCGGTGACAGCACCGCGCGCTTTCATGCGCGGGTTGAAGACGCATCGCAAGATGCGCGAGCGCGCCATTCTGGAGCGGGTCAAAGAGGGGGACCGGACGATCGTGGACATGGTCAAGGCGATCTACAGGGACACCGACCCGCGGCTGCATGGCGCCGCCGGATTGTCGGTGCTTGCCCATCTCGAGGATCTGACGGCGCGCGGCCTGGTCACGACAGACGGCGACCCGGCCATCACCGGTATTTTTGTGCCGGCAAGCTAAGATCGGCGCGAACTCATCTGCGCCCTTTATACTCTAGAAGCGGCTGGAGCGCTCTGCCGGTTGGGGCGACTTCAAGCCCTGGCAAGAGCATTCAGGATCAGTTGGAAGTCGTGCCGCGGTCTCCAGCGCAACCCGCGAGGCGGTCATGGAGAGGCTCGGCAACACATGCTCCTGCAGCAATTCCTGGCGACTGCGGTCCATATAGTCGTTGAAACCCGCGGTCACGAACGCAAGCGGCACGAAACAAGCGCCGATTTCGCGCGACAGGGTCGCCTCGGGGGCGATGGAATGGTTGAGCACATCCGCGCCCATGCTTCGATAAGCCAAAGCCTCGGCTGGGGTTGTCAGTCGAGGCCCGTAACAATGGGCAGCCACCAACTGCTGCTCGATGCCATGAACCCGGCATTCGGCTGGCCAATGACGGCGGGCCGTCTCAACCAGAACCGCCGCACATCTTGGACATACGATCTGCTTGCCCGAGCAGTCAAAGCTCTGGCGGTCTGGAAGCAGTGAAAAAGGCGTCTGCGTCAGTTCGATGATATCGGCAGTCACCACCATGTCGCCGGGTTGGATCGCTTTGTTGACGGCTCCAACGGTCGAGCAGGCCAGGACTTGCTTTACACCCGCGTTCATCAACACCCAGAACGCCCGGCGATGGCAGGAATGGTCGATATGGTCGCGCGGATTGCCGTGCGAATACATGCACAACGCACGTTTCGTTCTGCCTTCCGCAGTAATCGAGGCATCGAACTCGATCAGCTTCCAGTTGTCGCTGCGGCCGTAAGGCGTTTCAAAACTAACGTCACGCCGCAAGGTGCGCACACCATCGAATTCGATATCTTCCGGGAAGGCCAGCCCCCAGTTTGCCGACCCGGTGATGATGGCCAGTCCTACCTGAGGTATGTCCGCTGCGTGATCCGCCGGATCACTGGCTATCTGATTTGTGAGCATGTTTCCAATTTCAGTCATGATTTTTGGTGTAAAGTCACGATCAAGACGACGACCACGACCATGGCGGTCCACACCGTTGAGATCGCCGCGATGGTCGGATCGATCTGATCGCGCAGAGATATGAACATGAGCTTCGGCAGCGTGCTGTTTTGACCACTCGAGACGAAGATCGAAATGACGGATTCGTCGAGTGATGTCAGGAAGGCCATCAATATGGCCGACAGCAGACTGATCTGAAGCTGCGGGACAATTATGCCGCCGATGGCTCTCGCCCAGTTCGCGCCGAGGCTGCGCGCCGCCTGAACCTGGTTCCAGTCAAAGCGGGCCAGAGCGGGCAACAGCACAATGCACACGACAGGAATGGCCAACACCACATGCCCGACCAGCACGCCGAATAGCGTTCCGACCAGATGTTGCGCCGCCAGCACAAAGAAGAGACCGATCGCAAGCAGGATTCCTGGCACGATGGACGGGGTAAGCAGAATGCCCTGAATGGTAACAGCGGCCTTTCCGCCGAGCCGATTTATCGAAATGCAGGCCAGCAGCCCCAAGGGTACCGCGAGCATAGCTGTCAATGTTCCAAGAACCAGGCTCGTCCTGAGCGCGGCCATCCACGTCGCCGAACCGAAAAAATGATCGTACCAGCGCAATGAATATGCGCGCGGCGGGAACTCGAGAAGGGCGGACGCCGAAAAGGACAGCGGCACGACCACGAGCGTTGGCAGCATCAAGAACGCCATCACGAGTGCGGAAAAGCCCCACAGACAGATGCGGGACAGCCTGTTGTCCGGATAGGCCTCAAGCATGGGACGCACCGTCGCGCGTCAGCAGTCGCCGTGCCGACAGGAACATCACACCGATCAGAGCCATGACAACGAGGAGCAGAATGCCCAGGACGCTCGCCGACCCCCAATCCTGAAAGGTCGATAGCGTGCGCTCGATCCGGGTGGAGAGAGGATTTACCTTGCCGCCGCCCAGCACCGCCGGCGTGATGAAGAAGCCGAGCGTATAGATGAAGACGATGATCGACCCCGAGAAGATGCCGCCGGCCGAAAGCGGCAGAATGACCGTGCGGATCGTTTGCCCGAGAGTGGCGCCCATGCTCGCCGCCGCACGAATGAGGTTGGCGTCGATATCGCGCATCGCGGCATAAACCGGCAGCAGAAAGAGCGGCAGCATGTAGTGAACCATGCCGATCAGCGTTCCCGTGAAATTGTAGACCAGCGGCAATGGCTCAGCTGTCAGGCCTGAACCCGTCAAAGTTGCGTTGATCAGGCCATCGCGCCGCAACAGCACCAGCCAGCCATAGGTGCGCACCAGAATGGAGGTCCACAATGGCAGCATGACGAAGGCCATCAGCAAATTGGCCACCCTAGGTCTGGCGCTGGCCAGGGCGAGCGCCAGGGGAGTACCGAGAAGAATGCAGATCGCCAGCGTGCCCAGGGACAATTCAAGGGTTGTGACCAGTGCCGACCATGTCAGCCCGCTCGAAAGCACCTTCTCGTAGTTGCCGACGGTGTACTCGCCCCCCGTGGTCAGGAAGGATTGCCGGATGATCCATAGGATAGGCAGTATCGCCGCCATACCGACGATGAACAGCGCGGGCAGTGAAAGCGAGAGGAAGAACCGCCGCTCGCGTCGCGCGTCTGCCGCAAGCGCGGGATTCGCCATGACGGTCACGCCCTAGCCCCTGGCATCGCGTGAACTTTTGCGGCTGGTGCAAAGGCGGTCATCGACTGGCCGGTGGCAAGCTCGGCGCAGCCGCTGGCCAGGGCTGCCGGAATGCAGACAAGAACTTCTTGCCCGCCGTCCAGCACAAGCGTCAGAAGCCAGTTCTCGCCGCGAAACACCTTGGCGCGCAGTGTTCCTTCGAGCGCGACGCCATCTCGTCCGACGAGCTTTGCATCAAGATGGAAGCTTTCCGCGCGGATCATCAGGGCTTCGGGCGATGCATCGGCGCCGTCGATTCTGCGCACGAGGCCTGGGGCTATAATGTTGGCCTCGCCTAGGAATTCCGCGACGAAGCGGGTCGATGGATGATGATAAATCCGCTGTGGCGTATCAATCTGCTGGATACGGCCGGAATCCATGACCGCGACCCTGTCAGACATAATCAGCGCT
This sequence comes from Mesorhizobium sp. M7A.F.Ca.MR.245.00.0.0, assembly GCF_003997415.1. Lineage (NCBI taxonomy): Bacteria > Pseudomonadati > Pseudomonadota > Alphaproteobacteria > Hyphomicrobiales > Phyllobacteriaceae > Mesorhizobium > Mesorhizobium sp. M7A.F.Ca.MR.245.00.0.0. The sequence continues at coordinate 73,407 of NZ_RZTE01000004.1, read as the reverse complement.
TCGCGCTGGTCATGCGTCACATAGATGGTTGTGATCCCCAAATCATCGTGCAGACGTCTGATTTCATACTGCATGGTTTCGCGCAGACTCTTGTCGAGCGCCGACAACGGCTCGTCCATCAGCATCACGCGTGGTTCGAAGACGATCGCCCGCGCCAGTGCTACCCGCTGGCGCTGTCCGCCCGATAGCGCGGCAATGTTGCGCTCCGACAGACCTTCCAGCTTGACGCGGGCCAACGCCTCAAACGCCCGCTTTCGGACCTCAGATCTCGGCGTCTTGCGCAGTACCAGCGGGTACTCGACATTCGCGAGGACGTTCATGTGGGGAAACAGGGCATAGTTCTGGAACACGATGCCGATGTCGCGCTTGTTGGGCGCCAGGCGGGTGATGTCCCGATCCCCCAACAAGAGTTTGCCGGAATCTGGCCGGACAAATCCGGCCAAGGCCATGAGCAAGGTCGTCTTGCCCGACCCCGATGGGCCTAGCAGCGTGAGGAATTCGCCAGCCTTGATGTCGAGCGAAACATCGTCCAGCGCGACGTAGGTCCCATAGGTTTTGCGAACGCTGTCGATGGTGATCGCGAGCGACTTCATCATGTGCTCCAGCACTAGAGCCGATGTATTCGAAGCTTAGCGGCTCATCATTTCATCGAAGGCCCTCTGGGCAGCCTCGCCGTTCTTGACCCACCAATCCGCGTTCGAGAACACCGAAGTGCCGGCATTTTCAGGCGCGGTCGCAAGGGTCTTCAGACGGTCCGCGGGAATAAGGCCACCCTCATAGCCAGCAGGATTGACCGGGCCGTAAGCGATGAAATCGGTCAGCTTGGCCACGCGCGCAGGCTGTGTCATCGCAGCTATCAGCTTCATGGCCGCTTCCTTGTTCGGCGCCCCCTTCGGCACTCCAAGACAGTCAGTGCCAATGACGGAACCCTTGAACGTGTAGTCGGCCGCGCCGCCATCTTTTTTCACTGTCTCCGCCCGACCGTTCCAGGTAACGATCAAATCCGCCTCACCGTCTTTCAGCAACTGCGCCGACTGAGCGCCCGAGGTCCACCACACCGAGACATTTGGTTTGATTGCTTCGAGCCGCTTGATGGCGCGATCCAGACCCTCCGGCGTGCCGAGCACGGGATAAATGTCCGCCGGCGCCACGCCGTCGGAGAGCAGTGCGATCTCGATCGAGTCTTGAGCATTGGCGCGCAGCGCGCGACGACCAGGAAACTTGGCAACATCCCAGAATTCCGCCCACGTCTTCGGCGGATTCTCGCCGTATGTCTTGGTATTCCATGACATGACGGTGCCATAGGAGTCGAACGGATAGCAGTAGTCGGACTTTGCGCCATCTGGCACCGACTTTGGGTCGATAATCTTGTAGTCGAGAGGCTCCAGCAGCGATTGTGCGGCAGCCTGTGCGCCTTCCGGTGAGCCAAGATGAATGACGTCGGTCGTGATAGCCCCCGAGGTGACCTGCATCTTCAAGGCGGCTAGGCCGTCGCTTAGGGTCTCCTCGCGGACATCGTATCCAAGCTCTTTTGCAGCAGGACCCCACATAGCTTCCTTCATGGCGTTACCATAGTCGCCACCCGCTGTCGTAATGGTGACTGTTTGAGCATGGGCGGGCAAAGCAGCCGAGATTGCAAATGCTGCTAAGGAAATGCGTAGCCAAGACATAGGTTCTCCTCCCGAAATTATGAAATGTCGCTCAAAAGCGCCGTTTCTCTTTAATCGTAACGTTACGATTGCACTCAATCTAAACCGAGTCAAGCTGCTTCCCCAAGGAGTTAGGATTGACCGGGATATCGAATCCGGTAACGTCACGGCGCTTCAGCAGGAAATTCAGCCGGCGATTTAGCAATGAAGGCGGGCGACAATGGCCAATCTAAAACAGCTCGCGGTGGAACTTTCCCTTTCGGTGACGACGGTTTCCCGCGCTCTGAAGGACGGACCAGAAGTCCATCCCTTGACCATTGCACGCGTAAAAGACGCGGCGAAACGGGCCGGTTATCTGCCAAACCATCATGGCTACGCGCTCAAAACCGGCCGAACGCTGACGTTAACGGCAGTATACCCGATGGAGACACAAGACCATCTGTCCGATCTATTGAAGCTTCCCTTGATCGAGGGCATGACGCTGGCGGCGCGGCAAGCGGGTTATAGTCTCTCCATCTATTCCACCACTCCCGATGACGATCCTGTCGAGAGTGTGCAGCGGCAGCTTCAAGCGCGCAGCACAGACGGACTGATCATCACGCGCATGGTGTCGGGCGATCCGCGAGTCAAGCTGCTGCTGGATGCAGGCATGCCATTCGTCACATTCGGAAGAACGGACCTGAACGTCGCATATCCTTACGTTGATATCGACAACGAACAGATTGCCTACGAGGCGACCCGACGGCTGATGGATAAGGGCTGTCGACGCATTGCACTGCAACTTCTCGTTCCGGAAGATCAGGCGAGTGCCATGCGTCTTGCCGGGTATCAAAGGGCGCTGGCCGAGGCCGGTATTCCGATCGACCAATCGCTGATCGGTCACGGCATGTTCACGATGGAATCGAGCGCAGGCTGGTTCGATCGCCTACTGGCGTCGTCAGATCGGCCGACCGGCTTGGCATGCGCCAACGAACTGGGCCTTCTCGGGGCGTTACATGCTCTTGGCAGAAGAGGTCTCGTGCCAGGGAGCGACGTCCACATCGTCGCTCGTGACAGCACGCGGCTTGCACGCTTCCTGCCGGCAAAGATCGGCGTTCATTTCGTGGATATGGCCGGGGTTGGACGCAAACTCATCGAGGTCCTGGAGAGCCGGATCATCGATCCGCTTGGCCCGGTCTCGACGATCTTGTTGCAGGGGAGATACGAGCCCGCTGAATAGTCTATCCGCAGACCCAACTTGCATTCCGCTGCGACATACGGATCCGCCTGACTACAACCCGGTTCTGAAAGTCACTCGGCTGGCGCGGCGCCGACCTGACCGGCGACTTCCTGGTCGAGCTCCGCCAGGAATTCGGTGATGCGCGCGGCATTGTCGCCAAGGTCGTAGCGGCCGTAGCGGGATGCCGACCGCATATCGACGATGACCGTGTCGCCATCATCCGTCACGCGGATCGCCACATCGGCGGGAAGGCCGATCACGAAGCCCTTGGCGACGGCGGTGATGGTCACCTCGCTTTGCCCGGCGAGATCGGGATAGGGCTCCGACAGCTCCCAGTCGCGCCGGTCGAGTACGGTTTCGACGGCATTGACGACAGTCTCGAACGGCAGGTCGTAGCTGCGTGCGCTGACCAGCGGATAGCTATCGGCCTGCAGCCGCTGTTCCCCAGGCGTCGACGGCGCAAGCACGTTCATATCCTTCGTCCGGTCGCTCACGTCGAGCGCCGGCGGTTCGTCGAAATCCGTCGAGATATCCCTGAGCGGCGGATAGATCGTCGCCCAGTAGGCGGCGACGCCGTAGGGTGCGAACACCAGCAGTGCCAGCAGCGCGCCGACCGTCAGGTCGCGGCCGCCGCGGTCGCCGAAATTCCACAGCCGCGAAAAGGCAAACCCGGCAAACAACAGCGCCATCGCCGCCAGCAGCGCGACAATGCCGAGCACCCACAGAAAGACAGGTGTTTCGACGAGATCGAAGCGATGGCCCACAAAGACCGTCAGCAGCAGCACCAACGAAAAAGCGGCCGTGCGCCGCGACCAGCCGGCCGCCTTCGACGTTTGCCGTTCAGGAATGCTAACCATCGTTTTCCGTGCTGCCCCAACCCGAACGGAGACTTAGTGCCTTTTTGCGATGGCATGAAGCCGAAACATGCGACATCGCGTCAATCGGTCGGCAAGCGATAGTCCTTGAATTGCCGGCGCAAGGTGATCTTCTGGATCTTGCCGGTTGCGGTGTGCGGAATTTCGCCGACGAAAGCGACATCGTCCGGCATCCACCATTTGGCCACCTTGCCGTCCATGAACCCGAGAATGTCAGCCTTGGTCGGTTCCTTGCCCGGTTTGCGGACGACGACCAGCAGCGGCCGTTCGCCCCATTTCGAATGCTGAACGCCGATGGCTGCCGCCTCGGCGACATCGGGATGGCCGACAGCCAGATTCTCGAGGTCGATGGTAGAAATCCATTCGCCGCCGGACTTGATGACGTCCTTGGCGCGATCGGTGATCTGCATATAGCCGCCGGCGTCGATGTGGGCGACGTCGCCAGTGTCGAACCAGCCATCCTCATCGAACTGCTCCACGCCGGCGTCGCCATAATAGGCACGGGCAACGGCCGGCCCACGCACTTTCAGGCGGCCAAAAGTCTTGCCGTCCCAAGGCTGCTCGTTGTTGTCGTCGTCGGTCACCTTCATTTCGACGCCGAAGGGCGGGTAGCCCTGTTTCTGCTGGACGTCGAGCCGGGCTTCGCCCTCAAGACCGGCATGGTCCGGCTTCAGGGTACACAACGTGCCGAGCGGCGACATTTCGGTCATGCCCCAGGCGTGGATAACCTGGACATCGTAGTTCTGCTGAAACTTCGTCATGATCGCGCGCGGGCACGACGAGCCGCCGATGACGACCTTGTTGAGATAGGGAAGCTTCTTGCCGGTCTCCTCCAGATGCTGCAGCAGCATCATCCAGACGGTCGGCACGGCGGCGCTGAAGGTCACCTTCTCGGTGTCGAGCAGCTCATAGATCGACGCGCCATCCATCTTGCAGCCGGGCATGACCAGCTTGGCACCGATCATCGGCCCGCTCTGGCCAAGGCCCCAGGCATTGGCGTGAAACATCGGCACGACAGGCAGGATCGTATCGCGCGACGACAGTCCCATGGCGTCGGGCATGGCAGCGATCATGGCGTGCAGCACGTTCGAACGATGGCTGTAGACGACGCCCTTGGGATCGCCCGTGGTCCCGGACGTGTAACACATGCCGGCGGCGGTGCTTTCGTCGAAGGTCTTCCAGGCGAAGTCGCCATCCGCTTCGTCAAGCCAATCTTCATAGGCGACCGCGTTGGGCAATGTCGTCGGCGGCATATGCGCCCTGTCGGTCAGCACGATCACCTGTTTCAGCGACTTGACGGCGCCGGCGATCTTCTCGAGCAGCGGCACGAAGGTCAGGTCGACGAAGACTGCCTTGTCCTCGGCATGGTTCATGATCCAGACGATCTGCTCGGGAAACAGCCGCGGATTGAGCGTGTGGTAGATGGCGCCGATGCCCATGATGCCGTACCAGGCCTCGATGTGGCGCGCGGTGTTCCAGGCCAGCGTGGCGATACGGTCGCCCATCCCATAACCGTCACGCTCCAGCCGCTGGGCGACCTTCAGGGCGCGACGATGGATGTCGGCGTAGGTGGTGCGCACGATCGGCCCTTCGATCGAGCGCGACACGATCTCGCGCACGCCATGCTGCCGCTCGGCATTGTCGATGAGCTTATGGCAAAGCAGCGGCCATTCCTGCATCAGTCCCAGCATTCGATCCTCCCTCACGCTTTTGCGTTGTGCTTTTCGGGCTATTGTGGAGCGAACCGGCGGATTGTCCAGCCGCCAGCACCCCTGAGCGCCGCATTGGTGGAAAACCGCCACAATCCGGCCATCGTCGGCGTTAAGTTTCGTTAACGGGCAAAGGGGTACGATTGGCGACTGAAAGAGGTTCGCATGGACGCGCAGCTCGACGACAAGGCTCTCGAGAGTACGCTTGCCGAAAGTCTGGCCGATGTGGTGCCGGACACAAAGACTGTTTCCGAAGATGAATTTGTTGAAGTTGTCGGCGGCGCGCTGGAAGCGGTCGGCGGCACGCTGCTGTTCAAGATGTGCGTCCAGAATCAGGGCGAGGACCAGCACGTCGCGGCCGCGTCAGTCGGCGATGGCGGAAACCGCCAGTTCCTGCTGCTCACCTTGCCTACCGGCGGCGGTTCCCTGAAGGTCGAGACCGTCCTGAGAAGCAGCAACCCGGTCGCCGGGATCGCTGCCGCCTATGCCGGTCTCATGGACGTGTTCAAGGCCGCTGCCTGACCGCTGACGACAAGTATCTCGACGATTCCAAGGGGCGATCCATCGGCGTTGGCTAGGCAAGTTTTGCGTGTTGGATGGCGATAGCGGCTTGCGCAATGCGCTTGCGCGACACACCTTAAGTCGACGCAAGGAGAGGCCCCGCATGGATCAGATCGCCAACCCCGCACCCGGTTTCCAACGCAACCCGGACAAAATCATCACTGTCGAGCCCTATGCCGGCACCGTTACCGTGCGTGTCGGAGACGTGGTCATCGCTTCAACAACGGAGGCCAAGGTGCTGACCGAAGCCCCCTATCCGGCGGCCTTCTACATTCCGTTCGCCGACGTCGATTTCGGCAAGCTTGGCCGCACCGACCACTCGAGCCATTGCCCCTACAAGGGCGATGCAAGCTATTGGAGCGTGCTGCCTGCCGGCGAGACCGGCCAGAACGCCATGTGGGCGTACGAGCGGCCTTTCGACGAAATGGCTGAAATCCGCAACCACGGCGCATTCTACGCTAGCAAGGTCACGATCGAAGCCAAACCGGACTGAGCCAACGCCGAAGGCATCGAGATACGCTCGGCTGGCCAGTCACTCCGTCGTGCCGTTATTGCCGATGCCCTCGGCATCGTCGAGCCGCACAAAGGTCAAGCCCTTGGCCTTGAGCGCCAGCAGCCCCTGCACCACGCCTTCGCCGGCCGCATGGGTCGGCTGGTTGATGTGCGAGATGATGACGTCGCCATCCTTGGCCGCCGCGATGCGCCGGGCGGTCTCCTTGGCGCCAAGCAAAGAGCCGCCGTCGCCATTTATCGAAAATCCCGCGACCTTGAAGCCAAGCTTGCGGATCATGGCGATTGCCGACGGGCTGTATTCGGCGGTTGCGCCACGAAACCATTTCGGCGCCGGCTCGCCGGTCCCGGTAAGAGCGGCGGCTCCCGATTCGACCTCGGCCAGCACCGCATCCGGGCTGCCGGCGCTGCGAATGCCGTAGATTTTCCGCGGCGTGTCGACCGCCGGGATGTGGTGGCCGCCATGATTTTCCAGTTCGAACAGATCGGGATGCGCCCGCATGATCTCGACGGCGGCGGCGTTTCGCTTCAGCCAGATGCCGGTCACGAAAATGGTGGCGGGGATCTTGTTGTCCACCAGCGCCGAAAGAATCCGGTTGTCGGTCTGTCCACCGCACGCGTCGAGCGTAAGCGCCACACGGCCGGCTCCGCTCGCCTGCGACTTGATGTGCAGCGTCGGCTCGACGAGGGGCGCGGCATGGCTGGCGGATGCCATCGCCCACGACAGGGCGATCATGCAGAGATTTTTTTGCAGCAGGCGCATCAAACCGATTCCCGGACCCGTCATTTCAAGCAGGCATCCCAACGACCCGCATGAAGGCGGAAATCGGGATGGCGCATAGCAGAAAAGCGCTCCGCGACAATGTGACCGTTCCTGTGGGCGACAGGTCATTCCACCGCGTCGAGAGCGGTCGTGCATGCGGCGCATGATCTCAGATGGCGTGTTCCAGTTTCATTTCGGTGCGCGAAAGAACCTCGCGCACGGCATCGACCACAGGCTTGACCTCCAGGCCCCAGACGCAGCATGCCTTGCTGGGATCCGGCGCGCGGCAGAGGTTTTCGGCCATGCAGGCGCAAGGCATCGGCGGCTGGAGCGAGATGCTGGGCACGCCGACGGGACCCCAGCGCGACGGCTCCGTCAGACCGAACAATCCGACAACCGGGGTTCCGGTGGCTGCGGCCATGTGCATCGGGCCGCTCTCATTGCCGAGAAACAGCCGGGCCTGTTTCAGCACCGCCAGCAGGCTTTCAAGCGACAGGTCACCGACGAGATTGACGACCGACGGCGCGGTCCTGGCGACGATACGTTCGGCGATCTCGCGCTCGTCCGGGCCACCCACCAGGACGACGTCCAGACCAGTCTCGCCGGCGATCTCGACGATCACTGCTGCAAACCGCTCCGGCTGCCAACGTCGCCCCTCGAAGCTTGCCCCCGCATGCACGGCGATGAAGGCGTTTGGCCGCAGATGGTGCTTACCCAGCAGCGCCAATGCTTTCGCCGTCTCCAATGGCAGCGGCTGAAGGTTCGGAATCACCGTGCGAAGCTCGATGCCGAGCGCTTCGAGCGGCGAGAGGTAGCGGTACAGGAAATGCTGACCATCAAAGCCGTAGGGCTTGGCAAAAACGTTGGCGGGTTGCCGCTCCAACATACGCAAGGGTCTTTCGGAAGGACTGTAACCGACACGGGTCTTGGCGTTGACGAGCCCGGTGACGATGCGCGACGTCTTCGAATCGCTCAGGTCGATCGTCAAGTCGAATCGGAAGCGGCGCAACGCCCGCACCATCGCGTAAAGCTCCTTCCCGCGCTCCAAGGGCGTTCCGCGCATGCGGTCGCGCCTGAATGCGACCACCTCGGAAGCAATACCATGGGCCATGACGAAGCTTTCGAAGCGAGCCTCGCACAGAAAGACGATGCTGGCGCCGGGGAATTCGAGCCGCAGGTTCTTGGCGAGCGCCGAGGCGAGGACGAGATCGCCTATGAACTTGGTTTGGATGACCAGGATCGAGTGGAACGGCGCGGGAGAAAACTGCAGCATCTGTTTCCGGGAGCAATTTGCGGATGGCCGCAAATTGGGCAGGAACAATGTCGAGATTACGCGACGCCGCCAGCACGTTCGCGTGAATTGCCTTACAAAACGGTAAGCTGGATGGAGCCTATCGGCGGCCTGCCTTCGCAACCAGCACCGCTGCCTGCGCGGCCGCCAGCCTGGCGATCGGCACGCGATAGGGCGAACAGGACACGTAGTCGAGGCCGACCTCTTCGCAAAAGCGGATCGAGGCCGGATCGCCGCCATGTTCGCCGCAGATGCCGAGCTTGATGTCTGGCCGCGTCGCCCTGCCCTTTTGCGCGGCCATGCGCACCAGTTCGCCAACGCCGTCGATGTCGAGCGAGACGAACGGGTCCTGATCGATAATGCCCTTCTGGCGGTAGGTTTCCAGGAACGAGGCCGCATCGTCGCGCGAGATGCCGAAGGTCGTCTGGGTGAGGTCGTTGGTGCCGAAGGAGAAGAATTCGGCCGACTCTGCAATGACATGGGCACGGATCGCGGCGCGGGGGAGCTCGATCATGGTTCCCGTGAGGTAATCGATCTTGACGCCGGTTTCCTCCATGACGCTCTTGGCAACCGCATCGATGCGCGCCTTGACGTAATCGAGCTCCTTCACCAGGCCGACCAACGGCACCATGATCTCGGGGACCACCAGGGCGCCGGCCTTCCTGCCGGCCTCCACCGCCGCCTCGAAAATGGCGCGCGCCTGCATCTCGGCGATCTCGGGATAGGAGACAGCCAGGCGGCAGCCGCGATGGCCGAGCATCGGATTGAACTCGTGCAGTGCCTCGGTGCGCTGCCTGAGCTTGTCCGGCGACACCTTCATGGCGGCGGCGACCTCGGCCACCTCCTCCTCGGTCTTCGGCAGGAATTCGTGCAACGGCGGATCGAGCAGGCGGATCGTCACCGGCAGGCCGGCCATGATCTCGAAAAGTTCCAGGAAGTCCGAGCGCTGCATGGGCAGAAGCTTGGCAAGCGCGGTGCGCCGGTCCTTTTCGGTGTCGGCCAGGATCATCTCGCGCATGGCGACGATGCGGTCGCCATCGAAGAACATGTGCTCGGTGCGACAAAGGCCGATGCCTTCGGCGCCGAAGGAGCGCGCCATGCGCGCGTCGAGCGGCGTTTCGGCATTGGTGCGCACTTTCATGCGGCGGACCGCGTCCGCCCACTCCATGATGGCGGCGAAATCGCCGGAAAGTTCGGGCTGCAGCATCGGCACGGCGCCCTTCAGCACCTGGCCATTGCCGCCATCAATGGTGACGATGTCGCCCTTGCGGAAGGTCGAGCCCATCGCCATCAGCGTGCCGGCCTTGTAGTCGACACGCAGCGAACCGGCCCCGGAGACGCAAGGCTTGCCCATGCCGCGCGCCACCACCGCGGCGTGGCTGGTCATGCCGCCGCGCGTGGTCAGGATGCCTTCCGCCGCATGCATGCCGTGGATGTCTTCGGGGCTGGTTTCGATGCGCACCAGGATCGCCTTGCGGCCCTGCGTCTTCAATTCCTCGGCGTCGCCGGAGGAAAAGACGATCTCGCCGGTGGCGGCACCGGGCGACGCCGGCAGTCCGATGCCGATGACGTCGCGCGCGGCCTTGGGGTCGATGGTCGGATGCAGCAACTGGTCGAGCGAGGCCGGGTCGATACGGGCGACGGCTTCCTCTTTCGTGATCAGCCTGTCCTGCGCCATCTCGACGGCGATTTTCAGCGCCGCCTTGGCGGTGCGCTTGCCGGAGCGGGTCTGCAGCATCCACAATTTGCCGCGCTCGATGGTGAATTCGAGATCCTGCATGTCGCGGTAGTGCTTCTCCAGACTGTCGGAGATGGTGACAAAGGACTGGAACGCGTCCGGCATCAGCTTCTGCAGCGACGGCCTGTCCGAGCCAGCTGCGATACGTGCCGCTTCGGTGATGTTCTGCGGCGTGCGGATGCCGGCGACGACGTCCTCGCCCTGCGCGTTCACCAGGAACTCGCCATAAAGCATCTTTTCGCCGGTCGAAGGGTTGCGCGTGAAGGCAACGCCGGTGGCCGAGGTTTCGCCCATATTGCCGAACACCATGGCCTGGACGTTGACCGCCGTGCCCCAGCTTTCGGGAATGTCGTGCAGCCGGCGATAGGTGATGGCGCGGTTGTTCATCCAGCTCGAGAACACGGCTGATATCGCGCCCCAGAGCTGCTCATGCGGATCCTGCGGAAAGGGCCTGCCGAGCTCTTCCTCGACCTTGGCCTTGTAGAGCGCGATGACGCCTTGCCATTCGAGCGCCGTGAGTTCGGTGTCGAGCTCGTGCCCGAGCCCGCCTTTCTGATCCTCCAGGATTTCCTCGAACACCTCATGGTCGAGGCCCATGACGACATCGGAATACATCTGGATGAAGCGGCGGTAGCTGTCATAGGCAAAGCGCGCGTCGCCGGAATCGGCGGCCAGCGCCTCGACCGTCTCGTCGTTCAGGCCGAGATTGAGCACGGTATCCATCATGCCGGGCATCGAGGCGCGAGCGCCCGAACGCACCGACACCAGCAGCAATTTCGACGGATCGCCGAACCGACGGCCGGTCAGCCGGCCGATGTGACCGAGCGCGACCGCGACATCGGCTTCCAACCCGGCCGGATAAATACGGCCGTTGGCGTAGTAGGCGTTGCAGACCTCCGTGGTGATGGTGAAGCCCGGCGGCACCGGCAGCCCCAGGCTGCACATCTCGGCCAGGTTGGCGCCCTTGCCACCCAGGAGATTCTTGTCGCTGGCACGGCCTTCCGCCGCACCATCGCCAAAGGTGAAAACCCATTTGGTCATGCATCGCTCTCCGGTTGCAGGAGATTGGAAAGATTGGCGAAACGGAAAGTCCCGCCGGTCCGTCCTTGGAGCGATATGATGCTGCAGTGCGAAAGGCAAGACATCGGCAAAGCCACCTGGCCACTACAATCGATTAAGCAAAGCCGTGCTCCAGCATGCGGCAAAAAGACTTGCCAAGTCAGGAATTCTGGAGTAGAACATACAGTGAACAAACAGGTGCGCCATGAAACTGCCCGGAAAACTCGACTATCTGGAAATGCCCGCGACCGGTGGAACGCTGGACCGGCTGAAGGCTTTTTACAGCACCGCCTTTGCCTGGTCGTTCACCGACTATGGGCCGACCTATTCGGCCTTTGCCGAAGGCCTGGACGGAGGCTTTCAGGCAGATGCCGCGGAAGCGCCATCAAAGCCGCTGCCCGTGCTCTACAGCAGGGATCTGGAGCAAACCCTCGACGCTGTCGAAAGCGCCGGCGGCACGATTGTCAAACCGATCTTCCCGTTCCCCGGCGGCCGGCGCTTCCACTTCGTCGATCCAGCCGGAAACGAGATGGCGGTGTGGTCCGAATAGCCCGCTGCATATCATTTGCCAGCGCTGCGTTGCCTGCCCAATTCGAGCGTTCCAACTGTCACTCATAAGGATTGTGCTTTTTGGCTGCTCTGCTAATAACGCGCCGCACAAGCGACTCTGACGGCAATTGGGGCGTCGCCAAGTGGTAAGGCATCGGTTTTTGGTACCGACATTCCCAGGTTCGAATCCTGGCGCCCCAGCCAATCACTTTTTTTCTGGTGATGGCAGCGCGCTTGCCCACAGCCCAGGCATGCCAGTGTCGTTGCAGACCAGCTTGGTGCCGTTCTCCTCCGACAGGGGGGCGTGCTCGACCAAGCAGTCCATTCCAACCCGCGCCGCTTTCTGCTTGAATGACCCTCGACGTCCCGCAACGGAGCATCGGCCTATCTCAAACGATCCCTTCGCTTCCTTGCAGCAACGTTTCCTTGCCCGGTGTGCGGATCGGCTCGTGGAGTTGAAGGCCGCCCGTGAGAGGAGGGCTGTGCCCGGCAGCAGTTCCGGCGATACGCTGATCGGGATCGCTCACTCGCTGGCGGGTGGGGCCGGAACGTTCGGCTTTCCGGATATCAGCGTGCGAGCGTCCGAGCTTGAGACGTTGCTGATCGAGCGGTCGGATGTCGCACATACTGCGCTCGATGCGCTTATTGCGGAGATCGAGCGGACGCTGAAGTGACTCAACCGAAGAGGCTCACTTCTTCGGTCCAGTCAGGCCGGTCCTGGTCATCTCGCCCCAGCTCTGGTCGTCGCGCAGATACTGCCACCAGCCCTTCACGCGCCAGAAATTGTTGAGCTGGCGGTAGCCGAAATTCTCGATCACCGCCACGGCCGTGAGTACGGCAAGGTCCCGCGCGCGCGGAAAACGCTGAAGCTCGGCTTCTTCGAGAACCAGCGAACACACGCTCACGCAAACGCCGTAGGTGAAAACCAGCGACGTGAATGCCAAGAGATATTCGGTCGAGAGGATGCCGAGTAGCCAGAAGGCCGGGATCAGCACATAGCCCAGTACCTCCGATATCGGCCCGAGCACATCGACAATCAGTATGTGGCCAAATCCGAGGAAGCCGACCCGCCCATAGCGGGGGTTGAAGAGCATGGAGCGGTAGCGGAAGAAGCACTCGAGCGCACCGCGCTGCCAGCGCGTGCGTTGCCTGGCCAGAACGCGCAGTGACTCGGGTGCTTCTGTCCAGCACACCGGCTCCGGAATGAACTGGATGCGGTATTTGCGTTTGGTGTCCATCATGTGGCGATGCAGCTTGATCACAAGGTCCATGTCCTCGCCCATCGATCCCTTGGTGAAGCCGCCAACCGCCACCACTTCGGCGCGGCGGAACACGCCGAAGGCGCCGGACACCAGCATCAACGTGTTGATGCGGCTCCAGGCCAGCCGTGCCATAAGGAAGGCCCGCAGATATTCGACTACTTGGAGCAGTGCCAGCAACCGGCTGGGTAGGCGGATCTCGCGCACCCTGCCCGCTTCGATCCTCGATCCGTTGGCGATGCGGATCGTGCCGCCGACGGCGATGGTGCGCTCGGGATCGTCGATGAAGGGCTGGGCCGCGCGCATCAGTGCATCGGGCTCGAGGATGGAGTCGCCGTCGATCACACAAAAGAGAGGCGCGCGGCAGACATTGACGCCGGCATTCTGGGCATCGGCCTTGCCGCCATTTTCCTTGTCGACCACGAACAGCCGTTCTGTCATCGGCGAGGAATAGAGGCCGCGGATCGGCTTGTGTGTCAGGGCCTCCTCATAGGGTCGGTGGAATTTCACCAGTTTGAAGCCTTCGATAAGGCGCTGCAGAGTCTGATCCTTCGAGCCGTCGTTGATGACGATGACCTCGAAATTCGGATATTCGAGCGCCAGCATCGAGTGCACGCTCTCGACCACATTCACTTCCTCATTGTAGGCGGGCACCAGCAGCGCGATCGGCGGCGCTACGTCGCCATAGCGGTGCCACAGCAGAGCCGAACGCGCGACCGGCGGGCGCTTGGACAGGGCGTAGGCGGCGATGATGAGCTGCAGCAGGTAGATCGCCGTCTGCGCCAGCCCCGCCCCGATGATGAACCAGGACAGGATGGAGGCCCCCAGAACGATCTCTTGGCTCCAGTCGAACATCAGGTGGCTGGCCCCTCGGCGAGGATCAGCGAGGCCGTGCGCTGCCTGCGCGAGACGTCGCTGGCGGCGATCTCGCGCAGCACCTGCTCTCCCTTCTGGCCGAACGAGCGGAGCGCGTTGGCAGCGGCGTAGCGCACAGTCCATGCCTCGTCGTCCATAAGCTGCGCGAGGGGCGCGGCGAGTTCAGACAGGCCGAGGCGGCCCGCCGCGTCGGCAGCGTCGGCGCGTACATCCCAGCCGCCATTTTCCATCGCCTTGATCAGGATGGCCGGCGCATTGGCATGTCCGGTCAGGCCGAGTGCCCGCAATGCGGCTGCGGTAACCTCCGGCGACGGATCGCCGGCCGCGCGGGCAAAGAACTCACCAAACCGGAACCCGCCGTTGCGGGCAAGCGCATCGATTGCGGCCGCCCTGATGAAAGGCACCGCGTCCTGACGTCCGGCGTAATCCCTGAGCTCGTCGAACCGCTTTGGCGGAAAGCGCCTGAAAAGCTCGATCAGGCGTCGCGAGCGCTGCCCCGCCACGCCGATCTTGCGCAGCGTTACGACCAGCGGCGGCAAGGCGCCAATATCACACAGCGCGATGGCGACGGCGATCCTGACTTCGCGCGAGCGGTCGCGATCGAGCGCCGAAAGCAGGTTTGCCACCGCGTTTTCCGAACGCAGCGCCGCCAGCATCTCGGCCGCGTGGATGCGTTCGGCACCGTTGCCTTTTTCAAGCTGGGTGCCGACAAGGGTCGGCAGGCCACATTCATTGAAGGCTGAAAGGAGCTCGTCGTGCTCCTCGCCGCGCAACAGCGAAATAAACTCGAAGCCGGCATCGATCGCCACCCTCGCCGGTACCGCAAGCAGCGCCGTCTTCAATGCCTCGCGATCCCGATTTTCGGTGAAGGCGATCAGCGCCGTCAGAAGAAGGCGCCGCTGATCGGCGCCCGCCGTCCCCCGGCGCTCCTGCAATACCCGACGCACGATCAGCAGAAGCATGATCGCCAGGGAAAGGGCACTGAGCAGGATGGATAGGTGCCAGATGTACAACATGATCAGAACCGCGCGGTTAGGCCAAGCCCGAATGTGGTTCGGTCGAATGTCGGGCGCTGCTCATGGGCGAGGCTGCCGCGCAGCGTCAGCGGATCGGTGACGTCCCAGGAGATGCCGGCAAAGATGGTACGCGTCGGCACCAGCGTGCCGTCGGAGATCTCGGGTGCATCCCCATAACCACCAAACACATTGACGCTCGGGACAACTGCAACATCGGCTCGCAGGACATAACCATCAGCGCGCGTGCCGATGTCGTCGGCTGCGTGGACCCAACGTGCCGAAAGCCCCAGCCGGCCGTCCAGGACATAGACCTGCACCCAAGGCGAGATTGTGGTGACCTCGGCGGTGGCGAAATTGTCATAGCGAGCATCGATGTTGAGCGAGAACGGACCGAGCGCTTTCGCGGGCGCCATGATCCGCCACGAAGCGCCGGCCCCGACCGAATATCGTGCCAGGAAGTCGGCATCCGGCGTCGCCGCTGCCAGCACATAGGCCGAAACCGTGGCCGAAAAGGCCTGGTCGATGCGGCCGTCGATCTGAACATCGGTGCGACCGTAGCGAGTCGCCATCCGGGTGTGGCTCGAAATGGTCGTCTGCGGGGTGAGCCGATAGGCAAGGCCGGTCGAACTGTCTGTCCAATCACCAAGTCCATCGGTGAGGTCGCTCACTTCGCTACCGATATCGAGCCGCCATTTGCGCGGCGGTGGTGCGGCCAGTCTCTGCTCGATGTCGCGCGAGCCGGGTTCGAGGGCAAGCGCCTGCCGGTAGGCATCGCGCGCGGCGTCGTCGTCGCCACGGGCGCGGCGCACATCGCCGATTCCCACCAGCGCTTCGGCATTGCGCGGATCAATCGCCAGCACCCGCTGAAACGACTGCTCGGCCCGCGTGTAATCCTGCTCGATCAGGGAAATCCGCGCGTCGAGGCCGAGCGCCTCGGCATCATCAGGCACAGTGCCAAGCACGTCATCAATCGTTGCGCGGGCGCGCGGAACGTTGCCCTGCCATATCGCCAGGCGGACCTTGCCGAGGCGGGCGTCGAGAAGGCCGGGCTTGATGGCCAGCGCCTGGTCGAAGAAATGCCCGGCCTCGTCGAATTTCTGTTGGGAGCCCGCCACGAGACCCATGGCGACCAGGATGTCGGTGTTTTTAGGCGCCAGGCCGAGCGCGCGGCGATAGGCGTTCTCCGCCTCGGGCAATTGTCCCGCCGCTCGCAATCTCTGGCCCTTCTCCATCAGGCCGGCGACAGGATCCGGCCGCGGCGGGCGCAGCTTCTTCCTCGCGGTCGCAGGCTTCTGCTTGCTGCTGTCGGCCTGCTGGGCCTTGCGGATGTTGGCGACAAGCGTCGCCGCGTCGGCATTGCCCCGCTCGGCACGCGACACCTCTTCTGCCAGTTGCAGCGCGGCGTCCAGATTGCCGGAGCGGAACTCGACCTGAGCGATGCCGAAGCTGGCATCCAGATAGGTCGGCGCAAGCGCAAGCGCCCTGGAAAAGGCTTCACGCGCCGCCGGCAGATTGTTGCGGCCAAGCTCGGCGAAGCCAAGTTGCACCAGGGCGTCGGCATTGTCGGGCTTGAGCGCCAGCGCACGCCGCAACAGCTCCGCCGCCTCGTCGAAATGCTGAGCTTGCCTGGCCTTGACGCCGGAAGCGTACAGTTCGTCGACCGCCTGGGCCAGCGCGGCGGCAGGCGCCGATTCAACCGCCAGGAAAACGCATGCCGCAAGGACGGCGCGACGGCCACGCCACATCAGCGTTTCCCGCTCTTGCGCGCCAGCAGGCGCGCAAGCCGGGCCAGGAGCTCCTCGGGAATGAAGGGTTTCACAAGGTAGTCGTCGGCCCCCTTCTCAAGGGCCGAGACGATGTCCCTTTCGCCCTTGCGGGCGGTCAGCATGACAACCGGGATTTCCGACAAAGCCGGGTCGCTCTTGATCCGGGCAAGAACCTCCAGGCCGTCGGCCTTGGGCATCATCGCATCGAGCACGATGATGTCCGGCGCCTCATGCTCCGCCTTCAAGAGCGCTTCCGCCCCGTCTATGGCCTTGATGACCTCGTATCCCTTTGCCCTGAGCCTGAATTCCATCAGTTCGAGCAAGAGGGGATCGTCATCGCAAATCAGAACTCTTGCCTTCGCTCCGTTCATCAGCCTTGCTCCGGTTCGCGCCTCGTTGTGCCGCTTGCCCCCCGGAGTGATTGATCCATGAACCGACATCCGCCAACGCGGTTCATGCAGACAGACACATTCTTCTCAATCTCTCGCCGAGCTCCGCCGATGCCGCGCGATTATAGACAACCTGATTCGCTACGCCTGCACCTCGGCACAATCAGTAGATCAATAAGGCGACATGGTATAGGAGCCGTGAACGGCGTCGCACAGTCTGCAGCCAGACTGCGCTCGGTGCCCACGCCAAACGTCGGCTCAGGCGCGCGATAGAAGCAATCTTTTGACTTCACCGGCAAGCGCAAGCGGGTCGAACGGCTTGGCGATCACCCCTACCGCCCCCATCGCCAGATAGCGTTCGACTTCATGCGTCTGGGTGCGCGCGGTGATGAACACCACGGGTATCGAAGCCGTCGGCCCAGACTGGGCCAAGCGCCTCAGCGTCTCCGGCCCATCCATGTCCGGCATCATTACGTCGAGCAGAATGAGATCGGGCCGCCATTCGGCGGCATCGACCAGCGCCTGCATGCCGGACGGGCAGGACCGCACCTCGAATTCCGGCTCGAGCTCCAGCGACATCTGGGCGATTTCGCGGATATCGTCCTCGTCATCCACATAGAGAATCCTTGCGGGCATGAGCGTCACTCCTTGGCGTGCGCGGCAGGTTGAGTGCGGGGCGAAACCAACATGCTCCTGACCAGCTTTGCCACATCGATTTCCGAGGCCCTGGTCTTGGTCATGATGGCCTGCACGCGATCACCGAGTTTCTGGTCGAGCTCCGCCGCCGAAAACACGATGACCCCGGTCTCGAGCGGCAGATCGGCCAGCAGGTCCAACCCCGAGCCGTCGGGGAGTGCAATGTCCAGGATAACCAGGTCGAAGAGATGCTGCGCAATCGCCTCCCGGGCGTCCTTGAGCGTCTTCGCCGAAGTAATCGAGACACCCGAACCCAACCCCTCCGACATCACCGCAAGCACGCCCTCATCGTCCTCGACATGGAGAATCTTCGGCCTCTGCTCGGTTCTGCCAGCAAGGATCTTGGCGAGAGCCGCGTGAAGCCGTTTCGAATCCACCGGCTTCTCCAGCCAGTCGACGATACCGACGGCGCTGCCGTTGAGCGAGCGCCTGGCCTCATCGGCAACGGCGGAGATGACGATGACCGAAATGTCGGAATTCACCGGCGATGCCCTAATGTCGTGGAAGAGTTTGATGCCGGATTCCCCCGCCAGCTTGATGTCGAGGGTCAAGGCCACGTATTCGCGGGACCGCAGAAGCGCCTTTGCGGTGGCGATATCGGGTGCGACGTCGCTGGAAAAGCCTTCCGCATCCAAGAGTGCCGCAATCACTGCGGCGACGTCGGTCTCGTCTTCACAGATCAGAACCCGTAGGCGCCCATCGGGCTTCCGCGTCAGGTGCGGTGGCGGATACGGCCTTGGGTGGTGCCTGCGTACTTCTGCAAGGTCCACGTGGAACGAGGTTCCCTTGCCTTCCTCGGTTTCGAAGGAAACGGCTCCGCCCAGTTTTTCGGTAATGGCCTTGACGATGCTCAAGCCTAGGCCGGTGCCGCCTATCTTACGGGTGCTGGAGGCGTCGGCCTGCTCGAACTTTCCGAATATACGGCTGCGGAAAGCCTCCGGGATGCCAGCGCCCTGGTCCATCACGGAAATCCGCAGCATGTCGTGGTCATGACGCTGGAATTTCACTGTGACAGTACCGTCGGCATGCGAGAACTTGATCGCATTCGACAGGAGGTTCGCCATCACCTGATGCAGGCGATCCGGATCGATGTTGGCCTCGGCGCGCGGCGCATCGTCGATCAGAACGATCCTGATCCGGCTGTCAGCCATGTAGTTGGAGCTGGCGGCAATGGCCTGCTCCAGGACCTGACGGACAGGCATCTGCTTGATCTTGAAGGTGATCACGCCCGATTCGATCTTCTCCATATCCAGAATGTCGTTGATGAGAAGAACCAGCCTTTCGCTATTGGTGTGCGCGATGTTGACGAGATTGGCGGCCTTGGGCGGCAGTTCGCCGGCCACACCGGCCGCAATCAGCCCAAGCGAGCCGCGGATGGAGGTCAGCGGGGTGCGCAATTCGTGGCTGACCGTGGAAATGAAATCATTCTTGAGCTGCGCGGTGCGCTTCTGCTCGGTGATGTCGCGATTGTAGGTGATGACGCCGACGATCTTCCCGGCCTCGTCGCGGAAAGGGGCCTTGAGCGTGTAGAGCCAACCTTGCCGGCCATCCGGGAAAAGCGCGGGCTGGTCGATCCGCAACGTCTGCCCGGCCTCCAGCGCGCCCATCTCATCCTGCCGGAAGCGTTCGGCCACCTCCCTGGGGTAGAAATCGAAATCCGTCTTGCCGATCAGATCGTCGACCGAAGCGGCGCGAACCATTTCGGCGGTGGCGGGGTTGGCGGCGATGAAGCGGCCGTCGACATCTTTTATGTTCAGGCAATCCGGCAGTTCGCGAACCATGGCCCGGTAGGTCATGTTGGACATCAAGAGCTCCCGCCTGCGCTGCTGCCGGTCGAGCAGGACGCCGATGATGATTGTGCTGAGAAAGCGGAACACGAGGGACGGGAACGTGCTCTGCTGCACAAGGCCCGTGACGGCTTGCGCCGGGATGACCAGGAGCGTGATCAGCCCGGCGAGAGCGACCGTTACGCCCAGACCGAATATGTCGTACATGGTGCGCGATCGGGCCGCGACGATGTGGTGCCACGCAATGCCGACGATTGCGGTGATGAGGATACCCATGACACCAGCACCCGCACCCTGTCCGCCGAGATGGATGCGATAAACAATGGAGCCGAACGTGGCGATGAGCATTGCCGGCCATCCGCCAAAGAACGCGGCAGCAGCAATGAAGGCGGCGCGCAGATCGACGACGAAGCCGGAGACGGACAGGGCCGTCGCCATGGAAATGATCGCGCCCACGCACATGACCACGCCGAGAAGCAGCGACTGCATCCGCCGCGAGAGACGCCCGGTGAAATCCGCCACAAGGTCCCAGGCGACCACGAGGATGGAGACCAGGGCAAGGTTGGCGAGGAGTGAGTGCCAGATGTCGGTCATGACTTCGGCTCCTTTTTCCCGATAAATACCGACAAAACCTATCCGAGGTCTAAAGAAGCAGCCCGGCCATGCCGTTCTATTCCCTTTTGGGCACATGGGACCCGAGAGTACCTTTGCGATCTTCCATGAAGCCGATCAGCTCATGATTCGACGGTGTCGTAAGCGCAGATGAGCAAGAGGCATCGCGGCAAATCGGGTCAGCATTTGCACATGATCTGTAAAGTGTCGCCTTGAACATCTCCTTCTTTCCATACATAGGTCGACCAGGTGGGTGGCGGCTCAACATGGAACTTCAATGAACCTCCCTATCTTCGCCATCAACCTCGATCGCGAGACCCAGCGCTGGAGCGAATTGCTCGCCAGCGCCGAGGCGGCGGGACTGACCTTGCAGCGCATTGCCGCCGTCGACGGTCGGGGGCTTGCTGAAAAAGACTGGACGGAGATCGATCTTCCAGCCGCGCGCAAGCTGAGCGGGCGCGACATCCTTTCGGGCGAATATGCCTGTTACCGCAGCCATATCCGGGCGCTGGAAACGTTCCTGGCCGGTGGCAGCGCCCATGGCCTGATTGTCGAGGACGACGTCCTCTTCAGCGAAAACACCATGCGGCGCATTGAGGCCATCATCGCGGCGGTGCCGGATTTCGATGTCATCAAGCTGACCAACCATCGCATGAGCTTCTTCATGCGCGCGGTCGAGACGGCGGAAGGCGACGAGATCGGTCGTGCGCTGCATGGCCCGCAAGGCTCGGCCGCCGCCTATCTGGTGACGCGAGAGGGCGCGCAGGGTCTGTTGTCGGCGCTCGCCGTAATGAAAATGCCATGGGACGTCGCGCTCGAGCGCTTTTGGGATACCGGCCTGAAAGTCTATTCGGTCCGCCAAAACGTGCTTGGCTTCGCCGCCAGCAGTGGGATTTCGGGCATAGCCGGTCCCTCGGGAAGCTACAAATCCGCAAGACTGGGCGGGCCGAGCCGGCTACGTGCCGGGGTGTTACGGGCCAGCGACGAACTGCGCCGCCTGCATCACGTCCTGCTGCCGCCCCCTCTGCCGCGAGATGCCCTGGATGATGCCAAGGACAACGCGCCGCGCCACACCTTGCTTCTGTTGCTTGCGGCACTCGCCATTCTCGCTTTGGTCTCCGCGGTGTGGCGCGAGGCCGACACCTACCGCTATGCGGGCCTGGCGCTGGCCCTGGTCGCGGTCATCCGCTGGTTCAGAGTGGACTTGTGGACCTACAGCAAACCGCTGATCGGTTGGGTCGGCTTCCTGTGTCTGGGCTGGTCGCTCTACGTCTTCATCCGACTGGCGATCGTCTATTTCGGCACCCACCAGTTGGGTGGCGCCGAAGGCATTTACATGTTTCCGCTGTTCTACGCGACGACCGGCTTCGCGTTTCTGCTGTTTGTCAGGCATCCCGCACGGCTCGTGCTCTGGTTCATGATCCTCAGTCTCGTCTTCCTGGCGGCGGACACCTTCTATTCGGACATGTTTCAAGGCATCCAACCGGCCCCGTGGCTTTTCAACAATCCCATCCACGCGTCGGTGGCGGCCGGTTTCATCTTCCTCTGCACGCTGCAATTCATGGCCTACTCGGCCCAGAGAACGGATCTCGGGAAAGCA
This sequence comes from Mesorhizobium sp. M7A.F.Ca.MR.245.00.0.0, assembly GCF_003997415.1. Classification (NCBI taxonomy): domain Bacteria; kingdom Pseudomonadati; phylum Pseudomonadota; class Alphaproteobacteria; order Hyphomicrobiales; family Phyllobacteriaceae; genus Mesorhizobium; species Mesorhizobium sp. M7A.F.Ca.MR.245.00.0.0. The sequence goes on along the minus strand of NZ_RZTE01000004.1, from coordinate 51,483 downwards.
ACCAAGAACCTGCATTGGGCCCTGTCGACAGCCGTCCTGCTGCTTGCCCTCGTCAATATCATCGAGATGCGCTCAAAGGGAGTGTGGCTTGCGCTTGCGCTCGCTCTGCTCTTGTTGGCGGTGATGACCCTGGCGAGAGGCCATCGCCGCGAACTGTTGGTTTCGGGTGGCGTGCTGGTGATCGTGGCGGCCGGCATTGTCGCAGCACACAACATCTTCTCGTCCACCGCCGACGATACCATGACGTTCATCAAAACCTTGGTTCCGGATGTGTTCAGGCATGGGGTCCTCCCCGCCTTCGACCGCGCCATCGCGAGCGACGCGGTTCCGCTTGCAGCCAAGGAGAGGCTGATGCTGTGGGCGGATGCGATCAACATCTGGAAGCGCCACCCGATCTTCGGAGCCAGTTCCAGCTGGCTGACCGAATGGCAGAACAGAACCTATCATCCCATGATCTTCAACGTCTTCCACAATGGTTATCTGGAGATTGCCGTGCGTTATGGGGTGGTCGGACTGGCGTTCTTTGCCTTTCTCTACACCTGGTCGGCCAGGCAGGTTCTGCTGGCCATGCGAGCCAAGCTTGTCGCTCCGGCCGCATGGTCCTGCTACATCTCCACACTGGTCTTCTTCGCCCTAACCATCCTTACCAATTCCAACAACCGGCTGGCCATGGGCGAGGCCTTCATGTGGTTTGCCGCGGCGTTCGGCTTCTATTGTTTTTATGTTCGCCAGCAGAAGAACCTTGTCGCGCCGCGGACCTATTTTTAGGGCCTGCCGGCGCAGCACGTATCTGACCAGCCGATTGCGACCAATCCACCTTTGACGCCCCGCTCAATTTCCCGATAATCGGGAAAGTCGATGCCAAAATCGATGGCTTATCGCCGGCAACCCCTTCGTTACGATCGACACGGATCACAGACAGGGGTTGTCACGGACATGCTGACGGACAGGCAGGCACGCGAGGCGGTGGAGCAGTACCGCGAGGAAGGATACGCGGTCGTTCGACAATTCGTCGACGGCGACGAGATGATCCGGCTGAAGAAGGAAACCGATGCGGTCTATGCCGAAGGCCTCAAGCATCACGCCACCTTCCGGCACGGCAACCTGAATTTCCAGATCCTGCCTGAATCGGACTTTGGCCAACGCTATGTGCTGCAGGCTTACTGGTTTTCCTGGATCAATTCCTATTTCGAAGAATTCCGCCGCAATCCCGACTATCTGAAGCTGCTCGAGGGCCTGATCGGCCGTGACATAAGGCAGATCGCCCAACAGCTGCACTGGAAGCCGCCCGGCGCCAATGTCACGGGTTATCGCTTCCACCAGGATTTGCGCTTCCGTAACCAGGCCGCCTTCGACAATGTCGCCGACGCCACCGTGACAACAGGCCTCGCGGTCGATCGGGCGACGCTGGACAATGGCTGCCTTCAGGTCGTGCCCGGCAGCCACAAGCTCGGCTATCTCGGCCTGTCGGACGAGGGAACCGGCGAGCTGATGAAGGGCCTGACCGCCGAAGAAGAGTTGCGCAAGGTCGGCATCGACCCGGCGACCATCGTTCCGCTGGTGCTGGAGCCGGGCGACCTTGCTTTATGGGGGCTGCTTACCGTGCACGGCTCCTCGCCCAACAAATCGCGGCACGACCGGGCCTTTGCGTTGTCCAGCTATGTGCGGGCCGATACGACGCAACGTGGCGAATGGGCGTTCAGGGACGGTGTTTCGGTGCCGCTCGGCAAGACGCCGGCACTGTGCAAATACGAAAAGCTCTTCGAGGAGCCTGGACCGATGTACGACACCACCGCCTGGTGGAAATGACGCTGCCGCGTCGGGCGACGGGGGCAGAGGGGGCCTGGCGTTCGCGCCAGGCCCCTGACGGCGTTGGCCGGCAATCGGGCAGCATTTCAGGCGGTGAAGTCGGCCGACAGTTCGCGGATCAGGAAATCGACGAACGCGCGCACCTTGGCCGCAATATAGGTGCGGTGCGGATAGAGCGCGTAGATCGGGCTGGAGCCGGGGCGAAACTCATCGAGCTGCACTTCCAGCCGGCCGTCCCTGATCGCGGCGTCGACCAGCAGGCTGGGCAGGTTGCCGATGCCGAAACCGGCGGTGGTCATCTGGTAGGCGGCTTCGACGCTGTTGGTCGAGATGCGCCCGCCGACAGCCGCATCGAAAGGGCCGTCGGGTCCGATGAAAGGCCATGTGCCAAGGCGCTTGGCGAAATTGCTCAGCACGCAGGAATGGCTTGCCAGCTCATCCGGGTGGACCGGACGGCCGTTTGCATCCCAATAATCGGGCGTGGCGCAGACATAATTGCGGACTTCACCAAGCCGGCGGGCAATCAGGGCGGAATCCGCCTGACCGCCGAAGCGGATGGCCACATCGTAGCCTTCCTCGACAATGCCGACGACATAACGCGCGGTGAGGTCGAACTCGATCGTGGTGAGCGGGTTTTCTTCGAGGAATTTCGGCACCAGCTTGGTTATGCGCGTGTGGCCCAGAACATTGGAGCAGGAAACCCGGATCAGGCCGCGCGTCTCCTTGTGCAGGCCGCGCGTCGAATCCTGCAGTTCGGATATGTCGTCGAGCAGGCTGCGCGCACGCGGAGCATAGTCGCGGCCCGCCTCGGTGAGGCTGAGACGCCTTGTGGTGCGATTGATGAGCCGGACGCCAAGGTCGTCTTCCAGTTCCTTGATGGTACGGCTGACGGCCGTCGTCGACATGTTGAGATCGCGCGCCGCCGCCGACAGGCTGCCCAGCAGGCAAACCCGATCGAACACCCGCATCGCCGTCAGAAGATTCATCTTGCCTTCCCCGCCGTCGCGGCCCCGCCGCCATCGGCTGCGTCCTGTAGAAAACAGCGCCCAGCAACGACGCGGCAAGGGCATTCCACCGAATTTGGGCGTAAAATCAACAATGGGAGAACCGATATGACATCCAGACCTCTTCATCCCGCGATCGGCACATTTGCGAAAGGCGCGAAGAGCGGCGCGCTTGGTCGCCGCGAGTTCCTGGCGCTGGCCAGCGCCTTCGGCGCCAGCACGGCGATTGCCTATGGGCTCATCGGTCAGCCGGTCCCGGCGCGAGCCGAGGAAGCCGTCCAACCCAGGAAGGGCGGCGTGGTGCGTGTTGCCATGCAGGTGATGGAGTTGGAAGACCCGCGCAAGTTCAAGGTTTCGCAGATGGGCAACATCGCCATGCAGTTTCTCGAACCGCTGGTGCGCTGGAAGCCGGATTTCACCTTCGAGCCGGTGCTGCTGCAGAGCTGGGAGATCAATGCGGACGCGACGGAATATGTGCTCAAGGTGCGTCCGGGCGTGAAATGGTCGAACGGCGACGATTTCACCGCCACGGATGTTGCCTTCAACATCACGCGCTGGTGCGAGAAGGATGCCGCCGGCAACTCGATGGCCGGGCGCATGACCGCGCTGATCGATCCCGACACCAAGGTGGCGCGCACTGGCGCCATCGAGGTTCGCGACGGCCACACCGTGGTCCTGAAACTGTCTCAGCCCGACATCACCATCATCCCAGCGATGACCGACTATCCGGCATTGATCGTCCACCACGCCTTCAATCCGAAGGCGGCGCCACTGTCGGCCAACCCCGTTTGCACGGGCCCGTTCGAACTTAAAAGACTCGATGTCGGCGTTGCTGCCTCGGTGCGCAAGCGGCCGGACGGGTCGTGGTGGGGCGGCGAGGTGTTCCTCGACGGCATCGACTGGACCGACTACGGCACCGACTCGGCCGCCACCGTCTCCGCATTCGAATCCGGTGAGATCGACCTGAATGGGCAGACGCAGTCCTATGACGTCGCCATGCTCGACAGGCTGGGCCTGAAGAAAAGCGAGATCGTCACTGCCGCCACCCTGGTCTCGCGCTGCAACGTCAACGCCAAACCCTATGACGACAAGCGCGTGCGCAACGCCATACAGCTTGCGGTCGACAACGAAGCGGTGCTGCAACTGGGCGCCGACGGCATGGGTATCGTCGCGCAGAACGATCATGTCGGACCGATGCATCCCGAACACGCCGACTTGCCGCCGATCAAACGTGATCCGGTCCGGGCCAGGGCATTGCTCGAGGAAGCCGGCCAGCTCGATTTCGAATTTGATCTGATCTCGGTCGAAGCCGATTACCGCAAGGAAAGCTCCGATGCCGTCGCCCAGCAGATGCGCGACGCGGGCTTCAAGGTGAAACGCACCGTCATCCCGGAATCGGCATTCTGGAACGACTGGACGAAGTATCCCTTCGCGACCACCAATTGGAACGCCCGACCGCTCGGCATCCAGACCTATGCGCTTGCCTACCAGACCGGTTCGGCATGGAACGAGACAGGGTTCGCCGATCCCGACTTCGATGCCAAGGTCCACAAGGCCAACGCCATCGCCGATCCGGAGCAGCGCCGTGCGGTGATGAAGGAACTGCAGGTCATGCTGCAGGATTCCGGCATCATCGTTCAGCCCTACTGGCGAAAGCTGTTCTGCCATATGAAACCTGCCTTGATGGGCTACCAGATGCATCAGGCCTATGAGCAGGATTTCACCCGGGCCTGGCTCGCGGCCTGATCGCGGGCAACTCTTCCGACAGGCGGCGCATTTTCCGGCGCCGCCCATCGCCTGCTCACCGGGAAAATTGCGCCGAAGCGTCGGCATCAAGGGCGTTCGAGGAGCAGTGCGGGCTTCGCATCGGGCATGATGCGCAGGTGCGGCCACACGCGCCATACCTTGGCAGGTCGGCCGGAATCCCGGGCCAGCGCACCGGACCGGCTGGCACATCAAGCGTGTGAAACATTCTGGTTTCCGCCTCTGTCATCATCAAGCTCCGGTTCATGGCTGGAGCTTACTTTTGAAAGATGGAAGTGAAACCCGCTTTCCCGGGCAACGACCTTCCCGAAAACCGGGAGAATTCGCGCTCTTGGTGCCGACAGGAACCGAAGCGGCAAGATCGAGCCGCATGAGCGGTCTGCCGCCGCCTGATGTTTAGAGATCTCAGGTCTCTGCCGCTCAATCCAACTGAATTCGCCTGCTTATTGCGCGGAACTCCAGCCTGTCTCGGGCGTTGGACGCCAATATCTGCAAGATATTTTCCGGTCGACGACAGGCAGTATTATGAAGCTGGCGAAACGCCCCGAGCCACACACGGTCTTCGGACATGAAGCAATTTTGCGGTTGAGATCGCGGAACATGCGGCGTTATTTCCATCCTATCTGGAGACCTTAAATTGCCAGTTCGAATATGCTGCGTCTTCGGCAGCTGGCAACTGCTCAGCCTGGTTGCCTCTCTTCGCCAGTCAACAATGGATAGAAGCTTCCCGGCGGGTGAGGAGCATGAGGATTACCTTCTGCTCTATGAAACGGCCGGCGTTTCCGAGCATTTCAAGACCGGTCTTGCTGAACTTGCGTCTACAGTATGGACCTGGAAACGGATCATATGGGCATACGACCTTCTGACGTCCGAGCGTAAATATGGGCAACTGCAAATTTTCCGGATCCATCGTCTGATCCGAGACACAATTGGCATCGACGCGAGTTCCGCGGTTGAAATCTGGGCCTGCTTCGTTAACCGGCCATCGGAAAAAATACTGCTGGACTCATACCCAGAAGCCGAGATCGTTTTGTATGAGGATGGCTTGACGTCATACCTTCCATTCGAAATATCAACCATGTCACGGCCGCCAGGCACCAGGTTTAGACGGCGCATCACCGGAGCCTTGATTGCAGGACTCTCTACAATTTCACCGGCGTTCCGACTGAGGAAAGCGGCCGACAAGATAGAAAGACACCATCTGAGACGGGTGACAAAGTTTTATTCTTTGCTCCACGAAATCCCCATTCACGATGCTCTGGAGAACATACCAAGATTCCAGGTCGGCGCTTCGCTGATGCGCGACGTAATAGATGAAGCCTGCAGGGATGCGCTTTCCGGCGGCAATGAACATTGCCGTGCGTCAGCCAACCCACGGATCCTGCTGCTCGGCCAGGCATTGTCGCGAAACGGCATAATGTCGTACGCGCACGAGGCGGCGATCTATAGACGCATTGTGGAGCAGATCGTTGAGAGAGGATACGACGTCGTCTGGAAGGAACATCCCAGAATAAGCACGCCCTTCTTCCCCGAATTGCTGGATACCATCGGCAATGTGACAGCCGACGCCAGCACCAGGATCATGGAGGCGAACCTTCCGCACATATACCCGATAGAGCTTGTCGTATCCCGGATGAACATTGTTGGGTGCGTCTCGGGCACGTCAGCTGCCCTTCTCTACCTGAAGTGGCTTTACGGCATCAAAACATACACATTTGCGGAAACCTTGATCCCCCTGATGACTGGCGCGGATATTCTAATGAGCGAAATGATGAAAGCCCATGCGGAGCCCTTTTCAGCACTCCACTCTTTGAACGAGACGCAGACGGGGATCCGTTGAACGGCGGCAACGCCGCGCTACGTCTCGGCGCATCAAGACCAGGCGGAACAGACCTGGCTCAAAAGGCTCGAGCAAAAATTGCGGCTTGGAAAGACAACGCCGTCGATCTGAGTTTCAGCCTGAACCGCCAATACCGAGCCGGTTTCGACCTTCGCGGCGGGCAGGCACAGATTGGAGCAGAATGAGACTTCATCCAGCCGCCGAACGGATTGCTTTTTTCAGCACGCTTGTCGCTGTTCTTGTCCTTGCACTGGTGCCTATACCCGGACTCGAGGAGTATGGGATCGATATCGGTTTCCATTACGACAAGCTGAATCACGCCAGCGCCTTTGCCGTCATGACTTTCCTTGGAGGGCTCGGCTGGCCTGATCGCAAGGTCAGGCTGATCGTCTTCCTTGCAGTTGTTGGAGCGGCGATCGAGGTCCTCCAGGGCACGGCGGTGATAGCGCGCGATCTGGATGTGTACGACTGGGTTGCCGATTGCGTCGGCATCGCGTGTGGCCTCGTGGCCGTGATCTGTGTGAACTGGAACTTGCGGCGCAGAGGTTGAGCCGGTTCTCAAGCCTTATGTGCACGGCGCCGATAGCCACAGGAGTTCGCCCCCGGCTCCATTGACTCGGCCAAATCGGATTGCAACGATCCGATCCGAGAGTGGGCGTTTTTTCTACCTTGGCCGGACAGATGAAGCTTCGGGCGCGGCACCCAGGAAGCGCGCCATCAGTATTGAGGGACGATGACGATCAAGATCAGGCTTCCGGGTGGCGTGTTGAAGGTCAAGCAACGTCATGAGTTGCGGCGACGGGAGCACAAGGGCGAAGTCCCGGTCTGGCAGTTTGGCAAATATTTCGTCATCTGGTGGCCCAGTACAATTCCCGACCGACCCTCCAAGAGCTCGAATACTAACGAGGAGCTTGAAATGAACCTTCCGTCGACTGGAGAAAGCACGTAAGCTCTATGCATCATGGCTTTGCGAATCAGATTGCCGGGGGGCACACTGAAGGTGAAGACCTACCGCGAACTGCGTGATCGCGAGCGGGATCGCAGGGTGCCTGTGCTGAAACTGGGATCGCTCTATTTCGTCTGGTCCTCGGCCAAGCATCATTCGCACAGGCACAGTCCGCGGCCCTGACATTTTCTGCCGGGCGAAAACCGCTTGCACACTTTTCCTGAATTGCTCCGGAGCGGCCCCTTCGCAGGCAGCGCGACCTGGGTCAGCTTGCCTCGCGCATCGCCTCGGCCGCCTGCAGGTCCACCGACACCAGTTGGCTGACGCCCTGCTCGGCCATGGTCACGCCGAACAGCCGGTTCATGCGCGCCATGGTGATGGGATTGTGGGTGATGATGACGAAACGCGTCTCGGTGGTGGCCGCCATCTCGTCCATGAGATTGCAGAAGCGTTCGACATTGTGGTCGTCGAGCGGCGCGTCGACTTCGTCGAGCACGCAGATCGGCGCCGGGTTGGTCAGGAACACCGCGAAGATCAGCGACATCGCCGTCAACGCCTGCTCGCCGCCGGACAGCAGCGTCATGGTCTGCGGCTTCTTGCCGGGCGGGCGGGCAAGAATTTCGAGGCCAGCCTCGAGCGGATCGTCAGATTCGATCAGCTGCAATTCCGCCGTGCCGCCGCCGAACAGATGCGAGAACAGCCGCTGGAAATGGCCGTTGACGACCTCGAAGGCGGCCAGCAACCGCTCGCGGCCTTCGCGGTTGAGGCTCTGGATCGCCTGCCTGAGCTTGCGGATCGCCTCGATGATGTCCTCGCGCTCGGAGACGATCGCCTCCAGCCGGTCGGATAGCTCCTTCTGCTCCTCCTCGGCGCGCAGATTGACGGCGCCGAGCCGTTCGCGCTCGATCTTCAGCCTGTCGAGTTGACGCTCGATCTCGGCCATCTCAGGCATCGGGCTGTCGGCCTCCAGACCGGTGTGGCGGATGACCAGATGCGGCGGCGTGTTCAGCGTTTCCTGTATGCGCGCCTCGACCTCCAGCCGGCGCTCGTCGGCCGCCGTCAGCCGCTCCTCGGCGCGAACGCGGGTCTCGCGCGCCTCGGCCAGGAACTGGATGGCGCCGGTGGCGGCCTTGTCCAGCTCGGATTGCCGGTTCTCCGCTTCCTGCAGACGGTCGGCCGCCGCCTTGCGCAAGCTCTCGGCCTCGGTGAGCTGCGACAGCAAGGCACGCCGCTTGGCGTCGATTTCATCGGGAGCATCGGCCAGCCGCTCGCGTTCGGCCTCGGCCTCGGCCTTGCGTTCGCCGAGCGATGCGATCTGCGTCGAGGCGTTTTCGGCCCGCTCCAGCCAATTGCTGCGCTCGGCGCCAATGGCATCGAGCCGGCGCGCGCGCGCCTCGGCTTCGCGCCGCAGCCCCTCATGCACCGCGCGCGCATCGGCAAGCGCGGCGCGGTCGCGGGCGACATTGGCCGAGGACTGTTCGAGCTGCAACTGCAGATCGCCAAGATCGGGCGCGTCCTGCAGCAGCATTTCCGCCTCGGCGAAGGCGGCCGAAATCTCCTCATGGCTGTCGACGATGCGGGCGCGTGCCTCATCGAGTGCGGCGCGCCGGCTCTGCAATTCGCCGCCGGCCCTTTCGGCCTCGGCCAGCGCATTGCGGGCAGCGTCCAGCCGATGCTGAGCGTCACGACCGGCCTGGCGCGTGTTGCGCTCGGCCTCGCTTGCCAGGCGGAGCGCCTGTTCAGCCTCTCCCAGCGCATCCTCGGCCTGGCGCAGGACGAGCGTCGCTTGTATCGCCTCGGCATCGAGCTCAGCCAGCCGGTTCTTCTGCGCCAGCCGTTGTGCTGCCGCGGTCGGCGCATCGGCGCTTGCGGTAAAGCCATCCCAGCGCCAGAGCGCGCCTTCACGGCTGACCAGCCGCTGGCCGGGAGCAAGCAGCGACTGCAACCGGCGGCCGTCACCGGCGGCATCGACGATACCGATCTGCGCCAGGCGGCGGGCGAGCTGTGCCGGCGCGTGGACCACGCTGACCAGGCTTTTAACGCCTTCCGGCAGAGCCGCGTCGCCGGGCTGGATCGCGCTTTCGCCCCAATGCACCGGCGCGCTGCGGTCAAGCGGCACGTCGAGGTCTTCGCCAAGGGCCGCACCCAGCGCCGTTTCGAAACCGCGATCGACGCTGATCTGCTCCAGCACGGCCGGGAAGAGATCGCCGCTGGCTGCATTCAGGATTTTGGCCAGCGTGCGCGCTTCGGTTTCGATCCGCGCCAGCTCGGCCCTGGCATCCTGAAGCGGTGGCCGGGCAGAACTTTCCGTGGCGCGGGCATCGATGACAGACTGCTCGGCCTCGGACACGGCAGCCTCGGCCTCCTCCAGCAGCGCCATGGCCTGTTCGACCAGCACCCGCTTCTCGGCCGGATCGGGCAGGCCAGCGACCTTGGAGAGTATCTCAGACAATTCCCGGTCAACATCGGCAAGCTGACGGGCGAAGCGGTCGCGGCGCTCGGCGGTGTCGCGCAGCGTCCGTTCGATCTGGTTGCGCGAGGCGGCTGCCTCGGCCCGCTCGGCGGTCAGCGCGGCGAGCTTGGCTTCGCTTTGCGAAAGCGTCGACGCCGCCTGTTCGAACGCCGCACGGGTGGTGGCTTCGCGTTCGGCGGCGCCGGCATTTTCCGAATTGAGTGCCGCCTCTTCGGTGCGAAGGCGCTCGAGAATGTCCGCATTGTCGCGGACCATGCGCTCTTCACGTGCGATATCGCCGTCGAGCTGCTGTAGCCGGCGCTCGAGTTCGCTCTGACGGGCGCGGATGCGGCCGGCTTCCTCCTCGATTTGCGACTTGGCGATCGACAGGCGCTGGAAGGCAGCAGCGGCGGCGGCTTCCGCGTCGCGCAAATCCGGCAATCGGTGAGCACCGATACCTTGCTCCCTGGCGGCGGCCATCTGGGCCGCGGCGCGGTCGCCGACAAGGGCTGTCGCAACCGCCAGCGCCGAACGCGCCTCGCCTTCCTGGGTCTTGGCCAGTGTCCAGCGCAGATGCAAGAGCGTCGCTTCGGCCTTGCGGATATCGGCCGACAGGTTCTTGAAGCGGGAGGCCTGGCGCGCCTGGCGCTTCAGGCTTTCGATCTGGCTTTCCAGCTCGCCGACGACGTCGTCCAGCCGTTCGAGGTTCTGCTCGGCCGCCTTCAGCCGCAGTTCCGCCTCGTGGCGGCGGGTGTGCAGGCCGGAAATGCCTGCCGCCTCTTCGAGCAGCGCGCGGCGTGCCTGCGGCTTGGCCTGGATCAGTTCGCCGATGCGGCCCTGACCGACCATCGACGGCGAACGCGCGCCGGTCGACTGGTCTGCGAACAGAAGCTGCACGTCCTTGGCGCGCGCCTCCTTGCCGTTGATACGGTAAAGCGAGCCGGCCTCGCGCTCGATGCGGCGCGACACCTGCAGTTCGTCGGCATCGTTGAACGCAGCGGGCGCCGAGCGGTCACTGTTGTCGAGGAAAAGCGTGACTTCGGCGGTGTTGCGTGCCGGGCGCGTGCCCGAGCCGGAAAAGATGACGTCGTCCATGCCGGACGCGCGCATGTTCTTGTAGGAGCTTTCGCCCATCACCCAGCGTAGCGCCTCGACAAGGTTCGACTTGCCGCAGCCATTCGGCCCGACAATGCCGGTCAGTCCGCGTTCGATGACGAACTCGCCGGGCTCGACGAAGGACTTGAAACCGAGGAGGCGAAGGCGCGAAAACTTCATTCGCGCCGCCCACTAAGCGGATTACCGTGGTTTTGCGATGAGAATTCGCGGCACGACCGGAAGCCGCGCACGCCGAAGCGCCGCCGCCTCAGGGCTGACTGGACGTCAGAGCAGAGGGTCGATGATGGCCGACATTTCCTCAATCGACATCGCCCCCTTGTAGGTCTTACCGTTGATGAAGAAGGTCGGTGTCGAGTCGACCTTGAATTCATTGGCGCCACGCTTCTGGACCGATCTCACATCGTCCAGAAGTTTCTGGTCCGTCAAGCAGGCCTCGAAGGACTCCTGTGTAAAACCGGCGAGCTTCGAGATTTGCAGCAGTGCATCCTTGGTGTTCTGAACGCCAGCCCAGTTCGCCTGCTGCCTAAACAGGACGTCGACCATAGGGTAGTAGTTGTCCTTGGCGCAGCGCGCCAGCATAAAACCGGCTTCGGCACTCGGATCGAACGGGAATTCGCGCAGGATGTAGCGCGCCTTGCCGGTGTCAATGTACTTGGTCTTCAGGTCCGGAAAGGTGGTCTCGGCGAAATGCGCGCAGTGCGGGCAGGTCATCGAGGCGTATTCGACGATGGTGACCTTGGCGTCGTCCTTGCCAAGCTGTTTGTCGGGCAGCGCACCCGGCTTCATCAGTTCCGCCATGTCCACGGTGCCCTGGGCTTCCGGCGCGGTGGCGGCGGCCGGCGTGGCCGGCGTCGCGGGGGCGGCCGGGGCCGCAGGCTTCACATCCGCGGCCTTCGCCTCCTCGCCAGAGTCGCTGCAGGCGGCGAGCAGGGCCACCGCCGGAATGGCGGCCAGCGAAGACAGGACGTTTCTGCGAGACAAGCTTTGGCCAAACGGGGGACGGTTCATACGAATCACCTGACAAGGGTTGGATTTTGCAATGCAAAGACACGAAAAGGCGAGAGTTGGCGCGAATTAAGGCATCTCGATCCCCAATCCAATCGCGAAACCTGACAAGGGCGATCACGAATGCGAGATATTGACGACGAATCCATGACTTTCTTCAAGACGCCTATGACTTTCTCTCCCCAATAATGGTCGCGCCAAGTTTCTCCAGCGAGGCGCGCAGTTCATCATTATCGACCAGGCCGACAGTTCCCGACAATTTAGTCTTCTCAGCCGCCGTCAGCGGCCTCAGGGCCGGTTTGCGCCTTCCTTTGTCGGTTGTCACCGGCTTCTGCAGGATCCTGATGCGATTGATGGCGGTGAAGCCGAGGAAGGCGTTGACCCGGTTGATGATCTCGCCCGTCTCGTGCTGCAGATGAAGTGCCGCCATGCCTTCGCAGGCAATGACCAGCACGGCCGGCTCGAACGGATCGTCCTCATGCATACGGCGCGGCCACTGGATTTTTTCGGGGCGCGAATGGCTGGCCAGCCGCGGGCCGGCGATCTCGTCCCATGACTGGACGAGGCCGATCGAAATGCCAGCCCGCTTGCGCAGCACCGGATCGAGGATCCTGGTCGCGAGATCGCTGACCGGGACGGGATTGCCGTAGGGCGTTCTGCCTGCCATGTACGTCCTCCAGCCAAGACCCCAGCAGATACCGGCCAGGCCGATACAGATCAATGGCACCAGCAGACCAGACCCGCAAGACCGTATCCTGGGATAGTGGCAAAGCCACATCCGAGGACAGCAGCAGAGCTGCATCCGGGCATATCGCGTCCCGCCTGCTAGGCTGGTACGATGTGCATCACCGTGAATTGCCGTGGCGCATCACGCCTCGTGAGCATGCGCGCGGCGTGCGGCCTGATCCCTACCGTATCTGGCTCTCCGAGGTCATGCTGCAGCAGACCACCGTCGAAGCGGTGAAGGCCTATTTCCGGATTTTCGTCGAGAAATGGCCCGATGTTGAGGCCCTGGCCGCGGCGCCGGCGGAGGACGTGATGAAGGCCTGGGCCGGGCTCGGCTACTACTCCCGCGCCCGCAATCTCAAGGCGTGTGCCGATCTTGTGGCCGCGCATGGCGGCCGGTTTCCCGACACGGAAACGGCTTTGAGAGAACTGCCAGGCATCGGCGCCTATACGTCGGCGGCCATCACGGCGATTGCCTTCGACCGTCCCGCCGCCGTTGTCGACGGCAATGTCGAACGCGTCATCTCCCGGCTGTTTTCGATCGCAACCCCGCTGAGCGAAGCCAAGCCCGAGATCCGTGCCCATGTCGAGCGCATGGTGCCCGGGACAAGGCCTGGCGACTTCGCCCAGGCGATGATGGATCTCGGCGCCACCATCTGCACGCCACGCCGGCCGCGCTGCATGCTATGCCCGCTGCGCGAAGACTGCAGCGCGGTCGTTTCAGGCGATCCCGAGCACTTCCCGGTGCGCCTGCCCAAGGCCGACAAGCCGCAGCGGCACGGCGCGGCCTTTGTCGCCGTGCGGGCCGACGGCGCCATCCTTCTGCGCAAACGGGCGGAGAAGGGTTTGCTCGGCGGCATGACCGAGGTGCCGACGACGGGCTGGACCGCGCGGATCGATGGGGCGACCACGGAAGCGGCCGCGCCCTTTCCCGGCGACTGGCGGTATGCGGGTCGCATTGCGCATGTCTTCACGCATTTCGCTCTCCAACTCGAAGTCTTTCACGCTCACATCAAAGGTGATGCGCCAGACGGGCATTTCTGGTCGCTCGCTCACGAGATTTCCGGTGAGGCGCTGCCGACTGTCATGAAAAAGGCAATCGAGGCTGCGATACCCGGCGCGACGAAAAAGCCGTCGCCACACAGTGCAAAGAGGCCCCATGACTGAAATACGCCACATCGTTTTCGACATCGGCAGAGTGCTGATCCACTACGATCCCAACATTCCGTTCAGCCGCCTCATTCCGGATGCCGAAGAGAGAAAGTGGTTTTTCGACAATGTCTGCACGCATGATTGGAACATCGAGCAGGATCGCGGCCGCACCTGGGAAGAGGCCGAGGCGCTGCTGATCGCGGACCATCCCGATCACGCGGAAAACATCCGCGGGTTCCGCCGCCACTGGCACGAGATGGTTCCACATGCCTATGACGACAGTGTCGCCATCATGCTCGGTCTGATCGAGAGCGGCCACGACGTGACCATGCTGACCAACTTCGCCAGCGACACGCTGGCCGAAGCCCGCGAGCGCTTCGATTTCCTCAACCGCCCGCGCGGCGTCACCATCTCGGGCGAAATCGGCATGATCAAGCCGGATCGCGGCATTTACGATCACCACGTCGCCGCATTCGGCCTCGAACCGGCGGCCACGCTGTTCATCGATGACAGCCAGAAGAATGTCGATGGCGCCAAGGCGGCAGGCTGGCAATCGGTGCTGTTCACCGATGCAAAGGCGCTTCAAGCAGACCTCGAACGTCTCGGAATTAAGGCCTGATTTGAATCACTTCGCGCGATCCGTTGAGCCTTTGAACCAACGGCATTCGAAGCAATTGGCAGGGGTTCAGGCCCCTGCCCGCTCCATGCCGAGCCGCGCGATGCGGCGCAGCTCGTCGATCGGGGTCAGGCCACCGCTGCGCTCATAGTGCCAGAAGGTCCAGCCGTTGCAGGCATCCAGCCCCTGCACTTCGGCGCCGATCTTGTGGATCGAACCGGCGCTGTCGCCGATCGCCACAGTACCGTCGGCGCGCACCTTGGCGGCCCAGCGCTTCTTGGCGTCGTAGAGCGTCGCACCCGGCATCATCAGGCCGGTGTCGATCAGGCTGACGAAAGCAACGCGCGGCTCGGCGCGCTTGCCGGTCAGCACGGTGAGATCGGCGCCATCCAGTGGCCGCACCGCGTCGATGCGCTCGTTGGCGGCGTCGATATAGGCCTGCTCGCGTTCGATGCCGACGAAATGGCGGCCGAGACGCTTGGCCACCGCGCCCGTGGTGCCGGAGCCGAAAAAGGGATCGAGCACGATGTCGCCAGGTTTGGTCGAGGCCATCATGATGCGGGCAAGCAGCGCTTCCGGCTTCTGCGTCGGGTGCAGCTTGTCGCCATTGTCGTTCTTCAGCCGCTCGCCGCCGGTGCAGATCGGAAACAGCCAGTCGGAGCGCATCTGGATATCGTCGTTGGACGCCTTCATGGCTTCGTAGTTGAAGGTATAGCCCTTGCCCTTCTGGTCGCGGGTGGCCCAGATCATCGTCTCATGCGCGTTCTGGAAGCGGCGGCCACGGAAATTCGGCATCGGGTTGGTCTTGCGCCAGACGACGTCGTTGAGGATCCAGAAGCCGAGATCCTGCATCTTGGCGCCGACACGGAAGATGTTGTGATAGGAGCCGATGACCCAGATGGTGCCGTTGGGTTTCAGCACCCGGCGCGCCGCCAGCAGCCAGGCCCGCGTGAAAGCGTCATAGGCCTCGAAACTCTCGAACTGGTCCCATTCGTCATCGACGGCGTCGACCTTCGACTGGTCGGGGCGGTGCAGGTCGCCGTCGAGCTGCAGATTGTAGGGCGGATCGGCGAAGATGACGTCGATCGATTTTTCGGGCAGCCGGTCGAGCGCGGCGACGCAGTCGCCCTTGAGGATCGTGTCCAGCCATTCGGATTGCTGGGGGGCGTGGGATAGCTCGTCGAGAAGACGCACGGCAGACATTCTGACACCCAGAGCACGCGTTACTGTTTACTCCTGGTTATGGTTACCGATCAGCGTAAATATTCCGTGAAGGCCAAGGCACGGGTGGGGCGAATTTGCGAAGGCGGCCCTGTTAGTGTATGCCGCGCCGCCTGAGCCTTCCGAGGCCACTTCGCCCTCCCATTGTCCGGATCACCATGCCCCAGCCAGACCTTGTCATCTTCGATTGCGACGGCGTGCTCGTCGATTCCGAGATCATCGCCGCCCGTGTCGACGCCGAGCTTTTGACCTTGGCAGGATACGAGATATCGGCTGAGGAGATTTCGGAGAGCTATGCCGGCCTGACCTTCAAGGACATCATGCTGCGGGTCGAGGAAAAGTCCCGCATCCCCTTCCAGGCCTCTCTGATCGACAGGGAGGAACAATTGGTCGACCGCAAACTGCGCAGCGACGTCCGCGCCATCGATGGCGCGCGCGAGGCCGTTGCCGCGGTAACCGTGCCGCGCTGCGTCTGCTCGAATTCACGCTCCGAGCGGATCGAATTCATGCTGGAGAAGGTACATCTTTTGCCGTTTTTCGCCGACCGGATTTTTTCGGCGATGGAAACACCGACCGGGAAAACGAAACCGGCGCCGGACGTGTTCCTGTTCGCGGCGGCGAAACTCAACGCCAACCCGGCAAACACTTTCGTCATCGAGGATTCCGTGCACGGCGTCCACGGCGCAAGGGCGGCGGGCATGCGGGTGATCGGCTTCACCGGAGCCGCCCACAGCTATCCCGGCCATGCCGACGCGCTCACCGAGGCCGGCGCCGAAACGGTGATCCGCCGCTGGGCGGAGTTGAAAAGCGTGATCGCGGCGCTGTCGGAGTGGTCGGACGCCTGAGAAGCGTGCGCCGCGACGCACGCCTCATGCAACTGCCGAGACCTAGTTCGTCGCGGCAGCCCTCTTGCGGCGGGTCTTCTTCGGCTTGTCGGCCGTTGCCTGATGCGCGGTTTCGTCATAGCCGGCAAAGGCCTGATAATCCTGCGCCGTCGGCTCGGGCACGACGACATTGGAATCGGTGAAGACGAACTGCGTGGCGACCGAAGGATCGGTGACCTGGACCTGATACTGGTGGAGTTGCGAATAGAGGACCTCGGTGCCATGCATCACAGCCGTGCGGATGGGCATAGTGATCGTGCCTGGAGAAAACTTCGGTCCGGGGACAATCTTGCCGGCGACCGCGATCTTCATCGTCAGCTGGCCGTTGGCACGGCTGCAGTCGCGTGTCACGTCGCTGACCGACGCCTGGTAGATGATGTTGGCCGATTCGTCGGGCGGAGTTGCAGCAGCGGCGTCAGCCTCGGCCTGGGCCGCGGCATCCTGCGCGGCGTCGCCGGTCTTCTTGATCCTGGGCTTGGGCTTCTGAGCTTCCCTGGAATAGGTGTTGAAGAAGGCCGTGCCGTCGCGCACCGTCACCCGGGGGCAATAGGCCTGCAACTGGCTGGCCAGTATCTTGGGATCCTGGGGCGGCGGTGGCGCCGTCGGGTCCTCCTTCTTGCCTATGCCGAGGTTCAGGATGCCATTGTCGCCCGATTGGCAGCCGGCGGCGGCAAGCATAAAGCCGGTGAGCGCCAGACCCGCCAAAAAGCGACCACTGAATGTACGAAACGCCATGAAACTGCACTTCCCTCTCGCAAAGCTGGTGACGTATATCAACCGCGCGGCAAAAATGCGACTGAGCCAGCGCAGAAATTAACCACCTTGCGGTGGATGGAAAAGCCAAGCAGTAACGGAATTGTGACATGCACTATGTGAGTACCCGCGGGGAAGCCCCCGTTCTCGGATTTTCCGACGCCGTGCTGGCCGGGCTGGCGCGCGACGGCGGGCTCTACGTGCCGCGCGAGTGGCCACAGTTTTCCGCCGCCGAGATCCGCGCCATGCGCGGCCTTGCCTATCCCGACCTTGCGATCCGCGTGCTGTCGCCGTTCCTTGGCGACGAAATCCCGGCCTCCGTTTTCGAGCGGCTGGTGCGCGAAGCCTATGCCACCTTCCGCCACGAGGCCGTCTGCCCGCTGGTGCAGACCGGCCCCAACACCTTCATCCTGGAACTTTTCCACGGGCCGACGCTCGCCTTCAAGGACGTGGCAATGCAGCTTCTGGCCCGGCTGATGGACCATGTGCTTACCGAACGCGACCAGCACGCCACCATCGTCGGGGCGACCTCGGGCGATACCGGCGGGGCGGCCATCGATGCCTTTGCCGGTCGCAGCCGGACCGACATCTTCATCCTTTTCCCGCATGGCCGCGTCTCGCCGGTGCAGCAGCGGCAGATGACGACGTCGACGGCTGCAAACGTCCATGCGCTGGCGATCGAAGGCAATTTCGACGATTGCCAGGGCCTGCTCAAGGACATGTTCAACGATCACGGCTTTCGCGACCGGGTTGCGCTTTCGGGCGTCAATTCGATCAATTGGGCCCGCATCATGGCCCAGATCGTCTATTATTTCTCCTCGGCGCTGTCGCTCGGCGCACCGGACAGGCCGGTCTCCTTCACCGTGCCGACCGGCAATTTCGGCGATATCTTCGCCGGCTACGCTGCCAAGAAGATGGGACTGCCGATCGAGCGGCTGGTCATCGCCACCAATGACAACGACATTCTGGCGCGCACCTTTTCGACCGGCGAATACCGCACCAAGGGCGTCTTTGCGACCACGTCGCCGTCGATGGATATCCAGGTGTCGTCCAATTTCGAACGCCTGCTGTTCGAGGCCTCCGGCCGTGACGCCGCGACCGTGCGGCGCTACATGGACGGTCTGAAGCAGTCCGGCGCTTTCACCATCGAACCCCAGCAAATCGCCGGGATGCGGTCGGAATTCGATGCCGGCCGGGCTGATATGGACGAGGTCGCCGCCACCATCCGCTCGA
The DNA here is from genome assembly GCF_003997415.1 of Mesorhizobium sp. M7A.F.Ca.MR.245.00.0.0. Classification (NCBI taxonomy): domain Bacteria; kingdom Pseudomonadati; phylum Pseudomonadota; class Alphaproteobacteria; order Hyphomicrobiales; family Phyllobacteriaceae; genus Mesorhizobium; species Mesorhizobium sp. M7A.F.Ca.MR.245.00.0.0. The sequence continues at coordinate 32,962 of NZ_RZTE01000004.1, read as the reverse complement.
CGCTCGCGGCCAGCAACTATCTGCTCGATCCGCACACCGCGGCAGCTGTGCATGTCGCTGCGGGCAAGGCGTCAGGCGCCGTGCCGATGGTGGTGCTGGGTACTGCGCACCCGGCAAAATTCCCGGCCGCCGTCGAAGCCGCCAGCGGCGTGTCGCCCGCACTGCCCGCGTGGCTAGGTGGGTTGATGACATCGGAGGAAAAATACACGGTACTTCCCTCCGACCTGAAAATGGTGGAAGATTATGTCGGCCGCCGCGCGCGGGCGGCGCGTTAAGGAGTACTAGCCATATGGGTGTTGAGGTAAGCCGTCTGTCGAACGGCCTGACAGTCGCCACCGAAACCCTTCAAAGCATCGAATCGGTTGCCCTTGGTGCCTGGGTCAAGTCGGGTGCCCGCAATGAACGTGAGGACGAGCATGGCATGGCCCATCTGCTCGAGCACATGGCGTTCAAGGGCACGAAAAGGCGGAGCGCCTTCGAAATCGCCTCGGAGATCGAGGACGTCGGCGGCGAGATCAACGCCGCCACCAGCGTCGAAACCACTTCCTACTATGCCAGGGTGCTCTCCGACGACGTGCCGCTGGCCGTCGACATTCTTGCCGACATCCTGCAGGAGTCCGAATTCGACCCGCAGGAACTCGAGCGCGAACAGCATGTGATCCTGCAGGAGATCGGCGCCGCGCACGACACCCCCGACGATATCGTCTTCGACCGCTTCACGGAAACCGCCTATCGCCATCAGACGATTGGACGCTCCATTCTCGGCACGCCCGAAACGGTCAAATCCTTCACCTCCAAGCAACTCCACGACTTCATCGAGCGGCAATATGGCGCCGAGCGCATGGTGATTGTCGCCGCCGGCGACATCAAGCATGACAATTTCGTGCGCGAGGTCGAAAAGCAACTCGGCGGCTTCCGCAGCAAGGCCGACAGCACCATCCCGCAATATGCGCAATATGTCGGCGGCGATTTTCGCGAGGACCGCGACCTGATGGACGCGCAGATCGTGCTGGGGTTCGAGGGTCGTGCCTATCATGTGCGCGACTTCTATGCCTCGCAGGTGCTGTCGATGATCCTCGGCGGCGGCATGTCGTCGCGCCTGTTCCAGGAGGTCCGCGAGAAGCGCGGCCTGTGTTATTCGGTCTATGCTTTCCATTGGGGCTTTTCCGACACCGGCGTCTTCGGCGTCCATGCCGCAACCGGCCAAAGCGACATCGCCGAACTGGTGCCGGTCATCATCGACGAACTGCAGAAGGCCGGCGAGAAAATCCTGCAGGAAGAACTCGACCGGGCGCGCGCCCAATATCGCGCCGGACTGATCATGTCAGCCGAAAGCCCGGCCAGCCGGGCTTCGCAGATCGCACGGCAGTTGCTTCTGTTCGGCCGGCCGATCGCCAAGGAGGAACTGATGGAACGGCTGTCGGCGCTGACGATCGAGCGGCTGACCGACCTGTCGTCGCGATTGTTCTCGACCAAGCCGACGCTTACCGCTGTCGGGCCTGTGGGTACGCTGGCGCCATACGAGGCGATCCTCGAATCGCTCGCAGGCACGCAGACCACGGCCCGTAAGCTCGCCGTCTAAGCCCCTCGAAGCGTCGTGTTCGCGCTCCCTTTCTTTCGCCGCGACCTGCCGGCGCTGAAAGGCGACCGCGTCACGCTGCGCGTGCCGTTCACCAACGACTACCGCGAGTGGGCGGTGGTGCGCGGCGAAAGCCGCGCCTTCCTCGAACCCTGGGAGCCACGCTGGACTCCCGATGAACTCGACCGCAACGCATGGCGGCTGCGCATCAGCCGCTACCGCGAAGATTATGCGCAAGGAACCGCAATCGCCTTCTTCATCTTCGAGAAGAGCAGCGGCAAGCTTGCTGGCGGCATCACGCTCGGCAACATACGCCATGGCGTCTCGCAAAGCGGCCATGTCGGCTACTGGATCGGCGAGCGCTTCGGCGGCCGCGGCCTGATGACCGACGCGGTCAAGGTGGTGGCCCGCTTCGCCTTCGATACGCTGAGGTTGCACCGGATCGAAGCGGCCTGTATTCCCGACAATATCAGGTCGATCCGCGTGCTTGAAAAAGCCGGATTTCGGCGCGAAGGACTGCTGCGATCCTATCTCAGGATCAACGGCATCTGGCAGGACCACTACCTCTACGCCCGGATCGCGGACGATCCGCCGGGCGTTGGAACGAAGGACTGATTTTTGACGAATTTCCTGCGAAACGGGTCGCTGTTCGCCTTTGTCCTCGCGACACTCCTGACGCTGTGGGCGGCATCGTCGGCCTTCGCCGTGGAGCCGATCAAGATCGCCCGCGACGACGTCGCGCTCGACCTTTCCGGCGCCGTCGAGATCTACCGGAACCAGGGCGAGAATTTCCAGGTGTCGACCGCGCCGGGTCCGGACGGTATCGTGCGGCGCATCGAGGTCGAGGCCAACGATGCCCGTTCCACCGGCGACTGGGCTGTTTTCGCGCTCGCCAACACCACCGACCAGCAGCTCGACCGGCTGATCGTCGCACCGCATTTCCGCCTGGTAAATTCCGGCATCTTCTGGCCGGATCTCGGCTCGACCCGCATCGCCGCCATCACGCCCAGCGAAGGCTTCGCGCTCGACCGCCAGACCAGCCCCGATGCCGACGTTTTCCGGGTGACGCTGAACCCCGGCACGGTGATCACCTTCATCGCCGAACTGGCCTCGCCGAAGCTGCCGCAGGTCTACCTCTGGGATCCGGAATCCTACAAGGACTCGGTCAATTCCTACACGCTGTTTCGCGGTATCGTCATCGGTATCGCAGGCTTGCTGGCGCTGTTCCTCACCATCCTTTTCGTAGTCAAGGGAACCTCGATGTTCCCCGCGACCGCCGCCCTTGCCTGGGCGGTACTGGCCTATATCTGTGTCGATTTCGGCTTCCTCAACAAGGTCATCGAGATCTCGCCCGGCAACGAGCAGATGTGGCGGGCGGGAACGGAGGTGGCGCTGGCTGGAACCTTCGTGGTGTTCCTGTTCGCCTATCTCAACCTCAACCGATGGCACGGCCATTTCAGTTACGGCGCGCTGGTCTGGATCCTCGGGCTGGTGCTGATCGCCGGCGTCGCGATCGTCGATCCGGCGGTCGCCGCCGGCATCGCCAGGCTGTCCTTCGCCGCAACCGCACTGACCGGGCTTGGCCTGATCATCTTCCTCGGCATACGCGGCTACGACCGTGCCATCATGCTGGTGCCCAGTTGGGTCATGGTGCTGTTGTGGCTATGCGGATCGTGGATGGCGATCACCGGCATGCTCGACAACGACATTGCCCAGCCGGCCCTGGGCGGCGGGCTGATCCTGATCATCCTTCTGATCGGCTTCACCGTCATGCAGCATGCTTTTGCCGGCGGCGCGCTGCATCAGGGCCTGTTCTCCGACCTCGAGCGGCAGGCGCTGGCGGTGGCCGGATCGGGCGACACGGTGTGGGATTGGGATGTGCTGCGCGACCGCGTCGTCACCAAGCCCGATGTCAGCATCCAGCTCGGCCTGGCACCGAACAGCCTTGGCGGCGCGGCCCGCAACTGGCTGCCGGTGCTGCATGCCGACGACCGCGACACGTTCCGCACGACGCTCGACGTGGTGCTCGAGCACCGGCGCGGCCGGGTGTCGCAGAACTTCCGCCTGCGCGGTGCTGACGGCCACTATCACTGGTTCTCGCTGCGTGCGCGCCCCGTCATCGGATCCGACGGCGAGGTCATCCGCTGCGTCGGCACCATGGTCGACGTGACGGAGCAGAAAAAGTCCGAGGAAAGGCTGCTGCACGACGCCGTGCACGACAATCTGACCGGCCTGCCAAACCGCGAACTTTTGATGAACCGGCTGGAAGCGATCATCTCGATCGCGCGCACCGAAGAAAAGGTGCGGCCAACCGTCTTCGTCATCGACATCGACCGTTTCAAACAGGTCAATGACGGGCTCGGCATCTCGGCGGGCGACACCATCCTCTTGACCATCGCGCGCCGCCTGCACCGGCTGCTCAAGCCGAAGGATTCGCTGTCGCGCTTTGCCGGCGACCAGTTCGCTTTGATGCTGCTGTCCGAACAAGACCCGGCCCGCATCGCTGCGGTCGCTGATGCCATAAAGCATGCCATCAACAACCCGATCACCTTCGCCAAGCGCGAGATCGTGCTGACCGCGTCGATTGGGCTGATCACCTGGAACTCGCCGCAGATGTCGGCCGAGGACATGGTCAAGGATGCCGAGCTTGCCATGCACCAGGCCAAGCGCTTCGGCGGCGACAGGATCGAGCCGTTCCGTCCGGCTTTCCGCACTGTCGGCACCGACAGGCTGCAGTTCGAATCCGACCTGCGCCGCGCCATCGAGCGGCGCGAATTCACGCTTGCCTACCAGCCGATCGTGCGGCTCGAGGACGGCAGTGTCGCCGGCTTCGAGGCGCTGCTGCGCTGGGACCACCCGCGCCGCGGCATGATCCCGCCGGCGGATTTCATCCCGGTAGCCGAAAGCTGCGGTCTTATCGTGCAGCTCGGCCTGTTTGCCATGCAGCAGGCGGCGGAAGATCTCGCCAGCTGGCAAAAACAGATCGGCGACGCGCCGCTGTCGGTCTCGGTCAATTTGTCCAGCCGCCAGTTGATCCGCCGCGACCTGGTCAGCGACGTCCGCTCGGTCATCGCGCGGGCCAATCTGAAGCCGCGCTGCTTCCGGCTGGAGCTCACCGAATCGCTTGTCATGGACAATCCCGAGCAGACCGCCCATGTGCTGACCAAGCTGAAGCAGCTCGGCATCGGCCTGTCGCTGGACGATTTCGGCACCGGCTACTCCTCACTGGCCTACCTGACGCGTTTCCCCTTCGACACCATCAAGATCGACAAGAGCTTCGTCGACGACAACACGCCCAAGCGCGCGGTGCTGCTGAAATCGATGGTCAACATGGCGCATGAGCTCGGCCTGTCCGTCGTCGCCGAGGGCATTTCGGACGAAAGCGATGCGCTGGAACTGCGTCAGATGGGCTGCGAATATGTGCAGAGCTTCATGTTCGGCGCCCCGATGCCGGGCGACCAGGTGCTGAAGACGCTAAAAGAGCAGTATCCGCTGACGCAAGCGTGAGCGGATCAGGCGTGCCCGGCCGCCAGGCTGAGATGCGCAAGGTCGATACCGATCGAGGCGAGGATCCGGTCGTATTTGCGCTCGATATCGGTGTCGAACAGAAGCTCGGCATTGGCCGGACAGGTCAGCCAGCCATTTTCGGCGATCTCGGTCTCCAGTTGGCCGGCGCCCCAGCCGGAATAGCCGAGCGCCATCAGCGCATGACGAGGCCCGCGGCCGGACGATATGGCGCGCAATATGTCGACGGTCGCCGTCAGGCAGATGTCGTCGGAAACGGTCAGCGACGATTCCACCCGATAGTCTCCCGAATGCAGGACGAAGCCCCGGCTGCGGTCCACGGGGCCGCCATTGCGCACGACGAAATCGCGGGCCTGAGCCGGCAATCGGATCGCCTCCTGCTCGTTCATGATGCCCAGTTGCACGAGCAAGTCCGGAAACAGCATCTGCTGCGTCTGGTTGATGATCAGGCCCATGGCGCCTTCATCGGAATGTGCGCAGACATAGATGACCGAGCGCGTGAAACGGTCGTCCTTCATGCCGGGCATGGCAATCAGGAACTGATCGTCGAGAAAGCCGCGACTGGCGACCGTCTTCTTGTGGCGCAACAAGTCCATGAAGGGAGCGTAACGCGTTTCCAAAGCGCCGAAAAGATGCGCCGTGCTGGATTCGACCAAAGCTTGTGGCGGCGGCTCGAACATTCTTCTCCCTCGAAGTCACGCAAATATGATACCGGCAAGGCCATGAAATCATTGCGCGGCCACGAACGGACGATCAAATCACCGCCATGCGAAGCTTGAAAATCCTGCTGCTCGGCGCCGCCATCGGATCGGCAACCGCTCTTCCCGCCGCCGCCTCCTCATCGGCGTGGTACAACAGCGAAGGCGGCAAGGTCCGGCTGGTGACCTCAGGCAAAGCCGACGACACCGGCCGCATCCAGGGCGTTCTCGACATAGCGCTCAAGCCCGGCTGGAAGACATATTGGCGCGATCCGGGCGACGCGGGCGTGCCGCCGCAACTCGACATTTCAGCCAGCACCAACATCGCCGACGCCGCTCTATCGTTTCCGGCGCCGCAGCGCCATGACGACGGCTATGGCAAATGGGCAGGCTACAACTATCCGGTTTCTCTGCCGGTGACATTCACGCTGGCGGCGCCGAACCAGCCGGCGTTGATCGATGCCGACATCTTTCTCGGCATCTGCGAAACGATCTGCATTCCGGTGCAGACGCGGCTGACCGTCGACCCCGCCTCCGATCCGGACAATGCCGAGGACGCAGCGCTGGTGAAGGCGAGTTTCGCGGCGCTACCAGCGCCCGCGAGGTCCGATTTCGGCATCAATGTGCTGCCGGGCGACCACGAGACGCTGATTGTCGAGGCGAGCTTTCCCGGCGATCCGGAGGCGGCGGATTTCTTCGTGGCCGGCGAGCGGGACTACATGTTCGGCACCCCTGCCCGCAGCGAAAAGGACGGCAAGCTGATCTTCACCGTGCCGATCCTCGATCGCCCCTCGACGACGCCGACCGATGGCGGGCTTCACTATACGCTGACGAGTTCGGCGGGCGCGGTCGAAGGGGTTCTGCCTTTCCCTTGATCCAGCCCACCCCAACGGTTGCAGGAAGCCGTCGGGTTCGCTAGGCAAAGACACGTCCTTCCCCATTTTCCCAAGCGAGGAATCCATGACCATTTCCGTTGGCGACAAGCTGCCTGACGTGACCTTCAAGACGATGACCGCCGATGGCGCCAAGCCGATCACCGGGGCCGAGATCTTCCCGGGCAAGAAGGTCGTGCTGTTTGGGGTTCCCGGCGCCTTCACACCGACCTGCAGCAACAACCATTTGCCGGGTTATCTCGAGAACCACGATGCCATCCTGGCGCGCGGCGTCGACACCATCGCCGTCGTTTCGGTCAACGACGTCCATGTCATGGGCGCCTGGGCGCACTTCACCGGCGGTGAGGGCAAGATCATGTTCCTCGCCGACGGCAGTGGCGATTTCGCCAAGGCGGTAGGCCTCGACAATGACCTTTCCGCCAGCGGCATGGGGCTGCGTTCGAAGCGGTTTTCGATGATCGTCGACGACGGCAAGGTCACCGCGCTCAATGTCGAGACCAAGCCTGGTGTCGACGAGTCCGGCGCGGCTCATATTCTGGGACAGCTCTGAAGTTCAGCGCGGCGTCGGGTGTGGAACGACGATCGCGCTTGTAGCCCAGGGCTTGCGTTTGGGGGGATTCTAGCGATGTTTGACATGTTCTGGCGCGCTATCGCGATCGGCATCGGCGCCACCGTCCTGATGGATCTCTGGGCCATCTTCCTGCACAAGGCGTTCGGCCAGCCACGGCCGAACTGGGGGCCGGTCGGTCGCTGGGTCTGGCATCTCCGTGACAAGGTCTTCCACGACGATATCGGCGGTGCCGCACCGTACGTGCATGAAAAGGCGCTGGGTTGGGCCTTTCACTATTTTGTCGGCATCGTCTACGGCATCATCCTGGTGGTGCTGGCCGGAGCGGGCTGGCTTGCCGCGCCGACATTCCTGCCGGCCTTCATCCTCCGCATCGTCACCGTCGGCGCCGGCTGGTTCCTGCTGGCACCCGGCATGGGCGCCGGTTGGGCGGCCTCGAAGCGGCCCAACCCGATGCTGATCCGGGCGCTGAATCTGGTGTCGCACACCGTGTTCGCACTTGGGCTTTGGGGCACGGCGCTGCTGATCCGATAAGGGTCTACAACTGCGCTGGCCAGTCGATCGGCAGCCAGCAGTAGATAACGCGGTGCGCGCCGATATCGTAGTAGTTGCCACCCCCGCCGGCTGATCCGCTTCTTCGTACCTGAGAGCCACGCCGCTCCGGAAATTCAATAGCTCTGGGTAGAGCGCCGCACTTTCGCGATTGCCGGTTGTTTGGCCGGCGCAGCAGGCTTTGCCGCTGCTGCAGGCTTGAACGGACCTTTCTTGAACGGCGCCATGCCTTCGCGCGCAAGCTCGTCGGCGCGCTCGTTCTCGACATGACCGTCATGGCCCTTGACCCAGTTCCAGGTGACCTTGTGGCGCTTGTTGGCCTCGTCGAGCGCCTGCCAAAGTTCACCGTTCTTCACAGGCTTCTTGTCGGCGGTCTTCCAGCCGTTCTTCTTCCAGCCGTGGATCCACTTGGAAATACCGTCCATGACATACTTGCTGTCGGTGTGAAGGTCGACCGTGCACGGCTCCTTCAGCGCGTTCAGCGCCGAAATGGCGGCCAACAGTTCCATGCGGTTGTTGGTCGTCTCAGCTTCGCCGCCGGAAAGCTCCTTGGTGGTGCCGTTGAAGCGCAGGATCGCGCCCCAGCCGCCAGGGCCGGGATTGCCCGAACAGGCGCCGTCGGTGAAGATCTCAACCAGTTTGCTCATGATACCCCATATCAGGCCAATCCATATTCCGAAGGAGATTTGATCGCCCGGTGGAACCGCATCCTTCTGATGTATTCGGTCGGATCGCGCTTCATCACCAGCCCGCCATCGGGGACGGTCAGCCAGTCGTACAGCCGGGTCAGCATGAAGCGCAACGCCGAACCGCGCGCCAGCACCGGCAGCGCAGCTTGTTCCTGGACGCTCAGGGGCCGGACGCTCTGGTAGCCGGCGAGCAGCGCCTTGCCCTTGGTGAGGTTGAAGGAAAAATCCTTCTCGAAGCACCAGGCGTTGAGACAGGTGGCGACATCATAGGCGTAGAGGTCGTCGCAGGCGAAATAGAAATCGATCAGGCCGGACAGTTTTTCGCCGAGGAAGAAGACGTTGTCCGGGAAAAGATCGGCGTGGATGATGCCTTTGGGAAGGTCCTTCGGCCAGTTGCGCTCGAAATCGGCAAAGTCGGCATCGACCTCGGCCGCCAGGCCCGGCTCGACCTCGTCTGCGCGATCGCGCGCTGCATCCCAGAGCTTGCGCCAGCCGTCGATGGCCAGGGCATTCGGACGCGTCATCGAAAAATCGGCACCGGCCAGATGCAACTGCGCCAATGCCTTGCCGACCTCGGCACAATGCGTTGCTGTGGGCCGCCGCAACGAAAGCCCTTCCAGGAAGGTGATGATGACCGCCGGCCGGCCGGCGAGCGTGCCGATGACGCTGCCGTCATGCGCGGTCACCGGCAGCGGGCAGGACACGCCCTTGTTGGCGAGATGGCCCATCAGCCCGAGGAAAAACGGCAGATCCGCCTTCTCGACGCGCTTCTCATAGAGCGTCAGGATGTAGGAGCCGCTGGAGGTGTGCAGCAGAAAGTTCGAGTTCTCGGTGCCTTCGGCGATGCCCTTGTAGGACAGGAGATCGCCGACCGGATAGTGCTTCAGGAATGCGCCGAGTTCGCCTTCCGCAACGTCGGTGTAGACCGCCATGTGCCTTACGCGGCTCCATTGACGAAGGCCATGTCGGCCCGCGTCAGTTCGACATCGCGCAGGACCCGCATGACTGGAAAATCCTCGGTTTCCGTGGCCGTGATGGCAAGATCGATCGTGACATCGAAGCGTTGCCGGAACGCGTCGATGATCTCGTCGACGATGATTTCGGGCGCCGACGCGCCGGCCGACAGGCCAAGCGTCAAGATGTTGCCGATGTCATTCCACGGAATCTCGGCGGCGCGCTGCACGAGAAGCGACATGGTGGCGCCTGCACGCTCCGCGACTTCGACAAGTCGTCGCGAATTGGAGGAATTCGGCGCGCCGACGATCAGATAGAGATCGGCGCCCGGCGCGGTGTCCTTGACGGCTTCCTGGCGGTTGGTGGTGGCATAGCAGATCGATTCCGCCGCTGGTGCCTGCAGCGCCGGAAAGCGATCCTGCAAGGCGCGGATGATGCCGGCGGTGTCCTCGACAGACAAAGTGGTCTGGGTAACGAAGCCGAGCGCCTGCGGATCGGCGGGCGAGAGCTTTGCGGCATCGGCTTCGGTTTCGATCAGCGTCACCGCTCCGTCCGGCAGTTGGCCCATGGTGCCGATCACTTCGGGATGACCGGCGTGACCAATCAACAGCACATGGCGGCCGAGCCGCTGATGGCGCATCGCCTGCTTGTGGACCTTCGACACCAGCGGGCAGGTGGCATCGAGATAGAAGAGATTGCGCGCCTTCGCATCCGCCGGCACCGATTTCGGCACGCCATGCGCCGAGAACACGACGGGCGACTGCCGATGTTCGGCCGGTATCTCGGAGAGTTCCTCGATGAAGACGGCGCCAAGGCTTTGCAGCCCCTCGACGACGTAGCGGTTGTGCACGATCTCATGGCGGACATAGACCGGCGCGCCATATTTCTTCAGCGCCAGTACGACGATCTGGATGGCACGGTCGACACCGGCGCAAAAACCGCGCGGCTGGCAGAGCCGGATCGTCAGAGGTGGTTTGGTGGTTGTCTGAAGCATTAAATCCGGGCCGGTTGATCAAAGCCGAAATGAAGTGCGCACCCCTGCCCTGTCAAGGGCATCGGTTGAAAGGGGGCATCAGCCGCGTTCATTCGTCTTTCGCGGGACGGCGAAGCCGCAGGATGAGCACGGCTGCGAGCGCCGCGGCAAGCCCGTACCAAGTCATCGCATATTGGAGATGGCTGTTCGGGAGATCGATGATGGTGACGCCGCCAACCGGCAAGCCGCCTGGGTTTGGCGTCTTGTCTGCGTCGATGAAGATCGGCACCAGCGCGGCGCCCGCCGGCAGACCGGCGCTTGCAGCCATCACGTCGCGGTCCTTCCAGTAGAAGATGTTCTTCGCCACGTCGTTGTCGGGAAGCATCATCGACGGCTTGCCCGGCAGCGGGTTGCGGGCCAGCCCCGTGACCGTCACTCTGCCAGCCACCTGTCCCTTGGCGCGCTTGGCGGCATCCTTCAGATCGTAAGGCACGAAGCCGCGATTGATCAGGACGAAGCGGCCGTCGTCGAGCGCCAGCGGCGTGTAGACATTGAAGCCGGCATCACCTTCCCAGGTCGCGTAGAAATGGCGTTCGCCTTGATGCAGGAACGTGCCGGTGACGGTGACAGGCGTATAATCGACATCCCCGGTGGCGGCGAACTCTTTCTCGACCGCAACCAACGGCAAGGGCGCCGAATGGGTGCGCTGGTCGATGGTCTGCAGAAGGCCTTCCTTCCAATACAGGCGCTGCATCTGCCAGGTGCCGAGCACCAGCAGGATCAGGAACAGCACAAGGCCAAGGCCGAGCAGCAATGCAGATCGCGGCCGCGAACGACCGTCAGTTTTAAGGGAAGCCTCGCTCATTCGCCGCGATCCAGCCGGCCCTCGGCCGCTTGGTTGCGGTATTGCAGCGTCAGCAGCACGCCCTTGATCAGCCGCAGCGCCGTCAAGCACAGCACAACAGCCAGCGGAATCCAGACCAGCAGATGCAGCCAGAGCGGCGGGCTGAGCGCGACTTCTACCCAGAGCGCCAGGCCGACGATGATAAAGCCGATGATCAGGATCACGAACACCGCCGGCCCGTCGCCGGCATCAGCGTAGGAATAATCGAGGCCGCAATTGACGCATCGCTTGCCGACGGTGAGGAAGCCGGAAAATAGCCGCCCCTCGCCGCAGCGCGGGCAACGGCCATGCAGGCCGGCCGAGATCGGATCGATCGGCGGCCAGATCGCCCTATCTTCACTCTTGGAAGAGTCGTCGCTCATTGCTTACCGCTCGATTTCAGATCGACCGGCAACCAGTTCATCTTGCCACTCATTGCCTACCGCTCGATCTCGATCGGTGTGCCATCGGCCACCATCGCCCAGATTTCGTCCATATCGGAGTCCGTAACCGCAATGCAGCCGTCGGTCCAGTCGACCAATTGAAGCAGCCAGCCCCACCAGCCATAACCGTTTGGCTGGCCGTGGATCATGATCATGCCGCCCGCGTCGACATTGCGCGCCCTGGCGGCCGCCAGATCGTCGGTGTTGGGGTACGAAATATGGATCGATCTGTGCGCGATGCTGTTCGGGTTGCGCCAGTCGAGGACATAGTTCCCCTCGGGCGTGCGTTGATCGCCCTCCTGGTGCTTATGCCCGACAGGATCGCCGCCGAGTGCGATGCCGTAGCTGCGCAGGATCTTGCCGTCGCCGATGAGTTCCAGCCGGCGTTCGGCTTTGTGGACACGCACCAGATCCACCTTCTCGCCGGCAAAGGCCGGGAGTGCCGCGATCATCAATGCGCAAATGGCCCGGAAAATTGTCAGCCGCATTGGCTATCGATCAGCGATCATTGCGCCAAAAAGAAGAAGGCGGCCACGTTGCCGCGGCCGCCCCTCCCCAAACGGAAATTCCTCAGGCCAGGATCAGTGGCCCTCGATCACCGCGCCGACCGATCCCCAGACGTAGATCGAGGCGAACAGGAACAGCCAGACCACGTCGACGAAGTGCCAGTACCAGGCGGCCGCCTCGAAGCCGAAATGTTGCTTGGGGGTGAAATCACCCTTCATCGCCCGGATCAGGCAGACCAACAGGAAGATGGTGCCGATGATGACGTGGAAACCGTGGAAGCCGGTCGCCATGAAGAAGGTGGCGCCATAGATGGAATCCTTGAAGGCGAACGGAGCATGCATGTACTCGTAGGCCTGCACCATGGTGAACAGCATGCCGAGGCCAACAGTCAGCACCAGGCCGTTGATCAAGCCTTTGCGATCGCCATGGATGAGCGAATGGTGCGCCCAGGTCACCGTGGTGCCGGACAGCAGCAGGATGACGGTGTTGTAGAGCGGCAAATGGAAGGGATCTAGAACTTCCATGCCCTTCGGCGGCCAGACACCGCCGGTAAACGCGGTGCGGGCATATTGCTGGACTTCGCTCGGAAACAGGCTGGCATCGAAATAGGCCCAGAACCAGGCAACGAAGAACATCACCTCCGAGGCGATGAACATGATCATGCCGTAGCGAAGATGCAGCGACACGACACGCGTGTGATGGCCCTCATGCGCCTCCTTGATCGTGTCCGACCACCAGGCGAACATGGTGTAGAGGATGATCACGAGACCGATGAAGAACAGCCATGGATTGGCGATGTTGAAGCCGAAGATCGGGAACGAGCCGCCCTTCAGGTATTCCATCAGGCAGACGCCGCCAAAGGCGGCGACAAGTGCGCCTACCGATCCCAGGAAAGGCCACGGGCTCGGGTCAACGAGATGATAGTCATGCTGTGGTTTTGCGTGCGCGTCTGCCATATCAACCCCCGAGATTTGCTTCGGTATTCGAAATTGTCTTGCTATTGCCCTTGGCCGGCTCCGAGGAGGCGACCGGCTTGGCCTTCTCGACCGGGAACATCGTATAGGACAGCGTGATCGTCTTCACGTCCTTCAGTTCCGGCACATTGACGATGTCGGGGTCCACGTAGAACAGGACCGGCATGTCCAGTGTCTCGCCGGGCTTCAGCGTCGTGTCGGTGAAGCAGAAGCACTCGACCTTGTTGAAATAGGGACCCGCCAGTTCAGGCTGCACGTTGAAGGTGGCGCGGCCGGTCACGGGACGATCGAACTTGTTGGTCGCCTGATAGTGCGCCTGCACGGTCTCGCCGATCTTCATCGTCATCGAGCGCTGGACCGGCTGGAACTCCCACGGCACGCCAGCGATGTTGGCATCGAAGCGGACGGTGATCTCGCGGTCGAGCACGCGGCCGGCATACTGCTTCTCGGCACGTTGCGTCGTGCCGCCATAGCCGGTCGCCTGGCAAAACATCTTGTAGAGCGGGACCGCGGCATAGGCCATGCCGATCATGCCGGTGAAAAAGGCGAGGCAGACAGCCGCGACGATGACGTTGCCGTTCCTGCCAGCCGCTTTTTTGGAGGTCCCGACGCTCATCACATCGTGCCCAGATTGTGGCCGAACTTCACGATCGTCGCGATGTAGAAAATGACCACCAGCAGCGCCAGCGCCACACCGATGGCGATAGAACGGCTGCGCTGCGCCTTCTTCTGACGCTCGGTCAACGTGACGGTCTCGAGCTTTTCCTCGATCATGGTCATGCTCCACCCATGGCAAGCGCGCGTTCGACAACGCTGTCGGCCAGATAGGCAGCGAAGATGGCGAAGAGATAAAGCAGTGAATAGGCGAACAGGGCCTTGGCCGGTTTCATGACGCGGTCATCGTCGGCCATGCCAAGCACTTTCCACGCGTACCAGACAAAACCGACTCCCAGAAGCAGGGCGGCCACGCCATAGAACGGCGTGGTGTAGCCAAGCAGCCACGGCAGCACGCCGACCGGGGCCAGCACCAGCGCATAGGCGAAGATCTGGCGGCGGGTCGAAGCGTGGCCGGCGACGTTGGGCATCATCGGAATGCCGGCCTTGGCATAGTCCTCGGACTTGAACAGCGCCAGCGCCCAGAAATGCGGCGGCGTCCACAGGAAGATGATCAGGAACAGGACAATGCTTTCGAGGCTGACTGTCCCGGTCACCGCGGCCCAGCCGATCACAGGCGGAATGGCACCGGCGGCCCCGCCGATGACGATGTTCTGCGGCGTCCAGCGCTTTAGCCACATCGTGTAGACGACGGCGTAGAAAAAGATGGTGAAGGCGAGCAGCGTCGCCGCCAGCCAGTTGACCAGCACGCCGAGCGTCATCACAGACAGCACCGACAGCACCAGCCCGAAGGTCAGCGCTTCGTGCGGCTGGATGCGACCGGCCGGGACCGGGCGGCTGGCGGTCCTGGTCATCACGGCATCGATGTCGGCATCGTACCACATGTTGAGCGCGCCGGAGGCACCAGCACCTATTGCAATAGCCAGGATGGCGATCACCGCCAGCAGAGGGTTGATGGTCACGGGTGCGGCGACAAGGCCGACAAAGGCGGTGAACACCACCAGCGACATGACGCGCGGCTTCAGCAGCGCGAAGAAATCGCCCGCCGTCGCTTCCGACATGCGAAAGCCCGCTTCGTCAATCAATGGGTCGTCGACAAGGGCCATGCGTACTTAAGTCCATCATCCGTTGGCCAAAACCGCCGGCGGACCGGCGGTTTCGTATTCGAGCGGGCAGCCGCCTTACTTGATTTTCGGCAGCTGTTCCCACTGGTGGAAGGGCGGCGGCGAAGGCAGCTGCCATTCGAGCGTCGTTGCGCCCTCGCCCCATGGGTTGGCGCCGGCGATCCGCTTCTTCTGGAAGGCCTCGAACACACCATAGAGGAAGATCAGGACGCCGATGGCCGAGATATACGAGCCGATGGACGACACATAATTCCAGCCGGCGAACGCATCGGGGTAGTCGATGGTGCGGCGCGGCATGCCGGCGAGACCGAGGAAGTGCTGCGGGAAGAAGATCAGGTTCACGCCGACGAAGGTGACCCAGAAATGGGTGTTGGCGATGACGGGCGAATACATGTAGCCGGTCATCTTCGGGAACCAGTAGTACCAGCCGGCGAAGATGGCGAACACCGCGCCCAGTGACAGCACGTAGTGGAAGTGGGCAATGACGAAATAGGTGTCATGCAACGAGCGGTCGAGGCCGGCATTGGCCAGCTGGACGCCGGTGACGCCGCCGATGGTGAACAGGAAGATGAAGCCCAGCGCCCACAGCATCGGCGTCTTGAACGAAATCGACCCGCCCCACATCGTCGCGATCCAGGAGAAGATCTTCACGCCTGTCGGCACCGCGATGACCATGGTGGCGAAGACGAAATAGCGCTGCGTGTCGAGCGACAGGCCGGTCGTGTACATGTGGTGCGCCCACACGATGAAGCCGACGGCGCCGATCGCCACCATGGCATAGGCCATGCCGAGATAGCCGAACACCGGCTTCCTCGAGAAGGTCGAGATGACGTGACTGATGATGCCGAAGCCCGGCAGGATCAGGATGTACACTTCAGGGTGACCGAAGAACCAGAACAGGTGCTGGAACAGGATCGGGTCGCCGCCGCCGTCGGGCGCAAAGAAGGTGGTACCGAAATTGCGGTCGGTGAGCAGCATGGTGATGCCGCCGGCCAGGACCGGCAACGACAGCAGGAGCAGGAAGGCGGTGATCAGCACCGACCAGGCAAACAGCGGCATCTTGTGCAGCGTCATGCCAGGCGCGCGCATGTTGAAGATGGTGGTGATGAAGTTGATGGCGCCGAGGATCGACGACGCACCGGCAATGTGGATCGACAGGATCGC
Organism: Mesorhizobium sp. M7A.F.Ca.MR.245.00.0.0; assembly: GCF_003997415.1. Classification (NCBI taxonomy): domain Bacteria; kingdom Pseudomonadati; phylum Pseudomonadota; class Alphaproteobacteria; order Hyphomicrobiales; family Phyllobacteriaceae; genus Mesorhizobium; species Mesorhizobium sp. M7A.F.Ca.MR.245.00.0.0. Next base: position 16,821 of record NZ_RZTE01000004.1, on the reverse strand, counting down.
CAGATCCATGGCCGGCCCGGGCTGGCCCGAGGTCGAAAGCGGCGGATAGAGCGTCCAGCCGCCACCGACGCCAAAGGCGCCCGGCGCGCTCGGCACGAACATCGAGGTGAGAAGCAGGATGAAGGCCGGCGGCAGCAGCCAGAAGGAGATGTTGTTCATGCGCGGAAACGCCATGTCGGGCGCGCCGATCATGATCGGAACCATCCAATTGGCGAAACCGCCGATCAGCGCCGGCATCACCATGAAAAAGATCATGATCAGGGCGTGCGCGGTGGCGAAGGCATTGTACATGCTCTTGCCGCCGTCGATCGCGGCGTCACCGTTCATGCCATAGACCATTTGCGCCAGGCCGCTGAAAATCTGGATGCCAGGCTCCTGCAGCTCCATGCGGATGGCGACCGACAAGGCACCGCCGATGATGCCGGCCATGATCGCGAAGATCAGGTAGAGCGTGCCGATGTCCTTGTGGTTGGTCGAATAAACCCAGCGGACCCAGCCGTGATAAGGCTTGTGGTCGTGCCCGTCGTGAGCTGCAGCGTCTGCCATGTTCCGCTCCGTTCCCTAAATCTTGCTAACCCGCGGCATCAGTTGCCGGCGGCCGCTACCTTGTTCTGGCCGTCGACCTCGGCCATCAGCGTCTTGTTGGCGCCGGGCAGATCGGTCTTGGCTGCCGCCAGCCAGGTCTTGAACTGCGCATCGGAGACGACGCGGATGGCGATCGGCATGAAGGCATGGTCCTTGCCGCAGAGCTGCGAGCACTGGCCGTAAAAAATACCTTCCTTCTCCGCCTTGAACCAGGTCTCGTTGGTGCGACCCGGAATGGCATCGATCTTGATGCCGAACGACGGCATGGCAAAGGAGTGGATCACGTCGGTCGCGGTGACGAGCACGCGGGTCATGGTGTTGACCGGCACCACCAGTTCATTGTCGACCGCGAGCAGGCGCGGATAAACCTTGCGGTCCTCCTTGCCGGCGGCGGCGCGGTCGGTGTCCTGAAGGATCGCGGAATTGAAGGAGAGCGTGTTTTCGGTCTGGTACTCGTAGTCCCAGTTCCACTGGTTACCGGTCGCCTTGACGGTCAGCTTCGCTTCTTCCGGCGGCGTGTATTGCGCGGTCAGCAGCTGGAACGAGGGAATTGCCAAGCAAAGCAGGATGACGACCGGACCGACAGTCCAGATCACCTCGATCAGCGTGTTGTGGCTGGTCTTGGACGGAACCGGGTTCGCGCTCGCACGGAATCTGACGATGCAATAGGCGAGGAGAAGCAGCACCAGGATGGTGATCGGAACGATGAACCACATCGTGTAGTTCCCGAACCACTCGATCTGCCGCATCATGTCGGTCGCCGGCGCCTGGAAGGTTGTCTCCCAGTTCTTGGGCTGGTCGGCATGGGCGGATGCGCCGGCGAAAAACGTGACAGCGGCACAAGCACTTAGAAACTTGGCACTTGCTGGAACCTTGGCGTTTGCCAGGAAATTTCTCATCGCCCTCATCGTCTCCCAGTTCCTCGCTGCGGTACCCACGAGAATAACGAACAATGCCGGGACGGGAATCCCGACAGTTTCAAGCTGGTTCAAACCATACTCTTTTTCCCTCCGCAAGAAAGGAGCGGACGAAACCGTGCGGCATTTTTGCGCGCAAGCCCGGATATGCCTTTGGAGGCAGCCGCGGCAGCACCGAATCGCCTACAGTGAGCCCGCAGCAGCATTCCCGCGGGCCGCAGGTGCCGAACGTCGCAATTCGGGCGAAATTGGCAGGGAAAAGCGCCCAATTGGCTTTTTCGGGGCAGACCTGGTGCGGTCTCGTCCTTTACTTGGCTTTGGCGCGGCTTAAAGTGCCGTGATTCGCAATGGAGCCGTCATGAATTACTGGCTTTCGAGAAACTCTCGGTTTTCGAGAAACTGGGCGAAGGTCATCTTTTTCGCCGCCCTGTCTGGCATCGGCTTGTCCGCGATCGTGTCCGGCACGGCGAACGCCGCGCAGCCGAGCGGCACCGTGCGCTCGACACATGGCGCATGGTCGATCATCTGCGACACGCCGGCCGGTGCCACCTCGGAACAATGCGTGATGATGCAGAACGTCGTCGCCGAGGACCGTCCGGAGATGGGACTGTCGGTCGTGGTGCTGCGCACCGCCGACAACAAGGCGGAGATCCTGCGCGTGCTGGCGCCGCTCGGCGTGCTTTTGCCCAACGGGCTCGGCCTCAATGTCGACGGCAAGGACATCGGCCGCGCCTATTTCGTGCGCTGCTTCCAGGACGGCTGCTATGCCGAGGTTATCCTCGAAAAGCCGCTTCTCGACACGCTGAAGACCGGCACGTCGGCCACCTTCATCGTTTTCCAGACCCCGGAAGAAGGCATCGGCATCCCGGTCGACCTCAAGGGCTTTGCCGACGGCTTTGCCGCCCTCCCCTGAAAGCCCGGCGACATCACCGGCTTCAACCAGAAGTGACTTCGACGGGCTGCTGGCAAACCGCTTTTGTCGTTACAATGCGGCAGAGCGATTGTCTCGGCGCGCCTTCGCGCCTACATCGTGGCAAAGACCCATTCCTCCTGTGAACGGATGCGCCATGAACAGCCTGATCGGCCAATTCGACATTTCAGACGATCGCATCAAGCGGATCGTCGCCGATACCATCAACGGCGCCGATGACGGCGAGCTGTTCCTCGAATACAGCGAGAGCGAAGCGCTGATGTTCGACAATGGCCGCCTGAAGACCGCCAACTTCAACACCGACCAAGGGTTTGGTTTGCGTGCGGTTGCCGGCGAAGCCAGCGGCTATGCGCATTCCAGCGACCTGTCCGAAGCTTCGCTGCTGCGTGCGGCCGACGCGGTGTCAACCGTCAAGGGCGGTTATTCCGGCACGCTTGCCGCCGCACCCGCCCGCACCAACCGCCATCTCTATGGCGAAGAGAACCCGATCCCCTCGCCCTCCTTCGAGGCCAAGGCAAAGCTCTTGCAGGAAATCGACGCCTGGCTGCGCGCCGAGGATCCGCGCGTGCGGCAGGTTTCGGCATCGCTCGCCGCATCCTGGCAGCATGTCGAGATCGTGCGCGCCGATGGCCAAATGGTGCGCGATATCCGCCCGCTGGTCCGCATCAACGTCTCCGTTGTGGTCGGCGATGGCGACCGCCAGGAGAGCGGCTCCTACGGCATGGGTGGCCGCAAGGCGTTTGGCGAATTCCTGGTCGAGGACAGCTGGAAGCACGCCGCCAAGGAGGCGCTCAGGCAAGCTCTGGTCAATCTCGAGGCCATACCGGCCCCGGCCGGCACTTTCGACATCGTCTTGTCCAGCGGCTGGCCGGGCGTCATGCTGCACGAGGCCGTCGGCCATGGGCTGGAAGGCGATTTCAACCGCAAGAAGACCTCGGCCTTCGCCGGCCTGCTCGGCCAGCAGGTCGCCGCCAAGGGGGTCACCGTCGTCGACGACGGCACCATGCCCGAACGGCGCGGCTCGCTGACAGTCGACGATGAAGGCACACCTTCGGCCCGCAATGTGCTGATCGAGGATGGCAAGCTGGTCGGCTACATGCAGGATCGCCAGAATGCCCGACTGATGGGCATGAAGGCGACCGGCAACGGCCGCCGCGAAGGCTATGCCCACCAGCCGATGCCGCGCATGACCAACACCTATATGACATCTGGCGACATGGAGCCGGACGAAATCATCGCCTCGGTCAAGAACGGCATCTATGCCGTCTCCTTCGGCGGCGGCCAGGTCGATATCACCTCGGGCAAATTCGTGTTCGGCTGCACCGAGGCCTACATGATCGAGAACGGCAAGGTGACGCAGCCGATCAAGGGCGCGATGCTGATCGGCAACGGTCCGGACGCCATGCACCGCGTCTCGATGGTCGGCAACGACATGAAGCTCGACACCGGCATCGGCATGTGCGGCAAGGCCGGACAGGGCGTGCCCGTCGGCGTCGGCCAGCCGCATCTGCGCATGAACCAGATGACGGTGGGCGGCACCAGGGTTTGATAAGAACAGTCGACGAGCTTACTCGCCCATCTGAGTTGCCCTAAAGCCAGGATGCCGGCGATTTCGGCAGACGACGGTCGGGGTCGACGACCTCCAGGCGCGGTGCGCCATCCTCGTTCCAGCGCCAGAGCGCAACGCAGGTGCCGCCGGGCGACATGAAGGACGGATAGATCACGCCGTTCACCCCATCGGCAAGCAGGCGATCCCGCAGCTTGTGGGTCTCGGGCACAAGGCCCTGATCCAGCATGTCTCGCCATTCGCATTGGTGAATGCCCGCCGTCATGGCCAATTCGCTCAGCATTGCGGCATCGGTCAGATCGGCCAAGCGCGCGCCCGAGAGCTCAAGTTGGGCAATTAACGCCGGATGCTGGACAAAGCCCTGATTGTACTCCGCCCAGGCGGTGGACAATTCGCGCGCCGCATAGATCGTTGAAGCGCCAATTGGATTCCAGCGACCGCCGAAGTGGGCAGCGCCCTCGCCCGAAAGCGGCAGATGCGCCCAACGCGGTACGAAGGCCCGCCACAAGGTCAGGCTGATCTCAGGCATACACGCCGGAGCGGACGGCCTCCAGATAGGCAAGCACCTTGTCCGTCTTGCCCTCGCGAACCAGGTCGTAGGCGGTCTTTCCCGCCCAGCCGGGGATCGGCTGGTGCTTAAACCAGATCGCCGCACGTTGCTCGCCGCCGGCCATTTCACCGGCCATCGACAGGATGCGGACGATCGGGCTGAGGGCGGCGTCGACCTTGCGCGCGCCGGCCTTGGCGGCAAGCGTGTTGCGCGCGACCCCGATCAGGCCGGCCAATTCGGTCAGGTTGACACCAAGCTGTTCCGCGACACGCCTTGCCGAAAGGTAAGGCGACCGTTCCTCGCCAAAGCGTGACGCCGGAACTTCGAGGGCTGCGGAGTTCATGACGATTACCTAGCATAGTTTGATGCGTACGATATCAAAATAAGCCCAATTCACGCGCAACTCAAGCACAAGCGGCCTACCGCCTCCGCTTCGGCTTCTCCAGCAACGCCACGGCCTCGACATGCGGCGACCACAGGAACTGGTCGATCGGCGTCACGCTTTTCAGGATGTAGCCGCCGTCGATGAGGATGCGCAAATCTCGCGCGAGCGTCACCGGATTGCAGGACACCGCGGCGACGTACGGCACATCCGAACGGGCGATCTGCTTCGACTGATCCTCGGCGCCGGCGCGCGGCGGGTCGAACACCACACCATCGAAGGCATTCAATTCCTTGAATGTCAGCGGCCGCCGGAACAGGTCGCGGCGTTCGCCCGTCACCCGCTTCAAGCCAGTGGCGAAACGCGATCCACGGTCGAGGGCCGAGAGGGCTGCCGCATCGCCCTCCACCGCATGGACTTCCGACTTCGTGGCCAGACGCAGAGCAAAGCTGCCGCAGCCGGCGAAAAGATCCGCCACCTTCTTGGCACGCTTCAGATGTCCGCCGACGATATCGGCCATCGCCTGTTCGGCGGCCTCGGTTGCCTGCAGGAACGCGCCCGGGGGCAAGGCGACAGCGACGCTGCCGAACATGACAACCGGCTTTTTCGGCTCGATGATGATCTCGTCATCGATGGACAGCCTGGCAAAGCCCTGCGCCATGACGAAATTGGCAGCGATGCGGCGCTGATGCTCCCCCAGCTTGCCGGATTCGTGAACCGCGACATCGAGACCCGAACCGGTCACGGTGACCGCCAGCCGGAACGATTTGGTGGTTGCGCAGACCAATTCGGCGAGCGCCTTCAACCGATCGAGCGAAGCGACGATCTCAGGAAGCGAGATCGGGCATTCCGATATGGCGATGATCTCCGGCGACAGATGGCGATGGAAGCCGAGCAGCATGCCTGCATCGGTGCGCCGGGCGGCCAGCACGACACGGCGGCGCGTCTGCGGCGCGCAGGCGACCAGTTCGCCGATCTCGCAATCGATGCCTTTGCCCTTCAGGATGTGCGCCACTTTTTCGCGTTTCCACTGGCGATAGGCTCCGGCTTCGAAATGCTGGAGCGCGCAACCACCGCATTCGGTGAAATGGCGGCAGGCGGGATCGATGCGCAGCGGCGATGCTTCCAGCACCGCCATCAGCATGGCGCGATCCCTTTCGCGCGCGGCGGTGACCGTTTCACCGGGCAGTGTGAAGGGAATGAACAGATCGCCTGTCTCGGTCTCGGCGACACCGTCGCCCTGAGCGCCAAGTTTCCTGATGCTGAAGCGCGCGCTCATCGGTCCTTGATCCCACCGAGCAGGAATTCGCGATTGCCGTCGCCGCCCTCGATCGGCGACAAATGCAGCCCGAGCGAGCGCCAACCGGGAACGGAGTCCAGCCAATCCTGCAGCAGGCCGGCGACACGGGAGGCGTCGTAGGGATCTTTCAACAGACCACCCTTGCCGATCGCATCACGGCCCGCCTCGAATTGCGGCTTGACCAGAAACATGGCCTTGGCGCCAGCCTTCGCCAGACCAAGCGCCGGCGGCAGCGCCAGTTTCAGCGAGATGAAGCTGACGTCGGAAACGATGAAATCCGGAATACGCCCGCTGAGATCGGCAACGGCGAGATCGCGGGCGTTCAGTCCTTCGATCACCGTCACACGCGGGTCGCCGCCGATATCAGGATGCATCTGGCCATGACCGACATCGACCGCGGTGACATGGGCCACGCCGCGCTCGAGCAACACCTGGGTGAAGCCGCCGGTCGAGGCGCCGATGTCGAGCGCTTCAGAGCCGGCAGGGTCGAGGCCGAAATGATCGAGCCCACCGATCAGCTTGAGTGCCGCGCGCGACACATAGCCTTGCGCCGGATCATCGATGGCAACAAGGCATTGCGGCAAAACGCTCTGGCCGGGCTTGCGCGCGATGACGCCGTCGACGGTCACCGTGCCACGCTCGACCGCGTCGCGGGCACGTGAGCGGCTGGCAAACAGCCCGCGCTGGACGAGCAGGTCGTCGAGCCGCTGGCGTGCGCTGGCTGGCAGAGGGGAATTCATTGGCCTTCATGGCGAAAGCCGATGACGATGGCAAGAGCACCGGCCGGAAGCATCTCGTCTCACGTTCCCATCATCACGCCCAGCACATTGGACTGCGGCGATGGTGAGGCGTTCCGTCACGCCGACCACCCTATGAATATCTATCGTTGCGCCGGTTGAGACGGATGACCGCCGAAGCATGAGGTCTCGTCGCCTGCCGATAAGTGTCTAAAATCTAGAAAGCCTCATGATTTCTTAACCAATTTTCATCGCATTTGCTTGAGGACTTCAATGTTATGACCGCGACGACCGGAAAAGCCGGATGAAGAGGCGGCAACCTTGGAAATGGCCAGCGATATCGTCTACAAGGTTCTTGACCGGATTTCCGGCGCCGGCCTGCTGGCGACCGGACTTCTGTTGCTGACTGCTTTGGTCAGCGCCCTGGTCGCCTACTGGCGCACGGTCGAGAAAAAGAGCTGGAAAGAGTTTTTCGAGTTCGCAGTCCCGCATGAGGTCATCACGCACCCTTCGGCGAAAGCCGACCTTTTGTTCTGGGTGACGCGGAAGGCGCTGATGCCATTCCTCATGCTGCCCGCCGGCGTCGTCTTCGTCAGCGCCGTCGGCTATGCGACGAACTGGTTGCTCTCCACGCTGCTGGCGATCCAGCCGCCCCTGATCGAAGGACCGGCAGGGCCGGTGACGGTGACGATCTTCACCATCACGATGCTGCTTGCCTACGACATTTCGTACTATCTCTATCACGTCGCCCAGCACCGCTACCCGGTGCTGTGGGAACTGCACAAGGTTCACCATTCGGCCGAGGTGATGGTCGGCATCACCAAGGATCGCGTCCACCCGCTCGACGAATTGATGAACCGGGCCTGGGACGGCGTCATTCCCGGCATCTGCTTCGGCATCTGGTCGCTGGTGTCGCTGAACCTCGTCGAGCTGACGGTCTTCGGCGTCAACGTCTACATCATACGCAACATCCTGATGATGGATTTCGTCAGGCACACGCATTTCAAGATCTCGTTTGGACCGTTGAACAATCTGATCCTGTGCCCGCACTGGCATCAGCTGCACCACAGCACCGACCCGCGCCACTACGACAAGAACTTCGGGCTGCTCTTCTCGTTCTGGGATCGGCTCTTCGGAACCCTGTGCGTTCCGAGACCCGACGAGGACTTCAAGTTCGGTTTGATCGAACGCAACGTGCGCGACTACCAGTCGCTCGCAGGCCTCTATGTCCTGCCGCTGAAGCGGATGTGGCGGCAGATCGCCAGACATTTCCGCACCGACAAGCCCGAGCCACAGCAATCGCCGCAAAGGGGGAAGCCATGAACGGACCCGCCGTGTTCCGGATGCCGCGAACGCACCGGATCGAAATTGCGACCTCGCCAGCGCGACTGGCAGAAATCGCGCCCGCCTGGGCAGCGCTCTGGCAACGCGCCGGCGGCCTCGTTTTCCAGCATCCCGACTGGATCTCGGCCTGGTGGCACACCACACCGCATCAGGACCGTCGCGGTCTCAGGATCGGCCTGGTCTGGAGCGGCGAGCGTCTCGAGGCCGTCATTGCGCTCGCGACCTTCTGGCGCTCGGGCATCCGTATGCTGGAATGGGCGGCGAAAGATCACTGCGACTATGGCGATGTCCTGGTTGCTCCCGATGCCGAGCCACATATCCTGCCGCAACTCTGGCAACATATCCTCGACGATGGCGGCTTCGATCTTGCCTACCTCAATCGTCTGTTGCCTGATGCCCGATTCCGGACCCTGCTTGGTCCCGCCGCCCCAGGCCAGAGCAATATCTTGCAGCCAAGCCACCGCAGCGAGGTCAGCTATCGAGTTTCCGGCGCCGGGCAACGCGGCGCACAATGGTTTGAAAGCCAGTCGAAGAAAACTCGGCAAAACTATCGCCGTGGCTACAAATTCATGGAGGAAGGCGGCGCGCTGCGTTTCCGCCTGATGGATGCGCACGAAGCCCGCGAGCCGGTGCTGGAGCGCGTCGCCGCGCTGAAGCGGTTGTGGCTTGCAAAACACGGCCGCGTTTCGGACCTCTTCGACGAAGGCTCCCCCGCGCTGGCGGCACTCATATCCGTTCTGGCCAAGCTTGGATTGCTGCGCATCTTTGTGCTCGAACGCGAAGACGAGATCATCGCCATCTCGATCAATTTCGAGCAGCATGGAACGATGATGGCTTTCGTCACCACCTATGATCCGGCCTTCGAACGGGCCTCGCCGGGGATGGTCTTGATGATGGATTACATCCAGTGGTCGTTTGACCGGGGCTTGACCACGATCGATTTTCTCTGCGGCGGCGAGGATTTCAAGCGCCGCTTTGCGACGCATTCGGTGATCTTGTCGTCGGTGGTGGGTGGACGAAACCTGCGCGGACGCCTAGCCGCCCTGGCAGACCGCGCCCGCCACGCGGCGCAATCCTGGCGCCCCGAGAAATCGGCGCAGCAAGCGGAGCTGGTTGCGGCGGAGTAGCATCGCCGACGCTTTTTAGATCGCCTGCACAGCGGCAAGCGCGATGAAACGATCGGGCAATCCCGATCAAGGCTTGTTGGCCTTCAGCTCAGAATACGGTTCGCGAAACCGGGCGCTCGACGGCTGGAGACAAGCCATCCTCACGGCCGCCCGAAGCTTGCTCGCGTGCAGGCTCGATGGCACCCGCAGGCGCGGGAACAGGGGCCGGCAGAACCACCAATTGCGGCACCTGCTTGAAGGAAAAGCCGCCGCGGATGTCGCCCATCTTGCCGGCGATGATGCCCATCGCCGCCTTTTCGAGGCTGCGGTCATAGCGCGTTTCGGCTGTGGCCGGCGCGATGATAACGGCGCAAAGTGCTGCGCCGCACAGAAGCGTTTTCATTGTTGTTGTCTCCCTGCCTGATCACGATCTAGCAGGGCGCCATTGAAAAACGGCCAAGAGACACGGTAAGCAAAGCGCCAAACGGCAGCGTAAACAATGCCTTAAGATCGCTTGCCGGCAAACTGATTCAAGTCTTTGAGACTTTGATTCAGGCGCGCTGGGATTCAGGCGCGCTGGGCGTGGACTGTGTGCCCGAGTGCCACGAACACGGTGCGCACGATGCCGGCGGCATCGAGCCCGGCATCGGCATACATCTTTTCCGGCTTGGCGTGGTCGCTGAACGCGTCGGGCAGCACCAGCGGACGCACCTTCAGGCCGCTTTCCAGCAGGCCCTCATGGGCAAGGAACTGCAGCACGTGGCTGGCGAAGCCGCCGACGGCGCCCTCCTCCACCGTCACCAGCACCTCATGCGAGCGGGCCAGCCGCCGGATCAGATCCTGGTCGAGCGGCTTGGCGAAACGGGCGTCGGCGACCGTGGTGGACAGCCCGGCAGCACCTAGCTCCTCCGCGGCGATCAGGCAATCCTGCAGCCGCGTGCCGAAAGACAGCAATGCAACCTTGGTACCCTCCTTGACGATGCGGCCCTTGCCGATTTCGAGAACCGAGCCGCGCTCCGGCATGTCGACGCCGATACCGTTGCCGCGCGGATAGCGGAAGGCGATCGGGCCCTCATCATAGCTCGCCGCGGTGCGCACCATGTGGCGCAGCTCCGCCTCGTCGGCGGCCGCCATGACGACGAAACCCGGCAGTGTCGCCAGGAAGGTGGTGTCGAAGGCGCCGCAATGGGTCGCGCCATCGGCGCCGACGAAACCGGCGCGGTCGATGGGAAACCGCACCGGCAGTTTCTGAATAGCGACGTCGTGGACGACCTGGTCGTAGGCGCGCTGCAGGAAGGTGGAATAGATGGCCGTGAACGGCTTGTAGCCTTCGGTGGCAAGGCCGGCGGCGAAGGTCACCGCGTGCTGTTCGGCGATGCCGACATCGAAGGTGCGCGACGGGAACGCTTCGCCGAACAGGTCGAGACCGGTGCCGCTCGGCATAGCGGCCGTGACGGCGACGATGCGGTCGTCCTCGCGGCCCTCCTGGACCAGGCTTTCGGCGAACACCTTGGTGTAGGCCGGTGCGTTGGCTGGCGCCTTGGCCTGCGCGCCGGTGATGACGTCGAACTTGTTGACGCCGTGATATTTGTCGGCGGCGGCTTCGGCCGGCGCATAGCCCTTGCCCTTCTGGGTGACGACATGGATGAGCACCGGGCCTTCGCCATTGTCGCGGACATTTTTCAGGACCGGGATCAGGTGCTCCAGATTGTGGCCGTCTATCGGGCCGATGTGATAGAAGCCGAGTTCCTCGAACAGCGTGCCGCCGGTGACGTAGCCGCGTGCATGCTCGACCGCCCTTGTGATCGCACGATCCGCGCGCTTGCCGAGATAGGAAGTCAGTTTCTTGCCGAAATCGCGCAGGCCGATATAGGCCTTGCCGGAGGCCAGCCGCGCCAGATAGGCGCTCATCGCGCCGGTCGGCGGCGCGATCGACATGTCGTTGTCGTTGAGAATGACGATCAGCCGTGCATCGAGCGCACCGGCATTGTTCATCGCCTCATAGGCCATGCCGGCAGACATGGCGCCGTCACCGATGACGGCAATGACGTTGTTGCGGCCGCCGGAGAGATCGCGGGCGGCGGCCATGCCGAGGCCGGCCGATATCGATGTCGAGGAGTGGGCGGCGCCGAAGGGATCGTACTCGCTCTCGGCGCGGCGGGTGAAGCCGGACAGACCGCCTTCCTGGCGCAGCGTGCGGATACGGTCGCGGCGGCCGGTCAGGATCTTGTGCGGATAGGCCTGGTGGCCGACATCCCAGATCAGCCTGTCATCGGGGGTGTTGAAGACATAGTGCAGCGCCACTGTCAGCTCGACCACGCCAAGCCCGGCGCCCAGATGACCACCCGTGCGGGACACGGCGTCGACCAGCTCGGCGCGAAGCTCGGACGCCAATTGCGGCAGTTCACTTTCCGCAAGCGTGCGCAGGTCGGCCGGGATGCGGACCTTGTCGAGAAGTGGCGTATGCGGCGTTGCGTTCACGGTGCTGAGGCTTTCGGTTGATGGGCGAAATAGGTCGCCGGCCGGCGAAAGTAAATGCGTGTCAGTGACCCGGATCAGGCCCTAGTCTTTGTCTATGCATTTCGTTCTGCCACTTTGGGTGACAGGCATCAGCTTTCCGGCAGCGGGATGAATTCTTCCTCGTCTCCTGGAACGATGTCGAAGCGGCCCGTCTTCCATTCTTGCTTGGCCTGTTCGATGCGTTCCTTCGACGATGAGACGAAATTCCACCAGATGTAACGCTTCGAACCGAGCGAGGCGCCGCCAAACAGCATGAAATGTGCACCGGTCTGCGACGATACGACGATCTCGTCACCGGGACGGAACACCAGCAGCCGTTCCGCCGGAAAGACGTCACCTGATATCGAGACCTCGCCTTCCAGCGTGTAAATGGCGCGCTCTTCCGCATCGGCAGGGATTTTCACGCTGGCGCCGGGCGCCAGGCGCAGGTCGGCGTAGAGCGTCTCCGAGTCGGCCCTGACCGGCGACCGCAACCCCTGGAAATCGCCGATGATGAGGCGCCCGTTGACGCCTTCGGCATCGATCTCGGGAAGCCTGAGCGCTCCTGTGTTCTCGAAAACCGGTGCCACCTCTTCCTTGTCGTCCGGCAGCGCCAGCCATGTCTGCAGGCCGGACACCGACATCGGCGCGCCACGCAATTCCTCCGGCGTACGCTCCGAATGGACGATGCCGCGGCCGGCGGTCATCAAATTCACGTCGCCGGGCTGAATGACCATTTCAGTACCGAGTGAGTCGCGGTGCCGGATCTTGCCGTCGAACAGATAGGTGACCGTCGACAGGCCGATATGCGGATGCGGACGGACATCCAGTGCCTGGCCGGCCCGCAGGATCGCCGGGCCCATGCGGTCGAAGAAGATGAACGGCCCCACCAGCCGCCTTTTTGCCGTCGGCAGGGCACGGCGCACCTGAAAACCGCCGATGTCCTTGGCGTTCGGGATGACCATCAATTCGATCTGGTCGCTGGCTAAGGCATCGCCCACCTCAGGGTCTTTCCCGGGGAAGAAACTCATGGACTCTCCTTGTCGGTGGTCGAAGGCCGCCTGGCCGCATCAGGCAAAGCGGATCGCCGCCTTTGCCCGCAGCTTGGCCGCCACCTCTTCGCGATTACGCGGATGCTGATGGGTTTCCAGGGAATCGAGCAGTTCGCGCGCCGAGGCCGCGATGGCTTCGACGGCATGGTCGAAGGCGTGCTGGTTCTGCTTCGAGGGTCGCGTCGTTCCGCTCAGCTTGCGGACGAACTGAAGGGCCGCGTCGCGCACCTCGTCATTGGTTGCCGGCGGATCAAAATTGAACAGGGTCTTGATGTTTCTGCACATCCCTTCCGTATCTCCTCTTGTCCTTGAGCTGTTTCAATCGGGACGAGTTATATCCTCGATCATGATCATGTCCAAAAACCGGTGAGGCGAGCCTATGTTCGGACCGGGCCTCAATCCGCGTCGAGTGGCTCCGTTCCGACCGGCTTTCCGTCGCGCGACAGCCTGATCTTCTCGACCTTGTCCTCGGCGGCCTTCAGCAGCCGGTCGCAATGCGCCTTCAGCGCCTCGCCACGTTCATAGATCTTGATCGACTGGTCGAGCGGCACGTCGCCACGCTCCAGATCATCGACGATCTTCTCCAGCGCATCGAGTGCCTGCTCGAAGCTCATCGCCTTGACGTCTTCGTTGGTCTCATCGGCCATCATTCATCCTTTCATCAGTCGCCCGACATGGGCGGCGACCGAAAATGCCAATCCCTGCAGATCGTAGCCGCCCTCGAGCAGGCTGACGAGCCGGTTGCCGCTGTGGCGTGCCGCGCGCTGCATCAGCTGGCCGGTCGCCCAATCGAAATCATCCTCGGTCAGATTGATCTCGGCCAGCGGATCGCGGTGGTGCGCGTCGAACCCCGCCGAAATGATAATCAGGTCGGGCGCGAAATTGTCGAGCGCGGGCAGGACGCGCGACAGGAAGGCATCGCGAAACACCTCGCTGCCAGTCTGCGGCGCCAGCGGCGCGTTGACGATGTTGCCGGCGCCCGTTTCGTTCTTCGCTCCGGTGCCGGGATAAAGCGGCATCTGGTGTGTCGAGCAATAGAGCACCGACGGATCGTCCCAGAAAATGTCCTGCGTGCCATTGCCGTGATGCACGTCCCAGTCGACGATGGCAACGCGCTCGACACCGTGTTTCTTCTGCGCATAGCGCGCCGCGATCGCCGCCGTGTTGAACAGGCAGAAGCCCATGGCGGTGGTCTTTTCGGCATGATGGCCGGGCGGCCGGGCGGCGACGAAGACGTTGTCGGCACGGCCCGAAAAGACGTCATCGACGGCGGCGTTGGCGGCGCCGATCGCGGTGATCGCCGCTTGCCAGCTCTTCGGACTGGCAGTGGTGTCGGCATCGATGCGGGCAATCCCCTCGTCGGGAATGGCGGCGCGCACGCGGGCGACGAAATCGGCGGGATGCGCGTAGAGGATGGTGGCCTCGTCGCCTTCCGGCGCCTGGATACGATCGAGCCCGGCAAAGGCTTCCTCATCGAGCACGCGCTCGATGGCACGCAAGCGGTCGGGCCGCTCGGGATGTCCGGGCGGCGTGAGATGCTCGAGGAAGATCGGATGGGTGTAGAGACGGGTGGTCATCGTCCTAATCTAGTGACCCGGATCGACAAAGGCCATGCACGGGCGGCCGATGACTGGGGAAAATCGCGACTGCGTCCATTCGCGTCGCTGCAAGCATTGGCCCCGCGGGCGCTTCGGCGTAAGATCCTTGGTACTGCCTGGTGCCCGCCGCAAGCGGGAGAATCGGGAACACGGTTGAATTCCGTGGCGTGCCCAACGCTGTGAGGGGGACCGCGCCGGTAAATGCCACTGTCGATGACGGGAAGGCACCGGACGCGGGTTGATCCCGAGCCAGAAGACCGGCCTGGCAGGCATCGTCATCCGCATGGTCAGGCGGATGATATCAATTGCAATCGCAAGGGGACAAGCGATGCCGGAACACCTGACCGCTGCTGTTGGCGACGGATTTGACCAGAGTGCGCGCGATGCGGTCTATCGCGCCATGTTCACACGGCGCGACGTGCGCAGTCATTTCCTGCCCACCCCAATTGATGACGACGTGCTGGCGCGGCTGCTGCTTGCCGCGCACCATGCGCCGTCTGTCGGCTTCATGCAGCCTTGGAACTTCATCGTCATTCGCGACGCCGAGCGACGGGAAAAGATACGCGACCTGTTCCTGGCGGCGCGCGAGCAGGAACTGCCGGCGATCGACGAAGAGCGGCAGGAACTCTACCGCAAGCTCAAGCTGGAAGGCATCTGCGAAAGCGCGCTCAACATCTGCATCACCTGCGACCGGCAGCGCTCGAAGGGTTCGCCGCTGGGACGCTGGCACAATCCGGAGATGGATCTCTACAGCACCGTCTGCGCGGTGCAGAATTTCTGGCTGGCCGCGCGTGCCGAGGGCGTCGGTGTAGGCTGGGTCAGCATCATCGAAGCGCAGGCGCTAAAGCGGCTGTTGGCCATTCCGGACCACGTAACGCCGATCGCCTATCTCTGCGTGGGCCGTGTTTCCGAGTTCGCTCCCAAACCGGACCTTGAAACGCATGGCTGGGGACGGCGGCTGCCGCTGCCGGAGCTGATCATGAGCGAGACCTTTTCCGGGCAAGGCGAGACACAGCTCAAATCCACCGTGGCGCGCCTCAACACCGTTTCTGCCTCACCAGACATCACCCGCCCGGCCGATCAGGGTGTGGCGCCGGCCGTACCCCAGCGCGAACCGCCGAAGGAGGCGAGCGCCTTGTCCTTGAGCTCCCTGAACTTCGACGACGCCTCGGCCAGCCGGGCGTCCCAGGCCGGATCCGGCACCTGGCCCGCGATGGTCTTGAAATAGACCTGCATCAGGCAGGCGATGGCGAAGGGTTCAATGAACGCCGCCTTGAATGCCCAGGCGAAGACGATGGCGAGCACAAAAGCCCAGCCGGCGAGCTGGCCAGGCATCAGGAACAGAATCGCGCCGGCAGGCGCCAGCATCATCAGAAAGATGATGAACGACACGCCCCACATGATGACCGCCAGCCAGACGGCGTTCTTGACCATGACCTTGCCGTTCTGGGCATAGAGCACGACGCCCTGCCGCGCCGTCTCGAAGGGCGAGGCTGAATTGATGCGGATGTTGTAGCCGAGGATGATCTCGTCGACATAGGTCAGCGACAGGCGGATCACGGTGTTGATGAACGAGACCAGGCCGCTCAGGCCCGGTATCGGCAGGAAGGCGGCGATACCGCCAAGCAGGCCGGTGATGGCGCGGATAGCGCCCTTGACGAGTTGGTCGACGACAAAAAGGATGTTGGCCTCGGCGAAACGCTGGGTCACGACATCCCTGGCGTAGGCGATCTGGTCCTGGCCGTCGGGAATGTCGCGGCCGTCGATCAGATGGACCATGACGGCGATGTGGCCGGCCTTGACGACATAGAGGATGTATTCGCGGATCCAATACACAGCGATCGAGACGAGGCCAAACCCGACCACGCCGCCCCACAGGGCAAAGGACATGGGCCCGTCGGGATCGGTGGAGATATGGCCGACGCCATAGCCGACCGAGGCGCCGGTGCCCGTCGCCATAATGTAGGCCAGCGTGATGCCGAAATAGACGATCATGCGAAAGACGATGAACGGCCAGGTCCGCATCATGATGGACACCGACCGGCCGATCTCAAAATCCCACATGTGCCCCGAATCTCCGCCTCAGAGATGGTGGAAGAGGATGGACTCAACCCGGCGATTGTCAATTGCCGGCCCTGACGCCAAAGGGCAACGAATTCGGGCTAACGGTTTTCTTTCGGACCTTTCGCCGGCGCGTAGGCTGACGGAGCATCAAACGAAAAACCCGCCTGTGCGGCGGGTCACTGGCGCAAA